>NZ_CP120467.1:852500-1040000 GCF_029983095.1 Enterococcus montenegrensis
TCATGTAAGGAGAATAGATGAATACTAATCAATTAGCCCGAAAGAAATATGTTCAAAATAAAGTGAAGAAAGTATTTGTTCAAGCGAATGTAACTATTCCTAAAGTAGTAATCAATAAAATAGCTAAGGCTCTATACACGGAATTTACAAATTTATCTATTGAAGAACAAGAGAGAGTATTATTCAGTGAAGAATTAGTAGCTTGTCTTTGGGAGAAACATGTAGTAACAAAAGAAAAAGAATTGTTAGAAGAGATGTGAGTAAAGTCATGTCTCTTTTTTTTACAAAAATCTATCTCAAAAATATTGTCAAAAACCACTTAAAAAATGACCCTTTAAAAAGCCAGTAAAATCAAGGGTTTTCTACTTGTTGACAGAAATACAAGATTATTGTAATATCAACGATTTTTCAATGGATTTTTGAAAAAACACCTCTCAAACGACACGAAAAAATTTTTGTGGGTAATTCTACGCTTAAATGAATCTGAGAGGTGTTTTTTTAATATGTAGATATATATATAATTAGAATAAACCTTGATATATCAAGGTTATTAAGTTCTTTTTATCTATTTAAAAAAGTCGTAGAAAAAGGGAAGTTATAAAAGATGATTTTTGATAAAAAGCCACTAATTATTTTTTAGTGTCTGATTGTGACAGAATTACTTTACTTCAGATTGAAATGATGATATAGTCCGGCAACAATGATTAATAAAATAATTAATGGAGGATAAATATATGAATGTAAAAAAATTAACAGAAGAGGAATTGATTGAGAAACAAGAAAAGGTAAAAGCTTTGCTACATATCTTAGATAAAATTTACGGAGTTAAAATGACTGTGTTTTCTAAGGCAATCGGTATTCATAACCAAAACTTGCATAATTTTAGAAAAGGAAAACGTGGATTGACAGAAGAAAAAACGGTGCTTTTAGAGAAAGTAATTGTTAGAAAATACGGAAGATTACTAATGTTGGAGGACAGTGACTATGAAAGTTTATCTAAGTAATATTCCGAATAAAGAAAAACCCAATCAGTATATGGTGAAAAAGATTTCTAATACGATTATGAATAATCTAAGAGAAATAACAATACAAGAATTTGCAGAAGAATTAGCAGTAAATGGAAAAACAGTGGTTTTAGCTGAATTATCAGAAAATAAGTTATCAAAAATGACGAAGATTGTCGGACAAGAACTAGTGATGTTGGATTTTGATAATAAGGATGAAAATAATTTCTATACTATCGAAGATTTAGAACAAGACACATTTATGCAAGAAAATGCTTGTTTTATTTATCGAACATTTAGCGATATATATTCTGAAATTGATAAATTTAGAGTGGTCTTTCATTTAGACAAATTGGTGACTGAGAACCAAGTGATAGAACAGATTTATCAATCTTTATTTAAAAAGTATCCACAAGCAGATAGTAGCGTTGGTCAAACCAATAGATTATTTTTTGGAAGCAATAGTGGCTATGAAGTGATTGATTGGGATAATCGGTTAGATACTATAAAATTAGCAGAGGTAAGAAATACAGATATTTCTAAAGAGGTCAAAGCTATAAGTGGTGAAATGATTGATGATTCTATACCTAATTATGAATTATTAAAATTAGGTAGATTGGATATTGTTAAAAATAAACTAGGAGATAATTATAAACAAGAATTTCCTGATGATTATAATGCAATGAACTATTTTAAATCATTAGACATGAGAGAGTTTCTTGAATTATCTGAAGAAAATCCATTTTTTGATATTTTCCATAAAGAAGATAATCCTAGTGCAAGTGTGTTTTATGCTGAAGAACATGGCATTTATCTATATAAATGTTTTTCTGCCAGCAATAAGTATTGTGGGAATATTATCTCTTTACTGGAGCGTTATTTAAAAATATCTTCAATCGAAGTAGTTAATTTATTAGTAGAACTTACTGGCTCGACTGTAACAAATACTTCACAACTAGGTCAAAGTAAATTTAATGCTCAAAAATTTAAGCGAGAACTACAATCAGGAGAATTAAAACAAACGTATCCTGAACTCTATCAATATTTTAGTAAATATCAAGTTGAGATTCCTATTGTTTTAGACTTTATGTATGATTATGTTTATATGGATGATAATGGTGAACTAAGATATTTAAATTATTACAGCATTAAAAATCTGGCAAAGCAATTAGCTAGAGTAACGAACCAAAAGAAAGTAAGCTTAGATAGGACAAGAAAAATTCTTTATCATATGATTGTTACTGAGATTGTTAAAAAGAAACCAGAAGCAGAAATTCCTAAGGATATATTTAATGGTTTGATACTGGAACAAAAGAAAGATTGCACTAAGCTAAGAACGAGTAACATCTACGAACCAACAAACTTGACGGATGAAAACACAGCAGTTAGTGAAGGAATCGCTAAGGTTTTAAGAGAAAATAAAGTAACAGTCGGTAGTTTAAGTTATGAATTGGTATATAGACTTTTTGGAGAAGAAAAGGCTTATCAGGATTTTCCACAATCTTATAAACCACTTGTTGAACAGAAAAAAATAAAGATGAGTAAAGCAGACAGTAATTTAAGCCAAGCAAGTGAGAAATTGGAAAAAGCTTCAGTTAGAATTATCATGAACGAGATAGAAGAAAAAGGATATGTATACGAAAAGGATGTTATTTCTAAGTTAGCTAAAGCAAGAAGATTAAAGGTTCGTGACACTGCAGAAAGATTTAAGAAACTAAGAGCGGATATATACAATAAATATGGTTTAAATACGTGTAGACTAACTAAAGAATTGTATAATCAGTTAGGGATTAAGGAGAAGTATTCATCTAAGAATGTTATATATAAAGTGAATTAGCATATTAGACAGGTAGTGTTTCTATCTGTCTTTTTCTATTAGAAATCATTGATAATAAAGGGTTATTTCTATATATTAAGAATATTATCTCTTTTATATCAATTCAAAATTGCGTATTGAACAAGAAAAATACGTATAGTTTTCCCTAGAAAATACTGGCATAATTGATAGAAATCATTATACACATCTATATAGGATATTCCCTCTAGATGTGTATAATGAGGAGGCTTATAAAAGCCAATAAAATCAATAGAAAACTACGTGTTTTTTCTAAAATCAATACGCACTTTTTATATTCCCTCTAGATGTGTATAATGGGAAGGTCAAAAAAAGTCAATAGATTCTAGGGTAATTTAACTGTTTTCACACATATCTTTACGCAAAAACTTATTTACACTTGATAATTGTGTGATAAAAATAGCTATAAAACGTTGATATATCAGTGTTTATATTTTATGGTGACAGCAAGATGTCATCTTGCTTACTTAATCGATGTGCTTAGGTTCAGTAAAATAGCTAAAATTTACTCTTTACCAGTGATTATGTATTTTTATATATAACGAAATTCTATATTTATCTCTTTTTGATTTAACTAAATGAAAGTACTTAGATAATCTATAAGAGCCTCTATCTAACAACAATATACATAATATTATATAAAATGAATTAATGAAGTTTTTAGATAATAAAATAACTCTAAATGTGTTTTAAACAGCATATATTATCTTTAGAGAGTGTTAGAAATTATTTTCGATAAATTATACATAAAAATTTAAAACGTCTTAGAACGTAAAATAAGCAGCATAGAATCAATTGTAGAAATCCATAAAATATTTTTGAACTTTTAAATAGTAAAATGACTTTGTGGATATTAATTTAAATCATAATCTGATGGAAAGATAAAAATTTTACTTGTACCAGTTTTATGATTTGAAAAACTATATGTAAATATTGATATACAAACGTTTAAGTATAGTTTATGAAAATCTTCGATACAAAAAACACCTTTCAGATAACTTTAAGCGTAGAATTACCCACAAATTTTTCTTCGTGTCGTCTGAGAGGTATTTTTTGAAAAATAGTCCTTTAAAAGCTTGATTTAACAATAATCTATTGATTTTGTCAACAAGCAGAAAACTATTGATTTTACTGGCTTTTTTGAAGGTCGATTTTTAAATGGATTTTATCACAAAATTTGAGATAAAAAAATCATAATTATGAATAGCCAATTTAGATTAATTTCTTTAATTCGGTTGCAACAATTTCAGTGCTGATAAAATATTCTGGTGTTTGCTTTGATAAGGAGTATTTGCCAATACTTTCAAAGTAGTCGGTTGCAGATTTGTTTGAAAATCAATAGCTTCAGTAAAGAATTGAAAATGTTGAATCATGTTATTGTTGATACTGAGAATTGAACGATTATAAGTTTGAAGAAATTTCCAATCTACCAGCTTTTAGAAAATACTTTTAATTTCAAGAGGTTTGAAAATAGAGGCAATGCTTTTTTTGGTGGTATGATATTCATAATGTCCTCTAAGTGATTTTCTTTTTTATATCAGATGAACTTCTGTTAGGAATTGATTAATATACGTTTGTTGAAAGCAATAAAATACCCTTTACTTTTTTATTAAATATAACAATTAATTGGATTTATATAAATAAGTAAAGTTAGATGTGAAGTGTTGATACGACAGTTAAAATTGCAATTTAAAAATGACGATGATACTATATAAATATAACATGAATATTCATTATTCTTGTATAAAATTTTATATTAAAGGAGGTCATTTTTCATGACAGATGGAGCTTCACAAGGACTTTTTGTAATCGTAGCGGTGGTAATTTTTGGTATTTTTGTATTAATCGCATATCTTTTATTCCGTGAGACACTAAAAGATTCATTGGAAGGAATCTTCAAAAACGCAACTTCTGCTGCAGAATCAAGCTTGAGTTATGTGAAACCAAAAGGTTAAAACATAAAAAGTGTTCTACAAATTTGCAATTATAGAAATAGGATGTTATCTTATTTATAGAGATGCGAAACAAAAAAAGTCATATTTAAATTAAGAGAACAGTCTAGTCCACTGTTCTCTTTCCTTTTGGGCGAGTAGATTATTCTGCTTGTCTTTTTAGTTATTTTACTTGGTATTAAAAGCCTATCATAATATAATGAGAATGTAGGTTTTTCAATTTAGGATGTGAAAATTGTGAAGAAAAATGATTTTGGAAAGGAGAAGAAGGTAACAAAGCAACAGAAAAAAATACAAGATGCGTTTGATAATAAGCGTAAGGTAGAAGTTATTCCTGCAAAAATATCTGATTCGCATATCCAGAAGAAAAGAGTAGCTGCATATTGCAGAGTAAGCACGTATGCAGAATCCCAATCAGGGAGTTTCGAGCTACAAATACAATCGTATAAAGAGAAAATTAGGTTGAATCCTGAATGGAAACTAGTTGATATTTATGCGGATAGAGGAGCATCGGGTACCACTATCAAAAAAAGAGAACAATTCAATCGTATGTTAAATGATTGCCGATTGAATAAGATTGATTTGATTATTGTGAAAAATATTAGTCGATTCTCAAGAAATGTATTAGATTTTATTTCAATTTACAGGGAATTGAAAGCGTTAACTAATCCTGTAGGAGTATATATTGAAGATTTGAATATAAATACTTTAGATACTACTAGTGAAACATTATTATTAATGTTAAGTGTAGTAGCACAAGCAGAGAGTGAACAGAAGAGTGAAGCTATTACATGGTCTATTATTGAACGATTTAAAAAAGGATTACCTATAATTCCCACACATAACTTCTTAGGATTTACTAAAGATAGATTTGGTAAGGTTGTTATTGAGGAATCAGAAGCTGAAATAGTTCGTTTCATCTATAAAAATTTTCTTGAAGGAGTTCGGGCTGTTGATATAGCAAGTCTTTTAAATGAAACGAATATACCAACTGTAGCAGGCAATAAGTGGAAATCTTCATCAATTTATCGTGTGTTAAGAAATGAGAAGTATTTTGGCTTAGTTATCATGCAAAAGACTTTTACCGTAGATTGCTTTACACATAAGAAAAAAGTCAATCATGGTGAGAAGCCCCAGTATTTATTGAGAAATGGGTTACCTGCTATTGTATCTGAAGAAGATTGGGAATTGGTTCAAGAATTATTGTTAAATCCAAGAAAAGGGTTCAAAAAGAAAGTTGTCAAAAATATTGAAAAACCTAGGAATTTTGTTTCTACTATTAAGTCAGGTGTATTTAAAGGATTTATTGTGATTGATACGAAATGGACAAAAGAAGAAGTCGCTGAAGTATTGTCGAAAGGAGAACACCAATAATGAGTAAAATAAATTTTGACGATTATAATTTTGAAGTAATTAGCGTAGAAACGACTGGTAGTTATTTGTTGACTCTCAATAAAAATTCGTTGACGTTTGATAAATCAATCGCAGAAGCATTAGGTTATACAAGTCACGTAAAACCACTTTTAGATAGAGAAAATAAAGTGTTTGCTATTCAAGCATGTAAAGCAAATTCTCTAAAGTCTATTCCGTTTTCAAAACCTGAAAGTCAACAAAAAGGAAGTATCAAGATGCAATATGGTGCAATAAGAAATTTACTCAGGTCACTAATGGGAGATAAATGGAAAGAAGAGATGAGGTATCAATTTAAAGGAGATTTAATACCTGACAAAAAAGCTATGATTTTTGAATTAGAAAAGTTTGAAGAATTATCGCCGTTCATTCCTAGGAATACAAAGTAAATATAAGTTCTAAAGACAGGCATGGTCATGCTTGTCTTTTATTTATACATGACTTATACGAGGCTGCTTGCTATAATTAGAAAGGCAAGATTATGATTAGGGGCTGACAAATGGATACTCGATTAATGCAACAAATTAAAGATATTTTAAAAGAGTTCCCGCAATATTGGAACGGTGAAGAGCTACAAAGACCAATGGTTATTGATGATTTGAAAAATTATGATGCTTTGTTAATTTCAGCATTATTAAAAAATCAGAAAATTAGAGAAAATTATTCGATAAAAGCTGGAGATGTCGTTATTTTTAAAGTGCAAGAATTTATTGACATTTTGAGATATAAAGATTATTGGACAGATAGCTATACTAAATATTCAAATACGATTGGACTATCAAGTGAGGGGAAATATCTTCAATATAATACAGATGTGGTGTTAGATTTTCCTTACAAAGACTGCATTTTAGAAGGTGGTATGACCAAAGAAGATACTGGAAAAGAAGAAGTTTTCTATAATGAAGTCATTGCCAGAGATGAAATAGATACCCTTTTAGCACCGAAAGCATTTGTGAATGTAAAAAAATATGATTCTGATGGTGAACATAAAGTTGACTCTTTTAGTAATGAAGATAATTTAATTATTAAAGGTAATAATCTATTAGCTTTGCATTCATTGAAAGAAAGATATGCAGGGAAAGTAAAATGTATTTATATTGACCCACCATACAATACCGGAAAAGATGGATTTCAATACAACGACAAGTTTAATAGAAGTTCTTGGCTAATTTTCATGAAAAATAGACTTCAAAGTTGTTATGACTTACTAACAAATGAAGGTGTTATTTTAGTCCAAATAACTGACAAAGAAGGTCATTATTTAAAGGTATTAATGGATGGTATATTTGGTGAAAATAATTTTATCTGTCAAATTATTTGGAAAAAGCGTGGTGGTGCCCCTAATGATAAAGTGATTGGGGCTGTTCATGAATATATTCTGATGTATGTCAAAAATGTTGAACAGTTAGAAATATTCAAAATGAAAAGAAATAAAGAACAACTTGCTAGGTATAAAAATCCTGATAATCATCCCAAAGGGGCGTGGGCATCAGATAACCTAATGGCAAATGTCAAAGGTGGACGTTATGTAAAATCACTTTATTATCCTATAATAAATCCAAATACAGGAGAAGAATTCTATCCAAGTTCAAATGGTAATTGGCGATACAATAAAGCCAGAATGCAAAATTTACTTGATAATGATGAGATTTTTTTCGGTATTGATGGGAAAGGTAGACCTAAACTAAAAAGATTTTTATCTGACTTAAAAGATGGCGTTCCTTATTCTACAATATGGGATGATATACCAAAAGGCAATTCTGGAACTAAGGAAGTTCTAGGTTTATTTGGAAGTGTGAATATTTTTGATACAGCTAAACCAGAGGGACTAATTAAGAGAATTCTAGATATGACTACTAAAGAAAATGATATAGTCTTGGATTTTTTCATGGGTTCAGCAACAACCCAAGCTGCTGCTATGAAAATGAATAGAAGATTTATTGGAATTGAACAGATGGACTATATCAATACTGTTTCTGTTCCAAGGCTCCAAAAAGTAATTGAAGGAGAACAAGGCGGAATTTCTAAAGATGTCAATTGGCAAGGTGGAGGTTCATTTGTTTATGCTGAATTGATGGAATTAAATCAATTATATATGAACAAAATTGACCAAGCATCTACCAAAGAAGAATTGGCTGAATTATGGGATGAATTAGATAACAATGCTGATTTGAACTTCCAATTGGATAAAGAAAAATTAACTAATGAATTGTTAAAAGAGCAAGACGAAGAGGATTCTATTACTTTTAATGACCTAACTTTTGACGAACAAAAAGAAATTTTCAAAAAAGCATTAGATAAGAATCAATTATATGTTCCATATTCTGAAATTGAAGATGCAAATGTTATCATATCTGATGATGATAAATTCTTTAACCATAGTTTTTATAATGGCGAGGTGGACTAGTCATGGTAAAAGAACGGTTATATGAATGGTTAGATAGAGAAATGAGAACCATTACTTATGCAATGAATACCCATGAAGTTCCTAAATATGTAAAAGCTAATTTAAAAGATGAACTTCGTCCTTATCAAGAAGAAGCCTTTAGAAGATTTCAATTTATGCAAGATGATAATTTACTTTCAGGCATTAGTGATGCAGGCTTTCAAAGAAAACATTTGCTTTTTAATATGGCTACTGGTTCTGGGAAGACTATGGTAATGGCAAGTTTGATGTTGTATTTATTCAAAGAATTTAACTATCAAAACTTCATTTTTATTGTAAATACAGATGCGATTATTAAGAAAACACATGAAAACATGTTAAACAGTAGTTCTAGTAAATATCTTTTTAATCCAAATGGTATTTTTATTGATGGCGAACAAATTATGATTCAATCAGTAGCTAACTTTCCAACAGTAAAAGATAAAAACACTATTTATCTAAAGTTGACTACCATTCAAAAAATTCATGGAGAATTGAATAAGCCTAGGGAAAATGGTATATCTCTAGAGAGTTTAGAAGAGGAAGATATTGTCATATTAGGTGATGAAGCCCATCATTTTAATGCTTCCACAAAGAAAGAAAAAGAGCAAGAAACTTCTTGGGAAAATACTATTAACAAAATGCTGTATCAGAGAAATAGTAATAAACTCTTAGAGTTTTCTGCAACTATTAATATGGATAATAAGAATATATCACAAAAATATAGTGATAAAATTCTTTACAAATATGATTTAGGCGAATTCATGAATGATAGGTATTCCAAGAATGTATTAAGACTTCAATCTTCTGATAATGATGATGAGAAAATGAAAGATGCTATACTTTTAAGCCAATATCGAAAATTAATTGCTAGAGAAAATGGTATATCTTATTTCAAACCAATTGTCATGTTTAAATCAAGCAAAATTAAGATTTCTGAGGAAAAACAACAAGATTTCAATACTATCATAGAGAATTTATCTGTTGAAAGTTTATCTAAATATATCAATCAAAGGCAAACAACTGTATCATCGAATTCCACACTTTATAAAGCTTTTTCTTATTATTTAGAACAGGATTTAGATAGTGTTATTCGAGAAATTCAGGAGGATTTTGAACCCAGAAACATTCTAAATGCAAATGAGAAAAATATGTTGAGTGTTGATAATGCTGTATTACTAAATAGCTTGGAAAACATCAATAATCCCATACGAGTTATTTTTGCAGTAGCAAAGCTTAATGAGGGGTGGGATGTTTTAAATCTGTATGATATTGTCCGCATATCAGAAGGTGCAGGAGTAACTAGAACCGCTACAGATAGTGAAGCACAATTAGTTGGACGTGGTGCCAGATATTTTCCATTTGAATATGAAAGAGAAAAAAGCTACCAACGTAGATTTGATAATGTGAATAGTGACTTGCGTTTCTTAGAAACGTTGCACTATCATACGATTAATGAAAAAGGTTATTTAGCTAATCTTGAAAAATCAATGAATGCTGTTAATTTGATTAGTTCTAGTGATGAAACTATTCGTTATCTCTCTACAAAATTAAAAAATTCATTCAAAAATTCCCCAGTCTATAAACAAGGAAAACTATTTATAAACGAAAGTAGAGTTACTACTTCTGCAGATTTCAACTCCTTAAAAAAATTTGCTATACCTGATGTGTGGGAAATTGAGTATATCGGTTCAACGATTGAGACGGATTACCAAGGAAATATAAAACAAGTAGATACCTTGGAAAGAAATATTGAATTTTTAACAGTAGACAAAAGATTCTTTAAAAAGGCATTGCAACGAAATCCGTTTTATAAATTCTCCAATTTAAAAAAATTTCTACCTATGCTTAAATCTAAAAGCGAGTTATTAACAAGTAATGATTATTTTAATGGAATGAAAATTAGAGTTTCTTTGCCTAATGGGCAGACTATTTCTAATTTATCTGCTTATGAAAAAATTGATATTTTAGATAAGTTTTTAGGTTTTTGTGAAGATAAAATTCGTAAAAACTATAAAAAGAATTTGGGTTAAAAGTATTTAAACCAATACCTATCAATGAAACTTTATCGGATTATGAAGTAGTTGTTCCTAAATATGAAACTGGCTATATTTCCCAACATATTGATATTTATAATATGAAAGGGAAGGATAAAAACTGGTATGTGTATAATGAGGCTATTATGAATCGTTTAGAGTATGACCTAGTAAAATTGATGGGGAGCTTTATTCAAGAGTTAGAAGCTAAATATCAACAAGTGTATCTAATCCGAAATGATGAAAAATCGACTCGATATAGATTAACTGAGTTTGATGGAACAAGAGGATTTATGCCTGATTTTATCCTCTATTTGGAGAACCAAGAGTTCGTTTATCAAGTATTTATCGAACCTAAAGGTGAGGATAGGGAAAAAGAAGATATTTGGAAACAAGAAATGCTTTATGAAATGAATAAGCAGATAGAAATTATTGGGGAAAATAAAGATGTTTGCTTATATGGCGTAAAATTTTATAATGCTAAGAATAAAGAAGAATTTATTCATGAATTGTCTGAAAAAGTAAATGATGGAAATTCTTTGGATGGTAAATTAGATTTGTTTATGGAATAGGTATGAATAATCTATAACTGGGAATAATGCGAAATAATTTTTAAGATAGACTCTTTAATTCGTTAAAATATAACTTTTATTAAATTAAGGAGTCTATATTATTGATTGGAGTAGATAAGTTTGAATATCCAAAAAGCATTAATCGAGCTAACGATAAATGGAGTAGTTACTTGTAAACAGCTTGCCGATTTTTACGATACTTACCACAAAAATAAAGAATTTATGGATGCAGTTGATTTTCTAAGTGGAAGTATTCAAATAGATATGGGGCAATTAAAGGACGAATTGTATGCTTCTGAAGATTCACATGTATTAGGGGCTGTGGAATATATGCAAAAACATTATCCTTCAGCAATCTTATTGATAGATTTAATTCCTAAAAATAAGAGAAAATTTATTCACTAGTTACTTGGAATGTTCAAATCTCTAATATAAAAAATATTAATTAGTTATGCACAAGTTTCCAGTATTGCAAAGTAGAAACAGTAATTTTTATGTTTCTACTATTATATACTGGAAAATCTAGACATCGTTTGATAAGATGCTAGAGACATAAGAAATGCAACCTAAAGATTGTAGATAGCTGACCAGTATTTATAGTTTCTCGATTGAAAATGCTGATTTATCAGCATTTATTGAGAAGAAGAGCAAAAGAAAGTTTTAAGTGCTGTTGCAACAAACCGCTGGTGAAATCAAAGGGAATAACTTGCGAAGCAACGTTATTCGATGGTTCATTGTCTCGTACTGACCGGATTGCTAAATACAACCAATTATTACGTATCGAAGACCAATTAGGCGAAGTTGCTGAATACAAAGGCGTTAACGCATTCTACAACTTGAAAAACAAATAATCATTGCTAATTAATTAGTGAATTGAAGCAATTTAAAGCCTGTGAGAATTTTCTCATAGGCTTTTTTGCTATTTTAGGCTATTAAGGATACCAATTTTTGCGTACTGCCAGTTTTCACGTATTGCTAAGTACAAAAGGTGCCAAGTTAGTCATACCTGCGTATTAACTAGATGAGTTAAAAAATATAAAAAAGGCTATTAAGCAAGCACGATTAATCTCAACATTAGTTGACTGGAAAAGCTATTTGCCATTTCGTTGAAGAAAATTTGCGCAAGTAAAACCCTATGCGTGTTAGGCTGTAGTTGAATAAAAGAAAATCGTTAGTGTTATGACAAATCCCATCAACTACTAACACCGACAATATGACTTGAAATACGGTCACAAATCAGCAAAGCCATTTCGTCAGCACTCTCAATCATACCGCCATTACACCAACTTCTGATAACATTAAATAAGCCGCCAGCAAGGAACTTGATATTATACGATCGATATTTTGGTGAACATTCTATATTGCATACCAATTTTTCAGAGAATGATTCTAGAAATTCAACTAATTCAGATAGAATGAGTATTGCCGAAGTTGATTTAAATATTGTGATAAAGAAATCCTGTTCTTGCCGCAAAGTTTCAAAATATATCCGTGTCAAATTAAAATTATCAACGTCCTCTTCAGTAAGACTATTTCTATACTTGTTATTGATTTCCCTAATCTGACATTTTACTACATCTTCTAAGCTATCGTAATTTCTGTAAAAGGCCATTCTAGAAACACCAGCTTTATTAGCTACCTCGCTAACTGATATCTTGTTGTAATCTTTATTTTTGGCGAGCAATATGAGAGCCTGAGAAATAGAATTTCTTGTAAGTTCCTTTTGCTCTTCATTATATGAATTGGACATAACAAAGCCTCCCGTTCTGTAACATCGCTGTGTATAAGAATTGCTTATTTCAATAGCAAAAACTATACTACAAATCACAAGGCGTTACAACTGAAACGTCAATTCGATATTGGAGTGATTTTATTGTGAAAACTTGGTTTATAACTGGTGCTACAGGTGGGCTTGCAACAGCTGTAATTAAACAATTACTTGAAAATGGTGACAGGATTGCGGTTACTTCCAGAAAAGAGGGTGCTTTTGACGACTTGAAAAAACAATATGGTGATCAGCTTTGGCAAAGTTCATTAGACTTATCCGATGAAGATGATGTAAAGCGTACTGTAAACGCGGCATTTAATGATCTTGGAAAGATCGATGTTTTACTAAACAATGCTGCATATGGTTTGTATGGTGCTATCGAAGAAATTTCTGAGCGGCAAATGAAAGACGTTTTTGAAATCAATCTTTTTGGCTCTTTGAGAACCGCAAAAGCTTTTCTTCCTCATTTTAGAAAACAGGGTGGTGGACAAATCATACAAATATCAAGTATGGCTGGCCATTATTCTACACCTGCAATGGGAATGTATAGTGCCTCAAAATGGGCTGTTGAAGCTGCTTTTGAGGCTTTGTCACAAGAAGTTGCTCCCTTCAATATTCGTGTAACAATTGTGGATCCTGGCGGTATAAGAACTAACTTTGTTGGTAGAAATGGTGCTTTTGGCGATCGTTTATCTGCCTACGATAATACGCCGACAGGAAAAATTACGGATATCATGCAAAATGGCTTAACTGGAGCAAGTCAAGCAGAAATTGATTCTTATCTTAAAACAATTGCAGGGGATCCCCAAAAAATGGCGACAAAGATTGTATCGCTTACACAAACCGATACTCCTCCGTTAAGAATAGTCTTAGGTAGTGACGCATTTCAAAAAATTCATTCTAGCTTAATCTCGCGAATTCATGCTCTAGAAGAAAATAAAACATTATCATGGTCTACTGACGCAGACGATTACACTAAATAGTGGTGTTAGGATGATTTAGTGGACACAGATCTTTTAGGTTAGTTTTCTGTTCAATTCTAACATAAAAGTTTTCTGTGTTTTTGAGAACGTTAACCTTTTTAAACTTATGGTGGAAAAAATTATCAGGTATAGCCGACCGGATTGCTAAATACAACCAATTATTACGTATCGAAGACCAATTAGGCGAAGTTGCTGAGTACAAAGGCGTTAACGCATTCTACAACTTGAAAAACAAATAATTATTGCTTAGTTTAAGACCACAGACAGTTTTGTCTGTGGTCTTTTTTTGTCTCTATGCAAAAATATAAAATTCTACACGAATAGTCATTTTAAAGAAGTTGATTTCTGTCTGCTTCATACTCAGATTTTCTTATAGGTGTTTCTAATTCTTATTTAACAGGAAGCGGTATTTTTATTTGTCGTAGAAAGATTAGCGCACAAGCGATAAAGACAACGCCTAAAACAGCAGGGGTTACGTGGCTAAAGCGATAAAGTTGCCCAACAACAATAGGACCGATAATCCGTGCCAAAGCTTGGATGCTTTGGGCACCACCTTGTACTTGTCCTTGGGTATTTTCATCAGCAGATTTTGACAGCAGGCCGTTAAATGCAGGGCCAAAGATAGCATCGCCTAAACTAAAAATTATCATGCCTAAAACAAAAATGATTGCCTGATGGGTAAGATAGGCGCTACCAATAAAGAGATAGCCGAAAATTTCTGCTATCATACCCAAGGAGATAATTTTTTGATCGGAAAAATGTTTCAAAAGTAAAGGCATAATAAAGGTTTGAGATAGAATATCTAAAATACCGATCAGCGAGAATATCAGACCGATAATTGTCGGCTTCCAAGCAAAAGTATCGATTGAAAATTGTGAAAAAATTGCCTGCAAGCCGCCATTAGGTAACCAAAGTAAAAAGGCGGTAAATAAAAGGCGATTAATGATGGGTAACTTTAAAATTGTAAGCAATTGCTTTAACGGATTCAATTTTTGAAAAGAAATGTTTTGACTTCTTCTTTCTTGTGACAAGCTTTCAGGCATAAAAAAGAAACCATAAGCTGCATTCAATAAGCTAATTGCGGCCCCAACAAAAAATGGGGTGCTGTTACCAAAATTAGCTAACAAGCCGCCGATAACTGGTCCTAGTGCGGTACCAATACCTACAATGGCGCTAATCCAGCCAAAATATTGTGTTCGTTTTTCAAAGGGCGTAATATCGGCAAAGTAAGCGAAAATCGCTGCAATTTCACCGCCGGTAATGCCGTCAATGATGCGTCCTAAGAACAATAGCCATAACGAGCCACCGACACCAAAAATACTATAACCAATGGCAGCCCCAATTAAACTGATAATCAAAATCGGGCGTCTACCAAAGTGATCACTTAATGCACCTAAAATCGGCGCTGCTAAAAACAGCGCGGTTGCATAAGCTGCGGCTAAACATGTTACAACGCTTGCTTGTTGACTAACCTTAACATAAGGTGCGACTAAAAATGGTAAGACTGGATTTACAATCGTTAGGCCTAGTCCGGTTAAAAAGACTGAAATAAAACCAAAAATTAATGCATGTTTATTTGAATAAGAGTGGTTCATCTAAATTTCCTCCAATGTAATTTTGTTTCTTTGTTAACAAAAACGAGTGTAAAACTTTTATGTTTCTTTGTCAACAAAAAAACCACACGCATGATTTACTTTCAAGTGTGTGGCTTTTACAAATTATTGATTAGAGTAAGCTAGGGAATTAGCGGGATTTTGGCAATTTTTTCAAGTGTTCACGGTAGCGGCCGATAAAACGAAAAACAGTGTCAAATTCTTCATCGGTCATATTCGTAAAAACTTCTTTATCACGATTGGCAAAGCGCTGATGTAGCATTTGGTGGGTTTGGTTAATGTGTTCTCCTTGAGTTGTTAAACGAAAATAGATTTCTTTTTTATTTTCAGGTAATTGATAACTGGTGATTAACTCTTTTTCCATTAGTTTTTTAGTTAGTTTACTAATGGCACCGCGGGTCATATAAGTAGCATTGGCTAACTTGGTCACGTTGGGATGAGTGAGTAATCCGATTTTTTCAAGCAACTCAATTTCGTTTAGTTTATACCCTTTTAAGGCACTTTGCATTTCTGGTCGATTGAGCCAAACTAATTCATTCGTTAAATCCATCAGTTGACCCATCAGTACTTGTTGACGCTGCATAATTTTCACCTTCAATAAAATATGTTCTGGCGTAAGTATAGCATGTTTTTTATCGGTACCAACGTAAAAGATTTAAAAGAGAAAAATAAAAGGTTGAAAAAAACGATAAAAAAACATCAATTTTCTATTGTCATTTTGAAGATAATTGCGTATAGTTAATTGCGAGTGAGAATCATTATCAATTAGATAGTTAGGATTGTGCATGTGAAAAAAATAGGAATCTTTTTACTTGTCATTTTATGTCTGTTTTCAATTTTTATTGGTGTGGGAGAAATGCACCTTACTGGTTTGATAGCTGGAACCAAGAGCCAATGGCTTCTTTTAGAAGAAACGCGTTTACCTCGGACTGTCAGTATTGTTTTAGCGGGAAGTATGCTAAGTGTTTGTGGTCTTGTGATGCAAAAGGTATTACAAAATCGTTTTGTTTCTACGAGTTCGATTGGCATGATGGACTCAGCTCGTTTTGGAATCTTACTAGTCATGTTATTTATGCCCAACAGTAGTATCTTGCAACGTTCCTTTGTTGCTTTTATTTTTAGCTACATTGGTGTTTTAGCTTTCCTATTTTTGACCCGGCTATTGCCAAAAAATAACCCATTAATCGTTCCATTAACAGGCATGATGTTTGGTAATGTGCTTGGTGCACTTGCCAATTTTTTTGGCTATCAATTTCAGTTGGTGCAAAATATGTCTTCTTGGTTACAAGGAAATTTTGCGACAATTATGAAAGAAGATTATCGTTTGATTTATTTAACGATCCCGGTGTTTATCATTATTTTTTTGTTGTTACAACAAATTATGGTGTTAAGTTTAGGTGATGATTTGGCACAAAATTTAGGAGTGAATGTTAAATTAATGCAGTTTTGCGTCTTGGGCTTAGTCGCATTAGGCTCGAGTGTTGTTTTAATCATGGTCGGCAGTATCCCTTTTTTAGGGATAGTCGTGCCAAATCTTGTGACGTGGTATTTCGGAGATCATTTGAATCACTCTTTGGGTTTTACTGCCATTTTCGGTGCAAACTTCTTATTAATTTGCGATTTATTGGCCCGCGTGTTAATTGCCCTCTACGAGTTGCCGGTTAGTGTTGTCGTCGGGGTGATTGGTGGCATTATTTTTCTAACGTTAATTATAAGGAGGCGCAAATTTGCATGAAAATTTATGGGATAAAAGTTCTATTGCTAACGCTTTTAGCCTGCCTTTTAGTAGGACTATATCTAAGTTATGGGACATATGGAAATTGGTCTTTTGCCTTGGAATTGCGAGGAAAGAAGCTTTTAGCCTTCATCTTAGTTGCGATTTTAACCACAGTTAGCACGATTACTTTTCAAACATTGACGCAAAATAAGTTTTTAACCCCTGGTATCTTGGGAATTGATCAGTTATATGTACTGGTGCAAACAGGCTTGTTTTTTCTACTAGGTGGTGTGAATCTCTTGGCAGAAAAGTCAACGGGATTGTTTTTATTGAACATTATCTTAATGGCAGGACTCAGTGTTGTTTTTATTGTTTTTTTTCTAGGAAAATCAGGAAAAGACTTATTTACTCTCTTACTAGTGGGGATGGTTGCCTCAAGCTTATTTTCAAGTATTAGTACTTTTTTGCAGGTTTTAATGGATCCAAATGAATATGATTTATTGCAAGGACGGCTTTTTGCTAGTTTTAGTAATGTTTCAAGCCATCATTTAGTTATCAGCGCAGGATTATTGCTGATCATTGTCGGGTTTTTCTGGTATTTTACCCCTGAGTTAGATGCCTTGCACTTAGGAGTCGATCTAGCTGTCAATTTAGGGATTTCGGTTGCTTTTTTACAAAAGGTATTGCTATTTTTGATTGCTGCCGCTACTGGAATTGCTACGGCTTTAGTAGGCCCCACAATCTTTTTAGGTTTTGTGATTGCAACCATTAGCTATGAAGTCTTCCCTAAGGAAAACCATCGCCAGCTTTTTGTAGGAGCCAGTTTAATTGCGGTAATCTTTTTAGTTGGCGGCCAATTTTTATTAGAACAAGTATTTGGCTTAAAAACGACAATCAGCATTTTAATCCAATTTATTGGGGGATTATTTTTTATCATTAAAATTATTTTGGAAAGGAAAAAGGCATGATTGAAGTTAAAGAAGTAAGTAAAGTGTATCAACAAAAAATTGTCTTAGATAAAATTGAACTCCAACTTCCTAAAGGTGAGCTCGTTGCCTTTATCGGTCCCAATGGTGCCGGCAAAAGTACCTTGTTAAGTATTATGAGCCGCCTGCAAGGTGAATTTAGCGGAGAACTTTTTATTGATAATGGTGAAATCAGAACATGGCATTCCAAAGAATTAGCCAAACGACTGGCCATTTTAAAGCAGAATAATCAACTTCAAGCACGCTTAACAGTAGCCGAATTAGTCGCGTTTGGTCGCTTTCCGTATAGTCGTGGTCGTTTAAATGAAGCAGATAAAAAAATTGTATCTGCGGCCATTGCTGCCATGTCTTTGACAGATCTCTCGGCAGCTGAGTTGCAAAATTTATCTGGCGGGCAATTACAAAGAGCCTATATCGCCATGATTTTAGCACAAGATACAGAATATATTTTATTAGATGAGCCATTAAACAATTTAGATATGAACCATGCTAATCAGATGATGCGCCTTTTAAAAAAATTAGTAAAAGAAACAAATAAAACGATTTTCTTAGTTATTCACGATATTAATTTTGCTGCCGCTTTTGCCGATACCATCGTCGCCTTGAAAGACGGTGCATTATTCAAGATAGGGACAGCCGCAGAAGTCATTACTTCTGAAGTTTTAGGTGAGCTTTATGAAATGGAAGTACGGGTTTGTGAGTTGATGGGAAAACGAGTCTGCATGTATTTTGACGCAACAGATATTAGCGGTTAACCGCTTATCAATAACTTTTTTTGGGAGGATATGATGAAAAAAACAGTTTTAATGGTGATAGCAACGGTGATGTTGGTATTAGCCGGATGTAGTAATAATAGTAGTGCCGATACAAAAGAGTCAACGGCTGCAAAAGATAAGAGTGAAGTGACAATTCAAGATGCTAATGGCAAAATAACCGTGCCCAAAGCGCCAAAAAAAGTAGTCGTCTTTGACAATAGTGCTTTAGATACGATGAATGTTTTAGGTGTTGGCGATAAAGTAGTGGGTGCTGCAACAGATAACTTGCCTGATTTCTTACAAGACTATAAAAAAGTTGAATCTGCAGGTGGAATTAAAGAACCAGACCTGGAGAAAATTAACGCATTAAAGCCCGACTTAATTATTATTTCAGGGCGGCAACAAGATTTTCAAAAAGATTTAGAAAAAATTGCGCCCACAATTTTCTTTTCAACGGATAATAACGATACGTGGGGCTCGATTCAAAAACAAATAAACGCCATTGCTAAAATCTTCGATAAAGAAGCAAAAGCGAAAAAAGAAATTGCTTTGTTACAAGAAAAAATTGATGCCACACATAAAAAAGCCTCTACTAGTGGAAAGGCATTGGTATTATTAGCAAATGAAGGCAGTATCTCAGCTTATGGTAAAGGTTCTCGTTTTGGCATTGTCCATGATACCTTTGGCTTTAAAGAAGCTGATGATAAAATCAAAGCTTCAACCCATGGACAAAATGTTTCTTATGAATATGTATTGGAAAAAAATCCTGCAATTATCTTTGTCGTAGATCGCACGAAGGCAATTGGTGGGGATGATAGTCAAAATAACGTTGCCGCTAATGAATTAGTGAAACAAACAGATGCTGGCAAAAATCAAAAGGTTATTAGTTTAGATCCAAGCGTTTGGTATCTGGCAGGTTCAGGTTTAGAGTCTGTTAAAAGCATGCTTGAAAATGTCAATCAAGCCTTTTAATACTCTTCAAAAAGCGTATCTTAGTGATTGTAACTAAGGTGCGCTTTTATTATTGCGAATTTGTATCGTTTGTATTATAATTTATAATACAAAGGGGTGAGGGCATGTTATTAGAGATCAACACACGTTCTGAAATTCCAATTTACCAGCAACTAAGCGAGCAAATAATTATGGGAATCGCAACTGGCGAACTTGCAATCGGTGAAAGTTTGCCAACGGTACGACAATTGGCAGACGAATTAGGCGTTAATACGATGACGATTTCAAAATCGTACAATCAATTAAAAGAAGCGGGCTATTTAATTACCGACCGCAGAAAAGGCTCCGTTGTGACTTTGCCGCAAGCTTACCAAGAGACAGACAAAACAGACTTAAAAAAACGATTGGCACAGCTATTAGCAGAAGCCAAAATTCACCAACTAAAAGAAGTGGAATTACAAACGTTTGTTGCTGATATCTGGTCGAATTTTCCAGAACTGGAGGAAAAAAAAGACTAGCTTTATCTGCTTAATAGAAAGAAGGAATGAAAAATGCTTGTTGTGATTTTAATTGGGGTACTTATTTTTGTGAATGTCATTATGGCTTTTTCATTGGGACTCGCAGCTAAACCCCACAAAAATGTTATTTTGGAAAATACATTGCCAAAAGAAGTCTTGGAAAAACAAGAAGTCAAGGCTTTAACCAAAAAGTATCGGTTGCGTTTATGGCAGATTGCAGGGATTTTTAGTCTATTGAATTTTACGATGTTTTTGACACAGTATGAATCTTTTTTAATGACTCTATTTTGGCTGTTACTGCTTATTCCCATGGGTGCTTTTTATGGGACCGAGATTTTTTATATTCGTCAAATGGCGCAACTGAAAGCAAAAAAAGGGTGGCAATTACCAGTAACTCCTATTTTGGTTGATACCAAGCTAACTCAGACTAAAAATCGAAAAATGCTTGGTTTTAAATATTTAATCCCTGCCTTTATTTTGTCTGTTGTCTTAGCTTTAATCATGTTGAAAAGTCAAAATGATAATGCTGTGATTTTATCGATTTCTTTGGTTGTTGGAGGGCTGATTTCTGCAGGTCTTTTGTACAGCGTGAAACGTTTGCCCGTCTCTGCACCAACGAAGGATGAAGCCATTAATCGACAATATAACGATTTAACTAAGCATGACTGGTCAGTTGTTGCCGTTGGCAGCGCTTATGGTATCTTAGTTGCCTTAGTAATGCCCTTTTTTGCGAGTCAATTAAGTGGACTTTGGGCCCAAATCACGGTTTGGCTACTTTTAATTCTGGTGGTTGGCTTTAGTTTTTTACTGGTGGCCTATTTAATTTCACTGCGGAAAAAACAAGATGCACTTTTAAGCCAAGTGACAGAATTTCGCTATCAAGGAGAAGATCAGTACTGGCGTTTTGGTGTCTATATTAATGAAAGCGACCATCGTTTATTATTACCGGACCGAATTGGGTTGAATATGACCATGAATTTAGGTAGACCGATGGGTAAAATTTTTATGGGGGCAATTGTCCTCTTGGTAGTGGGCGTATTATTTGCTACTTTAATTCCAATTTATTTGATGGATTTTACCAAAGATCCTTTTCAAGCAGCGTTAAAAGAAGATGAATTAGTTTTAAAGGCGCCTTTTGCTGCTACTAGTGAAGTCAAATTAGCCGATATTCAACAGGTGACCTTGGTTGACAAATTAAAAAGTCCAGTAGAGCGTACGAGCGGTTACGGTGGTGAGGATTACAGTACTGGTTATTACATGGTTGCTGATAAAAAGGCGACCCTTTATTTAGACAACCGTTCTTTGCCTTTTTTAAAGATTACAACTAAAAATCGTGATTATTACTTCACTTTTAAAGAAGAACAGAAAACCAAACAACTCTATCAAAAATTAGTAACGAAACTTCAATCATATAGCAAAGCGTAGACAAAAGAGGTCTGCGCTTTTTTTGTGTAAAGGAATTCATATTGGCACTTTTAAAAGTTTTATTTTTGGACAATGAGTAAAAAATGTCTAAAAAATAAGGTGAAAAAGTAGTTTATTTTTGCACAATGAAATCTTCAGGGCTATTCTTAAATCAGAGGAAAAATGACCGGTTTAAAGTTTCAGTGAGAGGAAGTGACAATGATGAAAAAAGGATTACTACGTTTAGGCATTGGGGTTGCAGTTTTATCCCTTGGGGTTGCCTATATTGCTAAGAAAACAGGCTTTTTTGAAGATGATAGTCATTTGTATGACGAATTTGAAGCATAACAGGAGGCACTTTACCTGCTGTAATGTTTTGATTGGAGGGAATTACGATGAGAAAAAACAAAGCGATTATGATTGGTGCCGGACTTGCTAATATGGCGGCTGCGGTTTATTTAATTCAAGAAGGAAAATGGTCAGGCGATAAAATTACCTTTTATTCATTGGATGATCATGGCTCAAATGATGGTTCACCCTTAAAAGATGCAACCGATGAATATTGGAATAAAAACCACCCTTTAGAAAATCAAAAAGGTTATATTGCCCGTGGTGGTCGGATGTTGAATTATCGGACGTATGTTGATTTGATGGATCTTTTAGAACGCGTGCCATCAGTGACAGAAGAAAATATGACTGCTGCAGAAGATACGCGTGATTTTGATGCCAAACATCGTACATTTGACAAAGCACGGTTGATGCAAGGTGGCAAAGGGATTATCGATGGGGGCCATTTAGGTTTTAGCAATAAAGATAGAATGTTGTTAACAAAACTCATTGCTATGCCAGACTCAGAAGAAGAAAAATTGGATAATGTGACGATCGCAGAATATTTCAAAGATTCACCGACATTTTTTGAAACAAACTTTTGGTATATGTGGGAGACTACTTTTGCTTTTCGGACAAAAAGCTCAGCCCAAGAATTACGTCGTTACATGCATCAAATGATTTATGAATTCACTCAAATTGAACATTTAGTTGGGGTGAATAGAACGCGCTACAATCAATATGAAAGTATCATGTTACCATTAATCAACTATTTAAAAGATCAAGGAGTTACCATTGTTTTAGATCGTTTGGTAACAGATTGGGAATTTAAAGAAACAACAATGCAAGATGAAATTACTGTTACTGGTCTGCACATGCTAAACACTCAAACCAACGAAGAAGAATTTGTCCCAGTCGATGACGATACAGCGGTCATTTTCACGAATGGTTCGATTACCGATGCGGCTACAATGGGTGACTATACTACTCCGGCTGTTGAAAATATGGATTATGGTGCAGCTTCTAGTCTTTGGAAAAAAGCGGCTGAACGTTTTTATAATCTTGGAAATCCAGATAAATTTTTTGCCGATCGTGACGCTAGTGAATGGGTCAGCTTTACATTGACAACAAAAGACCATTTGCTATTAAATGAGATTGCGCGAATTACTACACAAGAACCTGGTAATGCCTTGAATTCTTTCTTATCAACAACTCCGATTACGCCGTTAAATCAAGTGGATGTGAATATGTCGATTGTAGTCCACCATCAACCGCATTTTACGACGCAAAAACCAAATGAAACCGTAATTTGGGGCTACTTCTTATATCCACGCCGCAGAGGTGAATTTGTCGATAAACAATACATTAAAATGACAGGCAAAGAAATGGCGCAAGAATTGATTGGTCAACTATCAAAAGTTGATCCAGGTCCGGTCAATATTAAAGAACGAGAAGCAGAAATTTTGGACAGTATCATTAATAATATCCCTGTCTATATGCCTTATGCTTCGGCTTTATTTAACAATCGGGCGAAAGTTGACCGTCCTAAAGTAATTCCTAAACACAGTACCAACTTGGCTTTCACGGGTGAATTTGTGGAACAACCTTACCAAATGATTTTCACAGAACAAAGTGCTGTACGCTCTGGTGAAATTGCGGCTTTCCATTTTGCAGGTATTCCAATGAGTCGTTTGGTTAAAACACCGCGTTACGACAAGGATTTACCAACTTTATTACGAGCCGCTAAAAAGATGTTTGAATAAAAGTGGGGTTGGCGTTTAAGTTTTGCTGAAAAAGCTTTAAACATGAAACCTGTAAGAAGAATTTAAGTAGTGTCAAGGTGGGCACTGCTTAGATTCTTTTTTTGTCTAAAAGTAGTATTTTTTTTTCAAGAAAAACATTGATTGGAGCGTTTTAGCGCTGTCTGGTCTTTCAAAGGGCTCTGTTTTATGATTCCTTCAGCTTTTCCTATTGGGCTTATTATTTTTGGGTAATTGTTGAAATTTTCAAAAAATTCATGACAAAATCCTGAAAGTGTTGTACCATAGCAAAAAGCACCTTAAGAATAGGTCAAAGGAGAGTGGTTTGGCATGAAAATAAACTGGGATGAATTGGGTTTTGATTATATTAAATTACCTTATCGTTTTATCGCCCATTGGAAAAATGGCGCGTGGGACAGCGGTCAATTAACAGAAGATGAATATTTGCCCATCCACGAAGGCTCTACTGCCTTACATTATGGTCAGCAATGTTTTGAAGGTTTAAAAGCCTACAGCAGAAAAGATGGAAAAGTAAATTTATTTCGAGCCGATCAAAATAGTGCCCGCATGAATAGGAGTGCGCGGCGCTTGTTGATGCCTGAGGTACCAGAAGAGCTTTTTCTTGGTGCAATTAAACAAGTTGTGGCAGCAAACCGTGAATTTGTGCCACCTTATGGTACTGGTGGTACGTTATATATTCGTCCATTATTAATTGGCGTGGGACCAAATATTGGTGTTCACGCAGCACCAGAGTATATTTTTACTGTTTTTTGTATGCCGGTGGGAGCGTATTTTAAAGGTGGTTTGACGCCAACGAATTTTATTGTTTCTGATTATGATCGGGCTGCGCCAAATGGAACCGGAGCTGCCAAAGTTGGTGGTAACTATGCGGCTAGTTTATTACCAGGCGAAAAAGCACAAGAAC
Organism: Enterococcus montenegrensis; assembly: GCF_029983095.1. Taxonomy (NCBI): domain Bacteria; kingdom Bacillati; phylum Bacillota; class Bacilli; order Lactobacillales; family Enterococcaceae; genus Enterococcus; species Enterococcus montenegrensis. Next base: position 877,462 of record NZ_CP120467.1, read on the forward strand.
GTAACTTTTCAGATTGTATTTACTTAGATCCCGAAACGCACACAAAAATTGAAGAAGTCGGTTCTGCCAATTTCTTTGGAATTACCAAAGAAAATGAGTTTGTAACCCCAAAATCACCATCGATTTTACCAAGTATCACCAAATATTCTTTATTGTATCTAGCAAAAGAGCGCTTGGGATTAGAAGCTTTAGAAGAAGATGTGCCAATGGATAACTTGGATCGTTTTAAAGAAGCTGGGGCTTGCGGCACGGCCGCGGTTATTTCACCGATTGGTGGTATTCAATTTGGGGATGATTTTCACATCTTTTATTCTGAAAAAGAAGTCGGACCCGTTACACAACAATTATATGATGAATTGACTGGCATTCAATTTGGTGATAAAAAGGCGCCGGCAGGTTGGATTATTACGCTTGCTTAAAACGTAAAAAAAGCAGTAGCGAAATTTCGCTACTGCTTTTTTGTTCACTTTACTTTTTTAATAAGTCAGCTAAGTTTGGCATGTCATGAATTTCATAACGTTCTTTGAATGCTTTGATTTGTTCTGCTGAGAAGTTATTTGGATCAAGTTCCATTGCATCAACCGGGAATGGACGATCGTTTGCAATTTTCACTTCAATAACAACCGGACGATCACTTTCTTTTGCCGCATCAAAAGCGGGGGCTAATTGATCGTAGTCTGTAATTGTAAAGCCTTTTGCTCCCATTGCTTCGGCTGCTTTACCAAAATCAACGTCATATAAATCAACACCAAAGATTGCTTTATTGGTTTCTTCTTGTTCTGCTTCAATGAAACCAAGTGAATCGTTCGTTAAGATCACGTTAATGATTGGTAATTTGTATTTTACTTGCGTGATGATATCTTGCATATTCATAGCAAAACCACCATCACCATTGATTGTGAAGACTTGACGATCTGGGTAACTTAATTTAGCACCAATTGCACCTGGCACCGCATAGCCCATCGTAGCAAACCAACCAGAAGTTGTAAATTGTTGTTTGCCGTTCATTTCCAAATGACGAACGGAATGTGTCGTAACATTCCCGACATCAACAACGAAAATTGCGTCATCTTCAGCAATTCGATTAATTTCTTTGTAAACGGGTTCTGGACGCATTGGTTTGCGGGCATCATCGTAGAAACTACGACGCCAATTATGCCAGTTTTTAATATTTTCTTGGTTTGCTTTGTACCAATTGTCAGCAGAGCGCGCTTCTCCAAGTTCAGTTAAACGTTGTAAAGTTAAAATACCATCACCTAAAATCGCAACGTCAACATCATGACGACGTCCAAATTTTGAACCATCAATATCTACTTGAATGAATTTAGCGCCTTTGTTGAACATAAAGTTACCAAATGGGAAATTGCTACCAACTGAAATAATTAAATCAGCACTAAGCAAGGCTTCATTAGCAGGTTTAGTTGCTACACGTGCAGCAGAGCCTAAATAATTTTCATAGTCATCGTTAATAATTCCCTTAGCTAAAACTGCGGCTGCAACCGGCATACTAAAGTGTTCAGCAAAAGCTTTAACAACATCGGCGCCACCGCGAACTCCTTGGCCGATATATAAAACAGGTTGTTTTGCTTCTTTAATTAGTGGCAAGGCAGCTTTTAATTGGGCTTCATTTGGTTGAATTGTTGCAGTTTGATATGTTGCAGCCGTTGAAACGAAGTTGTCTTCAATTTCAGCATAGCCGTAATCAACGGGAATAGTAACGACAGCGACACCACTGTGGCGATAAGCCGCTTTAATTGCTTCATCGATTACAAATGGCAAACTTTCAGCATTCATAACCGTCCGATTGTAAACACTAACATCTGCAAAAATTGGATTTTCATTTAATTCTTGGAAAGCGTTGGTGTTCATAGCTGTTGATGCAACTTGACCAAGTAAGGCTAAAACAGGGACGTGATCCATTTGGGCATCATATAGACCGTTGATCAAATGTGTTGCACCAGGACCCGCAGAACCAAAGACAGCACCGATTTTGCCAGTTACTTTTGCATCAGCTGCAGCAGCTAGTGCCCCAGTTTCTTCATGACGGACTTGAATATATTTGATATGATTTTGTTCATCGAATAAAGCATCCATTGTGGAGTTGAAGGAACCACCAGGTAATCCGTATAAATGATCAATTCCCCAATCTTCCATGACTTTTAACATTGCGACGCCGGCATTGATTTTTGTCATTTTAAACACTTCTTTCTTATTTATATCGCGCGCTTTAAAGAACGCTCGTTTTATTGACCTGTCTTTATGTTACCGCCAATTAAAAAAAATTACCAATAATCTTACTCAAAGTAAGTAAAACGCCTGCAATCATTTACTTAATTACTGCTTGTGGGAATAAAAGGCGCAATTAAGCCTGCAAAAGCTTCAATATTTCGACTTTGAATAATAATTTTTCCTTGACCAGAAAAGCGATTCACTAGCCCTTCACCTGTTTTAAAACCAAAAGTGCCAGAAGCAAATTCAATGTGATAATCAAGGGACTTACTCCAAGCTAAGACATGCTCATTATCAACAACAAACTGTTGACTACCATCCATAGTGATTTCTACGAGATCGCCAAATCCATTGATCAGCATCATCCCTTCACCAGCGGTTTCCATAACGAATAAACCACCAGTACCGCCTAATAAGGCACCTTCTAATTTTTGACGTTGCATCGTATAAGAGACACTACTCTCACTGGCTAAAAAGGCCCCAGTATTTAAACGCCATTGTGTTGGACCAATTGGCAATTCTCGAATAGTACCAGGAGTCGAAGGCGCAATCGTAACTTGGGCATTCTCTGCATCTCCTTTTACTTTAGTAATAAAGAAGCTTTCACCACTGGACAATGAGCGACCAAGGGCTTTCATCATACCGCCGATTCCTTTTTTACCATTACTATTCATGTGACCTTCTAGTGTAACTAAACCATTGTGATAAACCATTGAACCTGGTTCGATTTGAACTTCTTCACCTTCTTGTAGTGCAATATCCACTAAGGGAAAAACCGAAGTAGAGCTTAATTTGTATTTCATTTGCTAACCTTCTTTCCTCATTCATATTATTATTATATGACAAACTTGCTTTTGGGCAAAAAGTTAACTTCTGACAAAGAAGAGGGTTATTTATGGTGGTTTGATTTTTGAAATGATAAACTAAATGCAAAGAGAAAGTTTATGTGGGCAGCTGAATTGTTGAGTTTAGATAGAAATAGGTGACGTGGATGTTGATGATTATTGGAATAGTTTTAGGAATAATAGTAATTGGGTTGCTGTTTTATTACCATTACTTAAGGCGTTGGGCGCGTTTTTTTGTCGATGCCATTGTCGAAAGAGACAATCATTGGTATTTGTCAAAAGGACAGCCGTCATTAAATCCAGATGCAAAAAAAGAAGAGCCTACTGATGATCTTTACAATTTTTGGTTAACTGAATATGAATGGGGCGCACTTAGTTTTGACCAAGAAAAATTAGTGGCTTCAACTTTTTTGCAAGATAGTAGCCGGTGGGTCATTTGTGTCCATGGTTATCGGAGCACGGGCTTTGATGAGATGTCAGCCCAAGCTAAAACATATTTTGAAGCAGGGTATAATGTTTTAGTCCCAGACCTTAGAGCCCATGGCCGCAGCAGTGGCAAAATTATCGGCCTGGGGTGGTTAGACCGTCTAGATTTAATTACTTGGATTAATTTAATTACAGAAAATAACCCACAAGCAGAAATCATCTTACATGGTGAAGGGATGGGAGCGGCTGCGGTATTGATGGCCAGTGGGGAAAAATTACCGCCTCAAGTAAAGCTATTAATTGCCGACAGTAGTTACACTTCCGTTTATAGTGCATTTAAATATCAACTCCACCGCTTAACCAACTATCCGGTTAATCGCTTTATGGGGCTGGCAAATCAATATGCCAAAAAAAGGAATGGCTATTCATTACTAGAGGCATCTGTCAGCCGACAGTTGGGGAGCAATCATTTGCCAGTTTTGTTTCTTCATGGCCAAGAAGATCAATTTATTCCAGTGAAAGAAACGGTTACCTTAATGGAAGCCACCGCCGATAAAAAAGAGCTTAAAATTTTTGCAGGAGTAGGGCACTTAAAAGCTAAAAAAGAACAGCCTGAAGCTTATTGGCAGACAATTTGGTCATTTATTGAAAAAAATTTAGGGTAGTGTAACGTAAAAGTGACAGGATCTTTTTAAAAGGATAATTATTTGTCTAAAAATGACACTACTGATAAAATGTAAGTGGTTATAGTTCTGATTAATACGCATTAATTAGAGTAGCGACACTTAAATTAAAGGAGGCAATCAGATGGAAGGTAATAAAATCGGTGGCCAAGAAGTCACAGAAGAAATGCTAGTTGCTGATGGGTATCGTAAGTACTCCGGCAAAGATATCGATATTTATTATAACAAAGACATTTGTGCCCATGTTGGCAATTGTGTTCGCGGAAATGGTGCAGTCTTTGAAGTCGGGCGCAGACCGTGGATTTTAGCAGACAATGCCAGCGCCGATGAAGATGCACGCGTTATTAATACATGTCCGACAGGGGCATTAAAATTTATTCGGAAGGATGTTTAAAATGGAATTTAAAGAAGAAAAAGACCGCTTTGCAGTATATGACGATGGAAAAGAAATTGGTGAAATGACTTGGTCACCTGCTGATAATATGATGATTATCGATCACACTTTTGTTGACCCAGCATATCGTGGCCAAAAAATTGCTGAACAATTAGTATTGCATGGTGTAGAACGTGCACGCCGGGATGATTTAAAGATTATTCCACTATGCCCATTTGCCAAAAAAGAATTTGCTGAAAAACCAGAATACGGTGACGTATTACGCAAATAATCTTTACCTATTAAACAGCACAACGAAGGTTATCTTCGTTGTGCTGTTTTTAGGTGGAGGAGGTAAGGTTAAAGTCTTTTTTAAAACTATTCCTTGTGGCAATCTAGCAGTATTTATGCTAAAGTAAACTAGATGAATTGTATTTAAGGAGGAAGCGGCGAATGTATAATTTTTTATTAGGCGTAGTGATTGTGCTTTCAATCATCATTATTATCGCTATCATGATGCAGCCGAGCAAACAAAATAGTGCAGCCAGTGCCTTTACCGGCGGTGCCGACCAATTATTTGGTAAACAAAAAGCCCGCGGTTTTGAAGCCGTGATGCAGCGTACAACAGCAGTTTTGGGCGCTATTTGGTTAATTTTGTTATTTGTATTAGCCTTTTTATCATCAAAATAAACGGATAAAACCGATCATTTTTTGGCTGAAACTCATGGCGTATCCAGCGTCAGGTTTCAGCCTTCTTTTGTTTTTATGGTAAAATTGGGCTATTGAGGTGAGAAATCGTGGAAAAAAAACCAGCATCATTTTTTACAAAAAAAGGAAAGAAAGCTGTTTTGCTCTTTCATGCATATTCTGGCAGTCCCAATGACGTCAGAATGCTGTCACGAGCATTGGAAAAAGAAAACTATACTGTCTATGCACCACTTTTTTTGGGGCACGGTACTATGGAGCCCAAAGAAATTTTAATGACAGATTTTAAAAGATGGGAAGAAGATGCCGAAAATGCTTTTTCTACATTAGTTAAAGAAGGCTTTGAAGAAATTGCTGTTTTTGGCCTATCGATGGGTGGAATTTTTGCCATGGACTTATTAACCAAAGGCTACCCAGAGATTGTAGCAGGCGGTGCTTTTTGCTCGCCTTTATTTAAAACAGAAAATAATGTCGAAGAAAACTTCCTATTATATGCTAAACAAATTTATCAACGTCAAAAAATTAGTGGTGATATACTAGCAGCAAAGCTAAGTGAGCTAAGACCACTAGTAAATAAACAATTGCAAAATATTGAAGCGCTAGGAGCGCGAGTTAGTCAAAATCTTTCTTCTGTACAGGTGCCGGTTTACTTGGCCCAAGGCGGTGCCGATGAAATGATTGATGCAAAAACGGCATATAAAACTGCCGCAGCATTAAGACAAGTAGATGTAACATTGGACTGGTACGCCCAAAGTGGTCACGTCATTACCGTTGATCCGGTGCACCAACAATTTGAAAAAGATGTTATCCACTTCTTAACTAAGCTAAATGAAAAGAGGTAGAAAATGAAAGCAACAATCAAAGAGCAGATTTTAACTTTTCTAGCTACAAGTAATAAGAAAAGTTTTTCTGCCGAAGAAATTGCCGAAGGTTTAAAGCTGCAAAAAAGTAACGATTTTAAAGTGCTCATCCAGACAATCGCTGTGATGGAACGAGAAGGTACTATTGTCTTTAATAAAAAAGGTAAAATTAAATTACCACCTCAAAAAGTATTGGTGGAGGGGACTTTTCGCGCCAATGAGCGGGGATTTGGTTTTGTGACCATCGATCCTGAAGAAGATGATATTTTTATTCCAAAAGAAGCCACAGGTTTTGCCATGGATGGCGATACAGTTGCCATTGATATTGTGAAGGTCTCTGATCCTTTTTCTGATCGTGGTGCCGAAGGGCAAGTCGTTGAAATTAGACAACGGGCGGTCAAACAAATCGTGGGTGAATTCACGTTATTTGATGAAAGTGAAATCGCAGAAAGTGATTTGTACGGTAGCGTGAAACCAAAGGATAAAAATTTTAACGGCCTAAGAGTTTTAGTTGCTGCTGAGGGTATTAAACCAGTAGACGGCAGTATTGTCATTGTGGAGATTACCCATTACCCAGAAAAAGGCTATCCGACTAGCATTGAAGGTATCATAAAACAAGTTATCGGCCACAAAAACGACCCAGGCATGGATATTTTATCCATCGTTATTAGCCATGGCATTCCAACCAGTTTTCCAGCTAATGTCTTAGCCCAAGCAGACAAAGTACCTGAAACAATCAACCCTGCTGATTTTCCAGAGCGGACTGATCGCAGCGACCAATTGATCGTGACAATTGACGGCGAAGATGCAAAGGACTTAGATGATGCAGTTACTGTAAAAAAATTAGCAAACGGTAATTTTTTCTTAGGTGTGCATATCGCAGATGTCTCGTATTATGTAACAGAAGGTAGCCCGCTGGATCAAGAAGCGTATGAGCGAGGGACCAGTGTCTATTTAACCGATTGCGTTATTCCAATGATTCCCCAACGGCTGTCAAATGGTATTTGTTCTCTAAACCCGCACGTGCCTCGTCTCACTATGAGTTGTGAAATGGAGATTGATTCAAGTGGGAAAATTGTCAAACACGCTATTTTTCCAAGTATTATCCAAACTAATGAACGAATGACCTATACGGCAGTGAACGCGATTATTGAAAATCATGACCCAGAAGTCTCCCAACGGTATGAAAAATTAGTACCGATGTTTTTTGAAATGGCGGAGTTACACCATATCTTGGAACAACGCCGGATACAAAGAGGAGCGGTTAGCTTTGAAGATCGCGAAGCAAAAGTTTTAGTAGATGAAGATGGTCATCCCAAAGATATTGTTTTGCGGAGTCGCGGCATTGGGGAACGTTTAATTGAATCCTTCATGCTAGCAGCCAACGAAACAGTAGCAGAGCACTATAATAAGTTGCATTTGCCGTTTATTTATCGTATTCATGAAGATCCAAAAGAAGAAAAATTGCAACGCTTCTTTGATTTTACTGCCGCTTTGGGGATGGTAGTTAAACATACTAAAGGAAGTATTACACCAAAAGATTTGCAAAAAGTTGTTGCTGATGTGGCAGAACGTCCCGAAGCAATGGTTGTGAACATGATGTTGTTACGTAGTATGCAACAGGCAAAATATTCTGAACACAATGCAGGCCATTATGGCTTAGCGGCAGATTATTATACACACTTTACTTCACCGATTAGGCGCTATCCCGATTTAATTGTGCATCGTTTAATTAGAAGTTATGCAAGCACTACGGATAAAAAGATGCAAAGTAAATGGCAAGAAAAGCTGCCAGAAATTGCCCATCATTCTTCTGATATGGAACGTCGGGCTGTTTTGTGTGAGCGTGAAGTTGACGCTATGAAAAAAGCTGAGTTCATGCAAGCACATATTGGTGAAGACTTTGACGGAGTTATCAGCTCGATTACGAAATTTGGTATCTTCATTGAATTACCGAATACAATTGAAGGTATGATCCATATTAGTAATTTAAAAGATGATTACTTCCATTTTGTTGAACAACAGCTGGCACTCGTTGGCGAAAGAACAGGAATGACTTTTAAAATTGGCCAAAAAGTACGGGTAAAAGTGACCAATGCAAATCCTGAAACCAGAGAAATTGATTTTGAATTGGTTTCAGCAGAAGAAGTTACCCAATTACCACGTCCACAAACGAGTCGGAAAAATCGCGGTGGTAAAAAAATCACGAATCCTGCTAACTTCCGCAAGAAAAATTCTACAACTAAAGCTAAGACCGGTGATAAAAAAGGTCAACTAAAAGTTGATTTAGGAAATAATAATAAGAAGAAAAAAGGTAAAAAACCGTTTTATAAAGGAGTCAAAAAGAAAAAACATAAATAATGAAAAGCGGTTGGGACAAAGGCGTTGGGCTTATCTGTAATTGAAAGCAGGATTATAGGAATGTCTCAGCACCTTGTTAGAAAGCTCTGACAGTGCTAAGGCAGTCAGATCAATGTTTTTTCTTGGGGAAATTTTAGCGGCCTTTATAAATAAAAAAGCACAGGAGGTGGCTTATATGCCAAAAGGCGAAGGTAAATTGATCGCCCAAAATAAAAAAGCCCGCCACGACTATACAATTATTGATACGTTAGAAGCCGGGATTGTTTTACAAGGGACAGAAATTAAGTCAATCCGCAATGCTCGCATTAATTTAAAAGATGGTTTTGTTCGTGTTCGCAATGGGGAAGCATTCTTATACAATGTCCACATCTCACCTTATGAACAAGGCAATTTATTCAATCACGATCCACTGCGGACACGAAAACTTTTATTACACCGTAAACAAATTGATCGTTTATATGGTGAAATGAAAAGTGCCGGGATGACCGTAGTCCCGCTTAAAGTCTACTTAAAAGACGGTTTTGCCAAAGTCTTAATTGGCCTTGCTAAGGGGAAAAAAGAGTATGATAAACGTGAAACATTAAAACGTAAGGATCAAGAAAGACAAATAAGCCGCGTTTTAAAAAACTATTGAAGAAATTTGCATTTAACAGGGGCTATTGCTTTATAAAGTTGGGTCTTTTTGATAGCATTTACTCAGACGGTGTGTCAAATTTCGCTTTTTTAGTTAATGATTCGTTTTACTGATTATAGGTATTACACATTTCTATTAGTCATTTTGCTAAAACTGTCAAATCTTACTGAAAATCTTTTGAAATTTTCTATCCGTGGTGGTATGATACCCATTGGTTATCATGCCAAAAGCATTAGCAGCACTTATTTACCAGCTTTTTTAGCTGGAGCATACGTATGAAAAGAGGTGAGAAATATTGAAAGAAAAACCACTCGTTTTCAATATTGGTCCCATCTGGTTTGATGGCACCATCCTTTTAATGACACTTATCACGTGTGTTATTGTCTTTACACTAGTTTTTGTTTGTACACGGAATTTACAGTTAAAACCAAAGGGCAAACAAAACTTTATTGAGTGGGTAATTGATTTCGTTCGCGGTATCTTAGGAGATAACCTCCCAAGTAATGAAGTGAACAACTTCCATTTATTATCATTTGCCTTGTTTCTATTTGTTTTTGTCGCCAATGAGATTGGTCTTGTGACGAAAATTGTTGTCGGTGAAACAACTTTTTGGAAAAGTCCAACCGCGGATCCCTTTGTGACATTGACATTGGCATTAATGATGATTGCGATGACCCATTTCTTCGGGGTGCAAAAATTTGGGTTGAAAGGTTACTTTAAAGTATCATTTTTACAACCCGTGGCCTTTTTGCTACCAATTAAGATCATCGAAGAATTTACCAACATCATTACCCTGGGTTTACGTCTTTACGGGAATATTTTCGCCGGTGAGGTTTTGCTTGGCTTAATTGTTGACATGTTAAACAATGTTGGCTGGCTAACGCTTCCTGTAGTTATTCCATTAGAGATGATTTGGATTGGCTTCTCATTATTTATAGGCGCCATCCAAGCGTACGTATTTGTCACCTTATCCATGGTATTTATGGGTCACAAATTGGAAACAGAAGAGTAGATTCAAAAGACATTTATCAACTGGTTTGACGACAAAATGCAAAAACATTTATCCGGTCGTCTCAACTTTATAATTTAGGAGGAAAAAAATTATGAACTTTATCGCAGCAGGTATCGCAATCGTCGGGGCAGCTATCGGAGCTGGTTATGGTAACGGGAAAGTTATCTCACAAACTATCGAATCTATGGCACGCCAACCAGAAATGTCTGGTCAATTACGTTCCACAATGTTCATCGGGGTTGCGTTAGTAGAAGCTGTGCCTATTTTAGGTGTGGTTATTGCTTTGTTACTTGTGTTCATGGGCTAAAACCACGAGAAAAGCAGAAACGGATGCAAACTGTTTTTGCTTTTTTGCCATGATACGGCAACCTTAAATAGTAGAAAAGGAGCTTACGCTTATGCTAAATATTGTATTAGCAGAAGTCGGGAATACAACTATCAGTAGTATCGTCGTTGTATCCGGTTCTTTCTTATTGTTAGTTGCACTTTTAAAGCACTTTGCTTGGGGCGCAATTTCAGACATGATGAAAAAACGGGAAGATAAAATTGCTAACGATTTAGATTCCGCTGAACAATCCCGGACTAAAGCAGCTAAGCTTGAACAAGAACGTCAAACTCAATTGATGTCTTCCAAAAGCGAAGCAGCTGAAATCATCAAAAATGCTAAAGACAGCGGCGAGCTCAGCCGTCAAAATATTTTAAACGAAACCAAAGAAGAGGTATCTCGTTTGAAAGATAAGGCAAAAAGTGATATTTCCATGGAAAGAGATGCTGCAATGACAAGTGTTAAAGACGATGTAGCTGAACTTTCTTTACAAATTGCCGAAAAAATCTTGAACAAAGAGCTATCGCCAGAAGCCCATGAAGCATTAATTAATCACTATATTGAAGGATTGGGCAACCATGAAACTCGATAAATACACGGTAGGCAAACGCTACGGTAAAGCGTTGTTTGAGCTGGCGGCAGAAGAACGGGTTACCGATGCTGTCTACCAAGATTTGCTTAGTTTGAAAAACGTTTATGAAGCAATTCCTGATCTTGGTAATATGCTGAGTGATGTTCGTTTGAACTTAGGAGCAAAACGCGCTTTAATGGACAAAATCGTTTCCGAATTTGACGGAATCACCAAAAACTTTTTAGAAGTTGTTTTCCGTTATAATCGCATGGATGATTTAATTTTAATCATCGATGAATATGAACGCCGTTATGATGAAGCCCAAAGCCTAGTTTTGGGTACGGTGACAACCGCCGTGACTTTGTCTAGTGAGCAAAAAGGACAATTAGAAGAAAAAATTGCCAGCTTATTGGGCTATAAAAAAGCAAATTTGGTTGAAAAAGTTGATCCCAATATTTTAGGCGGGGTCGTGGTGGAAGCCAACCATCAAGTAATTGACGGCAGTGTAAAAAGCCGATTAGAACAACTACGATCGATGATTGGTAGATAAGTTTAATTAAAGAGGTGAAACAAATGGCCATCAAAGCAGAAGAAATCAGTGCTCTGATTAAAGAACAAATTAAAAATTACCAGAGTGAACTAGCAGTCGAAGAAATTGGGACTGTAACTTACGTTGGTGACGGGATTGCCCGGGCTCACGGTTTGGAAAATGCCATGAGTGGTGAATTGCTAGAATTTTCCAATGGTTCATTTGGGATGGCGCAAAACTTAGAAACAAACGACGTCGGGATTATCATCTTAGGCGACTTTGAGACCATCCGCGAAGGCGATAAAGTAAAACGTACTGGGAAAATTATGGAAGTACCAGTTGGGGATGCTTTAATTGGTCGGGTTGTAAATCCATTAGGTCAACCAATCGACGGTCTAGGTGCAATTGATACCAATAAAACACGCCCAGTGGAAACATTAGCACCAGGTGTTATGCAACGACAATCCGTTTCTGAACCTATGCAAACTGGGTTAAAAGCCATTGACGCTTTAGTGCCAATTGGTCGTGGTCAACGGGAACTTGTTATCGGGGATCGAAAAACCGGTAAAACATCCATTGCGATTGATACAATTATCAACCAAAAAGGTCAAGATATGATTTGTATTTACGTGGCAATTGGACAAAAAGATTCAACAGTTCGTGCACAAGTGGAAACATTACGTAAATATGGTGCCTTAGATTATACAATCGTTGTTTCTGCTGGGGCATCACAACCAGCTCCATTACTATACATCGCACCGTATGCTGGTACGGCTATGGGTGAAGAATTCATGTATAACGGCAAACACGTATTAATTGTTTTTGATGACTTATCAAAACAAGCTGTTGCTTATCGTGAACTCTCTTTACTATTACGTCGTCCACCAGGTCGTGAAGCTTATCCAGGGGATGTTTTCTATTTGCACTCTCGTCTATTGGAACGTGCGGCCAAACTTTCTGATGAATTAGGTGGCGGTTCAATGACCGCGTTGCCATTTGTGGAAACGCAAGCCGGAGATATCTCTGCTTATATCCCAACCAATGTGATTTCAATCACCGATGGACAAATTTTCTTAGAAAATGATTTGTTCTATTCTGGTGTGCGACCTGCTATTGACGCTGGTTTATCAGTGTCACGGGTTGGGGGCTCTGCTCAAATTAAAGCAATGAAAAAAGTTGCGGGAACGCTCCGTTTGGACTTAGCTAGTTATCGTGAACTAGAAGCCTTTACACAGTTTGGTTCTGATTTGGACCAAGCGACCCAAGCAAAACTAAATCGTGGTCGCCGTACCGTAGAAATTTTGAAACAAAAATTACATGCACCATTAGCTGTTGAAAAACAAGTTATCATCTTATATGCCTTAACCCACGGTTTTATTGACAGTATCCCAGTTAACCGTGTCTTGGATTTTGAAGAAAACTTGTTTGAGTATATTGATGCAAACCATGCTGATATCTTTGAAACTATTCGTACAACCAAAGATTTACCGGCTGAAGATCAAGTGGATGCAGCAATTAAAGAAGCAAAAGATATCTTTATGGCTGCCGGCAATAGTAGTAGCGGTTCTGCCAAAGAAACTGTCGCTTCAATCGAAAACGAACGTTCTTAAAAGAGGTGAGATAAATGGGAGCTTCCTTAAACGAGATTAAGCAACGGATTGCTTCAACGAAGAAAACCAGTCAAATCACCAACGCCATGCAAATGGTATCGGCGGCTAAATTGACCAAGTCTGAAGCTCACTCAAAACAGTTTCAAATTTATGCCTCAAAAGTTCGGGAAGTAGTAACGCATTTGACTGCACAACAGTTAAATGATATTTATTCTGCCGGCCCACAAGATGGGGTGAATTACAATAGCATGCTGATTAGCCGTCCGGTAAAAAAAACCGGCTACATCGTGATTACCTCTGATGGTGGTTTAGTTGGTGGCTACAATAGTTCAATTTTAAAACAAATGATGTCGATGTTAAAAGAAGACCACCAATCAGCCGATGAATACGTGATGGTAGCTATTGGCGCGACAGGAGCTGACTTTTTTAAAGCACGGGGAATTAATTTGGCATATGAATTGCGTAATTTGTCTGACCAACCAAGTTTTGAAGAAGTTCGTAAAATCGTTACCATGGCGACAACAATGTATCAAAATGAAGTCTTTGATGAATTATATGTGTGCTACAATCACCATATTAATTCATTAACGAGTCAGTTTCGAGTTGAAAAAATGTTGCCAATTGTTGACTTGGATCCAGAAGAAGCGGAAAGTTATGAACAAGAATATTTGTTTGAACCTTCCAAAGAAGAAATTCTAGATCACTTGTTACCACAATATGCTGAAAGTTTAATTTACGGTGCAATCGTTGATGCGAAAACCGCTGAACATGCAGCCGGAATGACAGCTATGAAGACAGCAACAGACAATGCGAAAAATATTATCGGTGATTTGACGATTTCTTATAATCGCGCACGTCAAGGGGCAATTACCCAAGAAATTACCGAAATTGTAGCGGGAGCTTCGGCACTCGATTAATGATTTCGTGAGTGAATGGAGGAAAACAGATGAGTTCAGGCAAGATTGTTCAAGTAATCGGTCCCGTTGTTGACGTGGAATTTTCTTTAGATCAATCATTACCAGACATTAACAATGCCTTGGTTGTCTATAAAAACGACGAGCAAAAAACCAAGATTGTATTAGAAGCTGCCTTGGAACTAGGTGATGGTGTAATTCGAACTATCGCCATGGAGTCTACCGATGGTTTGCAGCGGGGAATGGAAGTTGTCGACACTGGCAGTTCAATCTCTGTGCCAGTAGGTAAAGATACTTTAGGTCGTGTATTTAACGTTTTGGGGGATACAATCGACTTGGAAGCACCTTTTCCAGCTGATGCTAAACGTAGTGGTATCCATAAAAAAGCACCTGATTTTGATGAATTAAGCACTAGTACAGAAATTTTGGAAACTGGGATTAAAGTTATCGACTTACTAGCCCCTTACTTAAAAGGTGGTAAAGTTGGGTTGTTCGGTGGTGCCGGTGTTGGTAAAACCGTTTTAATCCAAGAATTAATTCATAATATTGCCCAAGAACACGGCGGGATTTCTGTTTTTACCGGTGTTGGTGAACGTACCCGTGAAGGTAATGACTTGTATTATGAAATGAAAGAGTCTGGCGTTATTGAAAAAACTGCCATGGTCTTTGGCCAAATGAATGAGCCACCAGGTGCCCGGATGCGGGTTGCGTTGACTGGTTTAACAATTGCGGAATACTTCCGTGATGTAGAAGGTCAAGATGTATTGCTCTTTATCGATAATATTTTCCGTTTTACGCAAGCCGGCTCAGAAGTATCTGCCTTGTTAGGCCGGATGCCATCTGCTGTTGGTTATCAACCAACACTAGCAACTGAAATGGGACAACTGCAAGAACGGATTACTTCAACGAAAAAAGGTTCTATTACGTCTATTCAAGCGATCTATGTACCAGCCGATGACTACACTGACCCTGCGCCAGCAACAGCATTTGCTCACTTAGATGCAACAACCAACTTGGAACGTAAATTAACAGAACAAGGGATTTATCCAGCGGTCGATCCCCTTGCATCATCTTCTAGTGCTTTAGCACCAGAAATTGTTGGTGAAGTTCACTATGAAGTAGCCAGTGAAGTCCAACATGTCTTGCAACGTTACCGTGAATTACAAGATATTATCGCCATCTTAGGGATGGATGAATTGTCAGATGAAGAAAAAGTCTTGGTCGCTAGAGCGCGCCGAATTCAATTTTTCTTATCACAAAACTTCCACGTTGCCGAACAATTTACCGGACAACCGGGTTCTTATGTACCCGTTGCCGAAACAATTAAAGGCTTCAAAGAAATTTTAGATGGGAAGCACGATGAATTACCAGAAGAAGCCTTCCGTAATGTCGGTACAATTGAAGAAGCGGTGGAAAAAGCGAAAAAACTAGGCTACTAGAAAGGGGTGCACCATGGAATACTTAACTGTAAATGTGGTAACACCTAATGGTTTAGTTTATGATCACCACGCTAAAATCGTTGTTGCCAACACAACGGCTGGTGAAATTGGTATTTTACCAAAACACGCACCGATTATTACACCTTTAGCAATTGATGAAGTTCGGGTAAAACGTACCGATTCTGATACCCATGTTGACTGGATTGCGGTTAACGGCGGCATTATGGAAGTGCGAGATAATGTGGTATCCATTATTGCCGATAGCGCTGAGCGGGAACGTGATATCGATGTTTCTCGGGCTGAACGCGCCAAACAGCGGGCTGAACGTATGATTGAAGAAGCACGGGAAAAAGAAGATGTCGATTCTTTACGCCGAGCGACTGTTGCTTTGCATCGGGCTATTAATCGGATTAATGTTTCAAAACATCAATAATAAGCAATGATGCCTAACCGCAATTTTATACTTGGTAGCAAATTGTGAGGACATCATCTATCTGTAAATAGACTGTGATAAAAATTTATCGCAGTCTATTTTTTACATAGCGTAAAATAAAAAATACGTTTTACGGATACATTTTACAAAGTGTTATTTTGTTTTGTCATATTTTCAACCTTTTTGTTTTGCAGGAAAAGCAAAATAAGCTAAAATTATAAAAGAGACTTTTAAAAAACGCTTTAAAGATTTTTAAAATATTTCTGTTTTTTAAGTTACTATTTGTGGTACTATGGAAGTGTTGAATTTTTTACTCAGGAGGAAGAAGGATGCAAGTATATGGTGTCGATGCAATTGTACGGATTATCAGTCACTTTGCATTTGTTTACTTAGCCTTTTGGGGATTGCGGTCTTTACGATTGGATACACTTTTCAAATCGTTTCAGACGGCCCAAATCAGGATTGTTATTTTGATGTTAGCCATTATCTTGGGCTATCTGACAAGTAGCTTTTTCTTGGAAATCCTGAATTTATTGAAGAATACTTTTCTTTCAATTGTCTAACGAATACAAAAAACGTACTTTATGAAAAAGTTATGGTATAATAAAACAGATTTTGAGTGCAGAAGCATTCAGGCTATTTTCTGGAGGGAATTTTATGGAAGAGATTATCGTTCAAAGTGGTAATCAATTAAAAGGTACTGTCAAAATTGAAGGCGCAAAAAATGCCGTTTTACCAATCTTAGCTGCAAGTCTATTAGCAGAAGAAGGGACTACTACTTTACGTAATGTGCCAATTCTATCTGACGTTTTAACAATGAATGAAGTTATTCGCCACTTAAATTTGGACGTAGATTTTAATGAAGCTGCAAACGAAGTGACGATCAATGCTTCTCGTCAATTAGAAATTGAAGCACCTTATGAATTAGTCAGCCAAATGCGGGCATCTATTGTTGTTATGGGACCATTATTGGCGCGTAACGGACATGCTAAAGTTGCGATGCCTGGTGGTTGTGCAATTGGTAAACGTCCAATTGACTTACATCTAAAAGGGTTCCAAGCTTTAGGTGCTAAAATTAACCAAAAAGATGGTTATATTGAAGCAATTGCCGATGAGTTACACGGCAACACAATTTACTTGGACTTTCCAAGTGTTGGTGCTACGCAAAATATTATGATGGCTGCTGTTAAAGCAAAAGGAACAACAATCATCGAAAACGTGGCCCGTGAACCTGAAATTGTTGATCTTGCGAATGTCTTAAATAAAATGGGAGCACAAATTTTTGGTGCTGGTACAGAAACCATGAGAATTGAAGGCGTGGATCATTTGCACGCAGTTAACCATTCAATCGTTCAAGATAGAATTGAAGCTGGAACTTTCATGGTGGCCGCAGCAATGACAGAAGGTAACGTTTTAATTCAAGATGCCATTTCAGAACATAATCGTCCTTTAATTTCTAAATTAAGCGAAATGGGTGCTGAAATTATTGAAGAAGAAGGCGGAGTTCGCGTTATTGGACCTAAAGTATTAAAACCAACAGACGTGAAAACAATGCCTCACCCAGGTTTCCCAACAGATATGCAAGCTCAAATGACTGCAATCCAAATGGTAGCACCAGGCACAAGTATCGTAACAGAAACCGTATTTGAAAATCGTTTCCAACATTTAGAAGAAATGCGTCGTATGAATGCTCATGTGAAAATTGATGGCAATGTGGCTGTCATTGAAGGTGGACATGAAATGCAAGGTGCATTAGTTTATGCAACGGACTTACGTGCTGCAGCGGCTTTAATCTTAGTTGGTTTACGTTCAAACGGCATTACCCGCGTTCGTAATTTGAAATATTTAGATCGTGGCTATTACAACTTCCACAAAAAATTACAAGCTCTAGGTGGTAATGTGGAACGTGTTGAGATTGAACACAAAGCAGCTAAAAGTGCTGCTACAATTGCTTAAAAGATAGAGGTGTGACTGGATGAGATTAAATCGTTATATTATTACGACTTTAGTGAAAATTCTTTTTGTCCTTTTACTTGCAATGATTATGTTCATTATTGGAACGATGATTGGCTATGGTGGAATTGGTGAAGGAATGCCATTAAAAGTTTTTTATCCAGGACTCTGGACGCATATTTTAGATTTTATGAAATAAAAACTGTTAGTCGACCGTATATGGTCGACTTTTTTTGTGTTGTTTCATACCAAGGGGCGAAATTTTCCTAATAAAAATTAACTATTTTAAAACAACAGTGGGGAAAATTAGTATTGATAACGCTTTATTTTTTGTCTTTTTTGTAAAACTAACGTAATAAACAGCGGTTTTTGGGTCGATTTCCCAAATTTCATGTAATCGTGATTTTATAACTTGTGATAAAAGCGTTCTCAAAAAAACTTTCTGAATTGAAAATTACGCTTTTGTAATAATTTGAAAGCCTATAGTAGCAAGGCTTTTGCTCATTGATTTATGCTTATAAGACAAATATTTCGTTTGTAACAAAAAACAGCAGCGTTTCTTTTTTCTTGTCAAAGAGGTTTAACTCTCTTGTAACCTATCAGCTAAAAAGAGATGCTATGATACTTCTCGTGGAAAAATTCAATTTAATTGTAATGGTACAAGTTAGACCATTAGAGTTTTTATATTTTTGAGGAGTGTCGATTAATGCAAACCCGTTTATTACCAATTTTAAGTGCAACGATTGTGATCGCCGTAGGTAGTATGTTACCTGTTTACGCAGCTGAAAATGAAACGGCTAGTCAGCCAACACTTCAGACTGAACTTGTTTCAAAAGCTGAAGCAACTAATTTATCAAGTTCACTGTTAGTGGAAACAACAAATAATAAAGCTGTTGATTTAGTCAAAGCAGATATTAAAGCAAAAGAGGCCGCTAAAAAAGCCGCCGCCGAAAAGGCAAAAAAAATCGCAGCGGAAAAAGCCGAAAAAGAAAAAGCAGAAAAAGAAAAGGCAGCACAAGAAGCAAAAGAAGCTGCCCAACAAGAAACAAAAGCGCAGCAAGCAAATGAAAGCCAACCAAGCGGTCAAACAATGATGATGGAAGCCACAGCCTATAGTTCAGATCCAGCGGATGCTTTAGGTGGCGGTTCTGTCACTGCAACTGGCCAAAACTTACTTGCCAACCCAATGGCGGTAGCTGTTGATCCAAGTGTAATTCCATTAGGAACGCATTTATATGTTGAAGGTTATGGCGAAGCTTACGCTGTGGATACCGGTTCAGCAATTCAAGGCAATATTATTGATGTTCATTTTTCGACAGCAGGCCAATGTGAAGCTTGGGGACGTCGTCAAGTGAAAGTAACAATTTTAGGATAGTAGTTAAAAGTTCAAGTTCATGTGACTTGAACTTTTTTACTTGTAACAGTTTTAAAATTGACGTATGCTTTGGCCAGTGGCAATCATTTCCAGAAAGGATAATTTACATGAAAAAAATAATGATTGGACTGGTACGGGGGTATCAACGCTTTATCTCTCCTTTGTTTCCCCCCAGTTGTCGTTATTACCCTACTTGTTCGTCATATATGATTCAAGCAGTAGAAAAACATGGAGCCTTAAAGGGTGGTATTATGGGGACTGCAAGAATATTACGCTGTCATCCTTTTGTAAAAGGCGGCCTAGATTATGTGCCGGAAACTTTCTCTTTGCGTCGGAACCCTAATAAACCAAAAGAAAGTAAAACACAACTTCATCATCACCATCATTAGCGCTAAGAGCTAACCATTCTCTTGGCGTTTTTTTATTTGCCGAAACTAACGAGTTTCAAAAGAAAGCTAATTTCCTCTATTGAAGGGAAAACAACCGGCAATGCATGGCTTAAAAAAGAATACCTGTCTATAGCTAAATAGTAACCAAGGAATTTTTGGCAGATAACAAAAACAGGTTTAGCGTATTAGATCACTTGTTATAGAATACCTGAAGGTAGACTATCATTACATGTTAGCTAAAAAAGTATTTTAGCTGTTCTGGTCATGAAGGAAACTTCAGTTTTTTTAGCGATTTTTAATGGGTTTGAAGCGTTTAAAATAAGTTGCGTGCTTAGAATATCGTTTGGCTTAACTGAATTTAAATGATAAAATTATTAAAAGAAGATAATAAAAAACTTTGTTTGTTGTTTTTTTACAAAAGCAGTTCCTGATGTTTGTGTTAGTTTGTCATGTTTTCGATGCTTTTGAAATATGTAAAAGGCTTACATAAAATAATTTCGCAATAATTGATGAAATATTCTGAATATTCATTGACTTTGTTCTGAATTTTCAGTATATTTTATAACATATCTCATCGTCCATGGCGGTGTCATGATTATTTTATGAAAACAGCTTGTTTTTAGAAGGCATAATTTTTAACTTTATTGGTTAGCCAAAGCTTTGGGTAAATTTAATATTTATATAAATAGAAGTTTTGGTGTAATCAAAAAATTTTTGCAGAGAAAAAGAGGAGGAATAATATGAAAAAGAAATTTGCATTTTTGTTTACGGGGTTAGTGTTGTTATCTGCATGTAGTGCAGCGCCAAAAGGAGGCGGAGCCACAGAAGGTTCTGCTGGAGGAAATAAACAAGAAGGCGATACGATTAAAATCGGAATGAACATGGAATTATCCGGTGCAGTGGCAGCCTATGGAAATGCTGAAAAAGAAGGTATTGAATTAGCAGTCGAGCAAATCAATGCCGATGGTGGTATTGACGGCAAAAAAATAGATTTAATCTCAAAAGATAATAAATCAGATAATAATGAAGCAGGAACTGTCGCGACTAACCTAACAACAAACAGTAAAGTTGTGGCGCTGATTGGGCCAGCGACATCTGGTGCGGTAAAATCTGCATTACCAAATGCAACTAAAGCAGAAGTACCTTTAGTTACACCATCAGGAACAGATGATGCAATCACAAAACAAGGGGATAAAGTCCAAGCTTACGCTTTTCGTTCTTGTTTCCAAGATAGCTTCCAAGGGAAAATTTTGGCAAAATATGCCCATGAAAACTTAAAAGCAGATAAAGCGATTATCTTAGGTGATAATTCCAGTGATTATGGTATTGGCTTAACAAAAGCCTTCAAAGATGAATACAAAGGCAAAATCGTTGCGGAAGAAAACTTTACAGAAGGTGACAAAGATTTCCAAGCAGTCTTAACAAAAATCAAAGACAAAGACTTCAACGTTTTATACATTCCGGGCTACTACACAGAAGCTGGTCTAATTATCAAACAAGCGCGGGAAATGGGAATTGAAACACCAATTGTGGGGGCTGATGGCTTTGGTGATGCCAAATTGGTAGAAACAGCTGGTGCTAGCAATGTCACAAATGTCTTTTACACAGGTCATTTCTCAACGAAGGCTCCGGCAACAGACAAGGTAGAACCTTTCATTAAAGCTTTTAAGGAAAAGTATGGCAAAGAACCATCTTCATTTAATGCATTAGCTTATGATGCTGTTTATATGGTAAAACAAGCGATTGAAGATGAAGGGTCTGCTGATTCAAGTGCGATTAAAAAAGGTTTAGAAAACTTGAAAGATTTTAAAGGGGTAACAGGAGAAATGACAATTGATAAAGAACACAACCCTGAAAAATCAGCCGTAGTCCTGGGCTTAACAGATGGAAAAGAAACTTCAGCGGAGACAGTAAATCCGTAAATAAGAACTTTGAAAGGTTGGATAAAGACAGCTGTAGTAAACGATCAGTCATTTGTTTTTAGCATACTGTTAAAAGACAGGCGCTTTCTAAAATAAATGAGGGATACTTTTACTGCAGCGGGACTTTTATCTCAACCTTTTTTTAAAAGATAAATGGATGTGATGAGATGGAAACGATGATTCAACAATTAATAAACGGCTTATTTTTAGGCAGTATATACGCATTATTGGCCTTGGGCTACACAATGGTTTATGGAATCATCAAGTTAATTAACTTTGCCCATGGTGAAGTTTATATGATTGGTAGTTTTATTGGCTATTTTTTGATTAATCTTGGCGGATTGGGATTTTTCCCAGCCCTTTTGATTTCAATGGCGGCTAGTGCGGCATTAGGTGTAGTGATTGAGTTTTTGGCATATCGTCCGTTGCGTAAATCAACTCGAATTGCTGCTTTGATTACAGCGATTGGGGTATCTTATTTACTGCAAAATGTCATGATTTTCTTCTTTAGTCCAGATGTGCGGGCTTTTCCACAAGTAATTAAACGGGCAACATATAGCTTTGGTTTTATTAAAGTCAGCAATATTCAGCTTTTAATTTTAGCAGTCTCAGTTATTTTGATGGTTTTATTACAATTAATCGTAAAGAAAACGAAGATGGGAAAAGCGATGCGGGCAGTCAGTGTTGATCCAGATGCTGCTCAATTAATGGGAATTAATGTGAATCGTACAATTTCTTTTACCTTTGCCTTGGGCTCAGCTTTAGCGGCTGCTGGCGGAATGTTAATTGGTCTTTATTATAACTCGATTGATCCCATGATGGGGGTTACGCCAGGGTTGAAATCTTTTGTTGCCGCCGTATTAGGGGGAATTGGGATTATTCCTGGTGCAGCTTTGGGGGGCTTTGTAATTGGTCTAATTGAGACAATTGCAACGGCGTTAGGCTTTTCTGATTTTAAAGATGCTATTGTTTATTTAGTTTTGATTTTGATTTTATTAATTCGGCCGGCAGGAATTTTAGGCAAGAATATTAAAGAGAAAGTGTAGGTGACCAGGATGAAAAAGAATTTGAAATACAATTTAACCTGGTTAGGCTTGGCTGCTTTAGTCTATGTGGTTTTGTTAGTTTTGTATAACACCGGTGTAATTACCATGTTTACTGACCGGATTATTGTCAATATTGGTATCAACATTATTTTGGCTGTGGGTTTGAATTTGATTATCGGTTTTTCTGGTCAGTTTTCTTTAGGGCACGCTGGGTTTATGGCGATTGGCGCTTATTCCGGTGCTATTATGTCCATTAATAATCCTACTTATGGCGGCTTTTTTACTGGCCTCTTATTAGGAATGGTGATTTCAGGCGCGGTGGCATTAGTAGTCGGCGTTCCAACACTGCGATTAAAAGGCGATTATTTGGCGATTGCAACATTGGGAATTTCAGAAATTATCCGTATTTTAATTGTTAACATGCGGGATATCACCAATGGTCCAACCGGAATTTTTGGTATTTTACAATTTACCACTTGGGAGACGGTCTACGTCTTTGCCGTATTGACGATCTTAGTCGTGGCAAATTTTGTTCATAGTGGTCCTGGTCGTGCGACATTAGCTGTGCGCGAAGACGAGATAGCAGCCGAGTCGATGGGAGTTAACACAACTAAGTATAAGGTCGTTGCCTTTGTGTTAGGGGCTATTACGGCTAGTATTGCCGGCACGTTATTTGCCGGTTACCAACAATCGGTTTTTCCAAAAGACTATGGCTTTATGAAATCCATTGATATATTAATTATTGTCGTCTTTGGTGGGATGGGCTCAACGACAGGAGCAGTCGTTTCAGCGATTGTCTTGGGCGTTTTAAATATGTTCTTACAAGACTTTGGTTATGTTCGTATGATTGTCTACGCACTAGCGTTAATTATCATTATGATCTTTAAACCAAGTGGCTTGTTGGGAACTTGGGAATTTTCTGTTAAGAAAATTTGGCAAAAATTCACAAAGGAGGATGATGCAGATGCCTCTATTAACAGTTAAAAATTTGACGAAAAACTTTGGTGGCCTGGCTGCAGTTTCTCATGTGAATATGGCGTTGGATA
Source organism: Enterococcus montenegrensis (assembly GCF_029983095.1). Classification (NCBI taxonomy): domain Bacteria; kingdom Bacillati; phylum Bacillota; class Bacilli; order Lactobacillales; family Enterococcaceae; genus Enterococcus; species Enterococcus montenegrensis. Next base: position 901,142 of record NZ_CP120467.1, read on the forward strand.
CTAATGAATTAGTAGGGTTGATTGGCCCAAATGGTGCAGGAAAAACGACACTATTTAACTTATTAACCGGTGTTTATGAGCCTAGTGCCGGTGATGTGTTATTTTCACCGCAAGGACAAGTTGAAAAGTTAAATGGCGTTAAACCTTACCACATTGCCAAAATGGGATTATCTCGGACGTTTCAAAATATTCGTTTGTTTAAAGACTTAAGTGTTTTAGATAATGTTCTAATTGCGATGAACGCCAAGCATCAAGAAGGTTTTTTTACAAGTATTTTACGTTTGCCGAGATTTTACCGTAATGAAGATGCGCTGAAACAAAAAGCAGTGGAGCTACTGGCAATTTTTGGTTTAGAAAGTAAATTAACAACTTTAGCTAAAAACTTGCCCTATGGCGAACAACGGCGTTTAGAAATTGTGCGGGCTCTAGCAACAGAGCCAAAAATCTTGTTTTTAGATGAACCAGCAGCAGGAATGAATCCGCAAGAGACAGCCGAATTAACGGAATTAATCCGTAAAATTCAAAAGGACTTTCAGCTGACCATTTTGCTAATTGAACACGATATGAGTTTGGTGATGGATGTGTGTCAGCGGATTTATGTTTTGGAGTACGGTCGCATTATTGCTGAAGGTGAACCAGAAAAAATCAAAAAAGATCCCCGTGTCATAAAAGCGTATTTGGGAGGGGATATGTAATGTTAGAAATTAAAAATTTAACTGTCCATTACGGTGTTATTGAAGCGGTTCATGATGTGTCATTTAATGTCAATAAAGGGGAGATTGTTTCTTTAATCGGTGCCAATGGTGCTGGAAAAACAACAATTTTACGGACAATTTCAGGTTTATTACGTCCAAGCCAAGGTGAAATTACGTTTAAAGGACAAAGTATTATCAAAACGCCGCCACAAAAAATTGTGGCAGCTGGGTTATCTCAAGTACCAGAAGGACGCCATATTTTTAGTGGTTTAACGGTACAAGAAAACTTAGAAATGGGTGCATTTTTACGTAAGGACGGGGAGGTAAAACAAGATTACGAACAAGTTTTTCAAAAGTTTCCGGTTTTAAAAGAACGCCGCAACCAAGATGCCGCAACACTTTCTGGTGGTGAACAACAAATGTTGGCTATGGGGCGCGCTTTAATGTCAAAACCTGAATTGCTTTTGTTAGACGAGCCGTCAATGGGACTCGCGCCGATTTTTATTAAAGAAATCTTCAGTATTATTGAAGAAATCAAAGAGCAAGGTACGACGATTTTACTTATCGAACAAAATGCTAAAATGGCTTTGTCTATTGCAGACCGCGGGTATGTCTTGGAAACTGGCAGTGTTGTTTTAGATGGCACAGGAAAAGCATTATTAGCCAGCGATGAAGTGAAAAAAGCTTATTTAGGGGGTTAGAAGATGAGTGTTAGTGATTTTATGACAAAAAACTTAGTAATAGTAGCACCAGATACACCTATTTTTGATGCGATTGATTTAATGAAACAACACGATATCCATCGTTTGCCCGTTTTGCAACAGGATAAATTAGTCGGATTAATTACAGAAGGCATTATTCAAGAAGCGATGCCTTCAAAAGCCACAAGTTTAAGTGTCTATGAAGCCAATTATTTGTTAAATAAGACGACCGTAGGCGATGTCATGGAAAAAAATGTGCTGACCATTGCACCAGATGCATTGCTAGAAGATGCCATTTATAAAATGCGGGAAAATAAGATTGCTGTACTACCAGTAGTAGAAAAAGAAGCAGTCAAAGGAATCATAACCAATAATGATATCTTCGCGGCCTTTTTAAAAATTACTGGCTACAACGATGGTGGAACCCGGATCAGCTTACAAATAGCCGATGATCATGTGGGGATTTTAGCAGAAATTACCAAACTTTTAGCCGAGCATGATTTTAGTATTTTAACGATTGTCGTCAATCGGATGGAACTGGCTACAATTGTTGAAATTCAAGTTCAGTCTCGTAATGTTGAAAAAGTTAAAGAAGTACTAACAGAGGCCGGTTATTTGGTAACTGCAGCAGTTTTAACCAATACGCATAATATGTAAGAAAGATTACAACCCAAACAAAAAATGCACGTACCTTTTAGCGGTTAAAGTACCAAGATGAGAAGGGGAGGCGGACTTGTTTGGGTTTTTCATTTCCTTTTTATACCCAACAAGATAAGAATATGATAAAATACTTTAGCGAGGTGAGAAGTGTGACGAAGAAAAAAGATATCGAAGTTAAAGTAGAAGAAGTAAAAAAAGATATTAAAGGTAAAAATTACACCGTCAACCAATTATCAATCGGTAAAAAAGTTATTGGTGAAATTTTGACTATGGGTGAAAAGAATTACGAAGCTTTCTTAGGAAAAGAGGATCTAGGAGCTTATAAATCCTTAGATTTAGCGGTGGAAGCTGTGTTATTGCAACATAATTTGCATGACTAAAATTTCTGTAAAAAAAATTGAAATTACCACTTGCATTTTTTAGTTATCTTTTGTATCATAACTAAGTCAGGTTGATTAAAACCTTTCGGAGGAGTAGCGAAGTGGCTAAACGCGACGGACTGTAAATCCGTTCCTTAGGGTTCAGTGGTTCGAATCCACTCTCCTCCACCATTGGGGTATAGCCAAGCGGTAAGGCAAGGGACTTTGACTCCCTCATGCGTTGGTTCGAATCCAGCTACCCCAGTTTCAAACGTATCTTCAATTGAAGATGCGTTTTTTTGTGCAATAAAAATCTCGCTTTTGTTTTTGAAAAAGCTATTTTCAGACCAGACTTTGTGCGTAAATAGGGGCTAGAATTATATTAATGTTTTAGACCATACGTTACATCTTAAACTTGCTTTTTTTTAAGGTGACAGGTCCTCTTACGTGGATACGAAAAGTAGTAAAATTAAATTTACTAAATGTTACTAAATAAATTGACGTTCCTGCTGATCACCGCTATACTAAAAAAGAGATTGAAAAGGCTTTTTTTCATCGAGATAGTAGATAAACAAAGGAGCGGTGCAGATGGCAACAGTTACAAAGTTAGACAGTAAGGCATTCGGGACGTATTATGAAGTGAAAAATGAAAACGGCGTAGTTTTGGGGCTACATCCTTTTGGGGCGCGTGCCATTTCGTTAGCATTACCAGTCGATGGTACTTTGCGTGATGTATTGGTTGGATGCAAGACAATAACAGACTACAAAGAAAATAGTTATTATAATGCTACCATTGGCCCGGTCGCTGGTCGCATTGCCGGCGCACAGTTTGAATTAGATGAAACAATTTACAAAACAGAGGCCAATCAAAAAGGCAATACATTACATGGTGGTTTTGTAGGATTTGACGCGCGAAATTGGGAGGCACAAACCTTCACTAAGGATAATGAGGCTGGTGTTATCTTCACATTAAATGATCCGGATGGCAATCACGGTTTCCCTGGTAATTTAGCGGCAAAAGCAATTTATACTTTAACCGATGATAATCAATACAGTTTCAAATTTGAAGCAACCACAGACAAAAAAACTTTGTTCAATCCAACCAATCATGGTTACTACAATTTGACGGGTTCGCCCAGTGAGTCAATTGATACGCATAATTTACAAATTAACGCACATTTTGTTGCTAAAACCAATGATGACGTCACAACAACTGGCGAGAAAGTTGCGGTCGCTGGTACAAAATTTGATTTTGTGACAGGTGCTAAAATTGGCGAGACGCTTTTAGATGATCCTTTTTTGATTGATGAAGGTGCCCAAAAAGCATTAACTTTAACTGCACCAGATGGAAAAGTTGCCTTAAGTTTGATGACACAAGCTCCAGCAGTAGTTATTTATACCACTGGCACTGGGGAAGCGGGGACAGTAATGAAAAACGGCGTTATGGCAAATCACGGGGCAGTGGCGATTGAGCCACAAGGGGTGCCTGGTACTGAAATTTACCCTCAATTTGGCAGTATTACTCTGACAGCTGATAAACCTTACACAATGGAAAGTACTTTCAAATTAATTTTTTAAAAATAGGCACAAAAAAACTTCACTAAAAAATTTGGTGAAGTTTTTTCTTGACTCATTTACGTTTACGGATGTAAACTTAAAAAGAAGTTAAGATTACACTTGTAAACGAGGTGAGGATAACATGATGACAGAACCTGTCAAAATCAGCGATGCAGAATGGGAAGTGATGCGGGTATTATGGACAGTAAAAGCTGCAACTGCGCATGAGATTGCTGAAATTTTAGGTGATAAGATGGATTGGAAGCTTGCTACGGTAAAGACACTATTAGGACGGTTAAGTAAAAAAGAAGTAATTCGGAGTGAGGCAGAAGGTAAAAAATTTATTTATTACCCCAATGTATCAGAAACTGCAACTGTTCGCAGTGCAACCGAAAATCTTTTTTCTCACATCTGTGCCAAAAAGATTGGTGTAACAATCGCTGACTTAATCAACGAAGCAGAATTGACAGCAGCAGATATTGCGGCAATTAATACTGCGCTACTTGCCAAAACACCAGTAGCAAGTATTGCTTGCAATTGTATTCCTGGTCAATGTGAATGTAGTCAACATCAAGTCAAAATAAATCATTAAAAATTATGAAAAGAGGAAATCAAGATGAAACAAACATTTAATATTAGTGGTATGAGTTGTGGGCATTGTGTCGCAAAAGTAGAAGGTACAATCAATGAATTACCAGGCGTGAAAAAAGTCAAAATTAATTTAAAGAAAAACAACGGCGTGGTGAAATACGATGATAGCCAATTAACCGATGAAAAAATTATTGCAGCAGTTACGGCGGCTGGTTATCCAACTGAGGTGGCCTAATGAATAATGAGCAAGTCGCAACCTTTGTCATTACAGGGATGACCTGCGCCAATTGTTCAGCTCGCGTTGAAAAAGAATTAAAGGCACAACCAGGAGTTGCGCAGGCGACAGTCAACTTGGCTACGGAAAAAGCTACCGTACAATTTAATGAAACCACTGCCGAAGCGTTAATTAAAAGTGTGGAAAACATTGGGTATGGTGCAATTTTGGATGATGAAGCGCATCGGCAACAAGTAGCAGAAAAGAAACAAGCACGAATTCAAAAAATGCGACGGGATTTAATGATTAGTGTTGTTTTAGTTGCCCCTTTAATGGTTGCAATGATTGCGATGATACTTGGTGTTGATGCCTCCTGGGTGCACTTTTTCCATCGTCCTATCGTGCAGTTGATTTTAGTTGCCCCGATTCAATTTGGTGTTGGGCTACGCTTTTATAAAGGTGCTTATCATGCTTTAAAAACCAAAGCACCAAACATGGATGTTTTGGTCTCTTTAGGTACTACGGCAGCTTTTATTTTGAGTTTTTATAATGGTTTTTTAGGCGGTGATCCCCATGAACTTTACTTTGAAAGTAGCGGAATGATTATAGCCTTAATTTTACTTGGAAAATACTTGGAAACTACTGCAAAAAATAAAACTAGTTCTGCCATTAAGCAATTGATGCAACTACAAGCAAAAACCGCGCGGGTGGTCAATGAAGATGGGAGCCAAAGTGAAGTAGCCATTGCATCTGTAAGACAAGGAATGCAAGTAATTATTCGCCCTGGAGAGCAAATTCCCGTAGACGGCATTGTGCTTAGTGGTAAAACGACCGTTGATGAAAGTATGCTGACAGGGGAAAGTATGCCTGTGGCAAAAACAAGCAGCAGTACTGTTTTTGGCGGGACTGTTAACAATACCGGCCAATTAGTGATTAAAACCTTGAAAGTCGGCGATGAGACAGTTTTAGCTCGGATTATTCGTATGGTTGAAGATGCCCAAGGACAAAAAGCCCCGATTCAACAAATTGCGGATAAAATTTCAGCAGTGTTTGTACCCAGCGTTTTAGCAATTGCTATGGTAACATTAATTGTAACAGGACTTGTGAGTGGCAATTGGCAGGAAGCTTTAATTCATAGTGTTGCTGTACTAGTTATTGCGTGTCCGTGTGCTTTAGGGCTGGCAACACCAACTGCAATTATGGTTGGGACTGGACTAGGCGCTAAAAACGGTATCTTAATTAAAGGCGGAGCGGTATTGGAACAAGCTGCGCAACTAAATGCCATTGTCTTAGATAAAACGGGAACAATTACAAAAGGAAAACCTACTGTAACGAATTTGCAATTAGCCACAGCGGATTTATTAACTGTTTTAGTTAGTTTAGAAGCTGCTTCAGAGCATCCCTTAGCCGGTGCAATCGTTGATTATGGCACAGAAAAAAATATTCAAGCCGTAAAGGTTGATCACTTTGAAGCATTGCCTGGTTTGGGGATTGCCGGACAAATAAATGATAAAACTTATTTTGTTGGCAATGCGAAGCTTATGGCAGAAAAAGAAGATTGTGACAACTACCTTTCAAAATTAAACCAATGGTCAAAAGAAGGTAAAACAGTCATGCTGGTTTCAGATGAAACAAATGTTTTAGGGGTCGTAGCTGTAGCTGATGAAATCAAAGCAACTTCCAAAGCGGCAATTGCAACATTACAAAATCATGGGATTGCAGTCTATATGCTAACAGGTGACAACAAGGCCTCAGCTGAATATATTGGTTCACAGGTGGGAATTTCTGTTACGAATGTTTTTGCTGAAGTTATGCCAGATGAAAAATCTGCCAAAGTAGCAGAACTACAAGCAAAAGGTGCATTAGTAGGTATGGTAGGCGACGGAATTAACGATGCACCTGCGTTAGCCTTAGCTGATGTTGGTATTGCAATGGGAAGCGGAACAGATATTGCCATGGAGACTGCCGATGTAACGTTGATCCACAGTGATTTAACCTATTTGGATCAAATGCTGCAATTGTCAAAAGCGACAATAAAAAAAATAAAACAAAACTTATTTTGGGCATTTGTTTACAATACAATTGGTATTCCCTTTGCTGCTTTAGGCTTTTTAAATCCGATTATTGCTGGCGGGGCAATGGCCTTTAGTTCAGTCAGTGTTTTACTAAACTCACTTAGTCTGAATCGATTAAAACTAGAAAAGAGGGAGTAGTGATGAAAGACGCAAAAGATGTAGATGAAAAAAAGCAGCCAATGAATCATGATAAAGCGGCAGCTATGGATCATATGGCTCACATGGATCACATGGATCACAAAGGTCATCAGGAAGATGAAAAGGGTGGAAATTCTGCTGAAAACACCCAGATGGATTCCAATCATAATATGACCGGTAGCAATCCTAATCATATGGATCATGAGCACATGAATCATGAGCATATGGAACATGAACACATGAATCATGGGCACATGAATCACAACCATGGTGATCATGGGCAAATGCACCATGGAATGAGTCATGGTGATCACGATATGCAGCATATGGATCACGATATGGGTGGGATGGACCATTCTATGCATATGGGAAATTTCAAACAGAAATTTTGGCTTTCTTTAGTTTTAGCAATTCCGATTATTATCCTTTCACCGATGATGGGGGTGAGTCTGCCTTTTCAATTTACTTTTCCTGGTTCTGATTATGTCGTTTTAATTTTGGCTACGATTTTATTTATTTATGGTGGTCAACCATTTTTAAGCGGAGCTAAAATGGAATTACAAATGAAAAATCCTGCAATGATGACCCTAATTGCCATGGGGATTACGGTATCGTATATCTATAGTCTTTATGCATTTATTGCCAATCACTTTTTACACACCGAACATGTGATGGATTTCTTCTGGGAATTGGCGACCTTAATTGTGATTATGCTGCTGGGGCATTGGATTGAAATGAATGCTGTCTCAAATGCCAGCAGTGCTTTAAAAAAATTAGCTGAATTACTACCAGATACCGTGACAAGAGTTAATAAAGCGGGAAAAGAAGAAAAAATCTCGCTACAAGAAGTCCATGAAGGTGACACGTTAATTGTTCGTGCTGGGGATAAAATGCCAACAGACGGTCAGATTTTAAAGGGTGAAACAACTGTTGATGAGTCTGCCGTTACTGGTGAGTCCCGAGGTGTGATCCGTAAAACTGGAGATCAAGTTATTGGCGGATCTGTTAATGGCGACGGTACAATCCAAATTGAAGTAACCGGTACTGGTGAAAATGGATATTTAGCCAAAGTGATGAAAATGGTCAAAGACGCCCAAGCTGAAAAATCACATTTGGAAGCTTTGTCAGACAAAGTAGCAAAATGGCTTTTTTATGTCGCTTTAGTCGCTGGGGTATTGGCATTTGTCGCTTGGCTTGTAGCAGCGGATCTGCCAACGGCACTTGACCGCATGGTGACAGTCTTTGTAATTGCGTGTCCCCATGCTTTGGGTTTAGCAATTCCGCTTGTAGTGGCACGTTCAACTTCTCTAGCTGCCCAAAACGGGTTATTGCTAAAAAATCGGAATGCTATTGAAAATACGCATGATTTAGATGCAATTCTTTTAGATAAAACAGGGACCTTAACAGAAGGTACTTTTGCGGTCACCGGCGTTGAAATATTAGCCGCAGATTGGCAAGAAGACCAGGCGCTACAATATATTGGTGCTTTAGAAAAAAACGCCAATCACCCAATTGCAACCGGAATTATGAAATATATTGAAGAAAAAGAAATTGAAGTTTTAAAAGGCGAAGATTTAAAAAATATTGCTGGTGTCGGCTTGTCTGGTGTCGTTAATAACACCCAAGTTCTAATAGCAAACGACAAAGAGCTAGCAAAACGCAAACAAACAGTTGATAAAAAAACGTTGGCACCTTATTTAACACAAGGCAATACAATTAGTTACTTGTTTGTTGATGATAAATTAATTGCCCTCATTGCCTTAGGGGACAAGGTAAAACCGGAAGCAAAAACCTTTATTCAAGCGCTAAAAGATCGTGGTGTTGAGCCGGTTATGTTGACTGGTGACAATCAAGAAGCCGCTACAGCTGTTGCCAATTATTTAGGCATTGATAATTTTCATGCAGGGCTATTACCCGATGGCAAAGAAAAAATTGTTAGTGAAATGACGAATGCCGGTAAAAAAGTAGCTATGGTAGGAGATGGCATTAATGATGCTCCAGCCTTAGCCCGCGCGACAGTGGGAATTGCGATTGGTGCAGGGACCGATGTTGCAATTGACTCTGCTGATGTGGTCTTGACTAATAGTAATCCAGAAGATATTTTACACTTCTTGGATTTATCAAAACAAACCCGGAACAAAATGATTCAAAACTTATGGTGGGGTGCAGGCTACAATATTGTGGCGATTCCTTTAGCTGCTGGTATTTTGGCACCAATTGGGATCATTTTAAGCCCAGCTGTGGGAGCGATTTTGATGTCTTTAAGTACGGTTATTGTGGCTATTAATGCCATGACTTTAAAAATTAAAAAATAGTCATTGAAACTGTAAAGTCATAGAAATTTTATGATTTTACAGTTTTTTTATTCGTAGAAAAAACTTTTAGCCTAGTCAAAAAGTCAATTTTAAGCCGTTATTTGAAAAAATAGCGTGCATATTTGTTGTAGGTGTGTCAGACTTTATTGTTTTTTGTGGCAATATGCACAGGATTTGCTAAAATGAAATAACAATAGAAAAATCATTTGCCTCATCTAAGCTTAGGTGTGCTATAATGTGTTCGTTGAACTACTTTGCTATGGAATTGATAAATACTAAATACGCAGGGCGGCTTGCTGACTGCCTTTTCTATAGTGGGAATTTTTCAAGGAGGAAGCAAAATGGAACTGAAAAAGTTAGAGGTGCCGACGACTTCTATTACCGAAGTGAAAAAATCTCCAATGGATGTTTTTAATCAGGCTCGAGAAGCGGGAACAGCAGTTTACGTTTTTAATCGGGAAAAAGTAGCCGGTGTAATGTTGACTCAAGAACAATATGAAAATCTATTACAGGAATTACATAATCGTCCAGAAGTGGAAGAGGATGATTTACAAACAGCCGATGGTCTAGAAGAATTTTTAGGAAAAATGCGGACTGCTTTGATTACAGGTTCTGTAATTTCAGCTAAAAATTTAGATGAGCGGATGGTTGCCCTCGGTTTTATTACCCGTAAGACCGGTTTTGGCGGTGTTGTGGATATGATATCTGAATTAAAAGAAAGCGGCAAAATTGTCTATCAGTTACGCAAAAAACACGAAGGTAAAACGATTGTCGCAGAAATTATCGGAGAACAAGATAGCACCTCTAGTTTATTTGACAAATTGATTATTAAAAAGATTCATTTGAAAGAGTCTTAAAATAATAGCATTACTTGTTAAACGTGGGGCGCTGAATTTTTAGAGTTTTTATGAGGCAAATAAAGGCTTCAAGTTACTTATTCGTGTAAGTAACTTGAAGCCTTTTTATAATTTATAACGCTATTTAAAAAGATGTACTTGTAAGGTCGTCGCCCAAATAATACCAATAATTTGCGGGATTAAATAGAGGACAGACAAAAGTAATACTAAAAATGCTGGGTTAAAAGGTTGGTAGAAAAAGTGCCATTCAGGATGTTGATTTTGCAAAATAACGGAAAAAACAGTAGAAAGAATATTGCCTAAAAACCATAAGAATAACTGATCACAGGCTTTAAAATAAAAACCGACACCAAATGAAAAAATTAGTGTGATTAAAAAGCCAAACATCGAATGAAAATATGTATCAAGAAGTAAGGATAAGTAGACAAATGGAATTGCAAAAAACATGACGGGTAGTTTCAAAAATGCTTTTGACATCGGGCACCTCCTAGTTTAAGATGAATTACAAGTAACGGTGTTTTTTTAGTTATAATTCATTTTAGGTACTAAAAATGATAAAAACAACGTTATTTAATCATTTTGTTTTGAAAGTAATAAAATTCTTATTTTCCTCTTTGTTAAATAAAATAGAACGTTTTTTATTTTTTCGAATTTTTCGAATAAGACTGAATTTCATATGGAAGTAATTGTTATATTTTTCAGATCGATAAATGATTGTTAAAGCACTACAGCCAGCAAGTTTAATTGTTATCAAATCAGTAAGGAGATACTTTGATGATTGAAGCAAGTCAAATTTTAGATAAAATGAAGAACCAAAAAATTAACTATGACTACGTTTTACGGAAAATGATTACCCGTTGGGAAGAAGAAGAAAAACGCCCCACAATTTTGATTCATAGTTGTTGTGCTCCTTGCAGTACGTATACTTTAGAATTTTTAACACAATATGCAGACGTTACGATTTATTTTGCCAACTCCAATATTCACCCCAAAAGTGAATATGAGCGGCGTTTACTCGTACAAAAGAAATTCGTCGCCGATTTTAATGAAAAGACCGGCGCTGAGGTGGGGTTTATTGCTGCCGATTATAAACCCAATGAATTTTTAGCCATTATCAAAGAAAACCACCTACAAGATGAACCAGAAGGTGGCAAAAGATGTACGGCTTGTTTTCAAATGCGCCTCGATTTAGTAGCAGAAGAGGCGTTAAAGCTGGGGTATGATTATTTTGGCAGTGCCCTGACAATTTCGCCAAAGAAAAATGCGCAATTAATTAATCAGATCGGGATGGACATTCAAAAAATTTACAGTGTGAATTATCTACCAAGCGATTTTAAAAAGAATAAAGGTTATGAACGCTCTATTCAAATGTGTAAGGAATACGATGTCTTTCGTCAATGCTATTGTGGCTGTGTTTTTGCTGCCAAACAACAAGGGGTAGATTTAAAAGCTGTGAACAAAGAAGCCAAAGCCTACTTAGCACAACAGTCAGAGCTGACTCATTAAAATTTTGCCACTTTAAACCGTACTAAAGACTGAAACACACAGTTTTTAGCACGGTTTTTCTGTATTTTGTACTGCATTTTATTTTTATTGAAAATTTCACTGCCGCTTTTTTTCATTTTATGGTAGGATAAAACATAAAACGTGATACAGTATCAAGGTTATTCATAAAAAGGAGTGGAGAAGATGGATTTAACAAAACGCTTCAACAAACAAGTTTATCAAATTGCAGTTTCTTTAATCCGCCAGTTTGATGAAAAAGTTTCCGGCATTGAAGATATTTTGAAATTGACTTTAGGAGAACCAGATTTCAATACCCCCGATCATGTCAAAACAGCTGGTAAAGATGCCATTGAGCAAAACTTCAGTCATTATACCGGAATGTCTGGCTTAGCAGACGTCAGGGAAGCCGCTGCTCTTTTTTTAAAGCAGAAATATCACGTCGCCTATGATTACACTTCAGAAGTTTTAGTGACAATTGGTGCTACAGAGGCAATTTCCGCTTCATTGTTAGCTGTTTTAAATCCTGGCGATAAAGTACTATTACCTGCCCCTATTTACCCTGGGTATGAACCGGTTATTACCTTAGCCGCAGCCCAACCTATTTATATGGATACAACTAGTGATAATTTTGTTTTGACACCAAAAGTTTTGGAGGAGCATCTAATTGCCCATGGGGATGCTGTTAAGGCAGTAATTTTAAACTATCCAAGTAATCCTACTGGAGTTACTTATTCCAAAGCAGAAGTTAAGGCTTTGGCGGACGTCTTAAGAAAATATCCGGTATTTGTCATTAGTGATGAAATTTATAGCGAACTTTCTTATGATGAAGAGCATGTTTCGATTGCCGAATTTTTACGGGAGCAAACTATCTTGATTAATGGCCTATCGAAATCTCACGCCATGACCGGTTGGCGAATTGGTTTTATTTTTGCACCAAAAGAGTTGATCCAAGAAATCATTAAAGTTCACCAATATTTGGTAACCGCTGCTTCTACAATTTCACAAAAAGCGGCAGTTCGGGCTTTAATTGAGGGAATTGACGATGGTTTAATCATGAAAGAAGAGTATCGCTTACGGCGGGATTTTTTATATGAAAAAATGACAGCACTGGGTTTTGAAGTAGCTAAACCCTCCGGTGCGTTTTATCTTTTTGCCAAAATTCCTGCACATTTGGAACAAGATTCCATGAAATTTTGTATCGATTTAGCACAAAAGGCCAAATTAGCTGTTATTCCTGGGATTGCTTTTGGAAAAGAAGCAGAGGGGTATATTCGCTTAAGCTATGCTTCTAGTATGGAAAAATTAGTTGAAGCGATCGACCGCTTGACTGCTTATTTGGAAAATTAATGAAGATAAAAAGATGGTCACCAATTCTTTTGCTTTCGTTTACAAGACGAAAGCAAAGATTTGTTAGCCATCTTTTTTAGATTATAAAATTTTTTTACCACAGTTGTTCTTTGTTACTTTCAAAGAGTTGACGGTTTTTTTGTTAAATTTCGACTTTACGCATCAGACGACGAGTAGCCCAGTATTCTAAATCACTTAATAGAGCACCGATTTTTAGCAAAACTTCTTCGGATAATTCTTGCCGCATACTAACGCTAGATAAAAAGCGGCTGTGATAATTTGATTCTTGGTTTAAAAATGAGGTGGCAAAAGCATTTAGTTCTTCTTCTAAATTGACACTCGTGTCCTCACCTGAATAGTGAAGCCAAAATTCAACGGCGTAGCCGTAATGAACAAGTTCATAATCGGGATTTAAAAAGCACACAGGTAAATCTTCAAGTAATAGTTTCAGCTGGTTATAGTGAGTGCTTGTTGCAAAGTGGTGAACACAGAAGTTTTCAAATTGAGAATTAGGTAGCTGTACGAGTTCTTTTAAAATCGGGGAGCCATAGCGTTTCTTCTGTTGTAGTAAACGGGCTTTTTCAGCTGCCCATAGTTCTAAATCCCGCAGTAATGGTTCTAGTAAAAAGAAGCGATATTTTGCCCCTAATTCAATGTCTTTGACGATGGCTTGATAATTTTTGGGTAAATAGCTGTTTTGCTCAAAAAAAGCTTGGACGTGGCGTGCAACAAAATTTTCTTTGTCAACAGGAGCAAATTGTTCCCATAAAATACTTGCATACCCCATTACATATCGGTTACCGTTACCGTCTTCTTTTGGCACATAGGCGTATTTTGGCATTGTCGCCAAAACGGAACCATTTTTTTTGTTTTTAAGATAATAAACGGAAAAGTCTACTTCTTCACCGTCAAAATATTGGGTGATTTTCTCTTGAAAAGTGACAAAATCCATCTGTTCTAAAAGACGTGTCGTTTGTTCTTTACTTAAGTGCATCAGCGCCCCTACTTTCGGAAGTTTTCGTAATCTCATCTTAAGTTAATTGTAATTTAATTATATCGGGTATTTAGACAGAAGTAAACTAATGTAAAATAGATGCAAAGTAAATGAATGAAATGAAAGAAGGTTTTGAAATGAAATATGCTATAACCGAGTTTTTTCGTCGTTATCGTCAAGGTATTATTTTTTTTGAACAATTGCTCTTCATTCCGACAATGGTCATGATGTTAGCGGTGGGCATGCAGTATTTTGTTCGTTTTTTTCTGACTTTTATTGCAGTCGGAATCTTTTATAGTGTGATTCATTTTTTTGTACATAAAAAGCAAAGTAAAAAAGAGCGCCTTTATATTTTATTACATCCCAATCACGATCAACGTGAGAATGTTTTATTCATTGTGTTAACATTATTTTTGCTTTATGCATTTATTGTCTTTAACTTTATTAGATAATAAAAAAGTCAAAAGAATTCTGCAGCTTAAAGCCAAAGGAGCAAAATTTGCAAAAATGGCTTTTTGTTTTGCACATTTTAACTTTTAACTAAAGAGGGAAACGTGAAATAAGCCAGTTGGAAAAGCTTTTTTCACTCCTGTAACAGGACAGATAAAAAACCACTTATGAAAAAATCATAAGTGGTTTTTTTAATCTTCAAAAAGTAACTTAGAATTATTTAACTATTTATTCAAATAATTGAATAAACCGCCAATGGTTTTGTCGTCTAATTCAATTTCTTTGCCGTCTAATAGTGCTTTGGTTACTTGATAGTTATCTTGTAAGTCTGGCACTTCTTTATATTGCGCCCCAACAAAATCACTAGCTTTGTCGTATTTTTTTACTTCTTCATCTGAACCGGTTACGATGTAATGAATTTCTAACATGATTATCAATTCCTTTCTTATGTAACACAATTGTCTTTACAACTTTTATTATATTCCTTTTTTTTAAAATGAGGGTGAAATAAGCTCATGACAAATTGGTTTACGTAAATTTTACAATGCTTGATAAAATCTTTACACACTGCTTATATCAAGTTTACAAAGCTTGTGTAAACTGAATTTGTAATTAAAGATAGGAGTGGAAAACGTGAAAAAAGTATATTTAGTAGCAACTGCAGTGGCAGCAACTTTATTATTAGCGGCCTGTGGGAATGGTAATGCAAAAACTGGAGAAGAAAATAAAACAAGCGGTGCAAAAATTACCGCGGTTGGTTCAACAGCCTTACAACCATTAGTTGAGGCAGCCAAAGATAGTTTTACTACTGAAAATCCCAATTATCAAATTACTGTTCAAGGTGGCGGAAGTGGTACAGGGTTGAGCCAAGTTGCTGCTGGTGCTGTAACGATTGGCAACTCAGATGTTTTTGCCGAAGAAAAAGATGGTGTCGATGCAAAAGAGCTAGTGGACCACAAAGTAGCGGTTGTAGGAATGGCTCCGGTAGTAAATAAAGACGTCGCAGTCAAAAATATTTCCCAACAGCAATTAATTGACATTTTTACTGGTAAAATTACCAACTGGAAAGAAGTTGGCGGCAAAGATGAAAAAATTGCAGTCGTTAATCGTGCTTCTGGCAGTGGGACCAGAGCAACTTTTGAAAAATGGGGACTTGATGGTGCAACACCGGTGCAATCCCAAGAACAAGATTCTTCTGGCACCGTGAAAAAAATAGTCGCAGAAACACCGGGGGCTATCAGTTACTTGGCGTTATCTTATATTGACGATAGTTTACAGGAACTTTCTGTTGATAATGTGACGCCAACCCCAGAAAATATCGAAACAAACAAATGGAAAATCTGGTCTTACGAACACATGTATACAAAAGGTGAACCAGACAAGGATGTAAAAAAATTCTTGGATTATCTACTAACCGATGAAATTCAAAACGGTCCTGTAAAAGAATTGGGTTACCTGCCAATTACCACTATGAAAATTGAACGTTCTGTTGACGGTAAGGTGACAAACAAATAGTCACACTCCTTTTAAGAACTAGTTAAAAAAGCTACTGACAATAAATTTTGTCAGTAGCTTTTTGCCGTTTAGCTCTATTTAGAGCTTTGGTAGTGTCACGGTGAAGGTTGAGCCAACACCGGGGTGACTTTCTAATTGGACTTTGCCTCCAAGTTTTTCAACAGATTCTTTTACAATGGCTAAGCCTAAACCGGTGCCGCCGGATTGTCTTGCGCGGGCTTTGTCTACCCGATAGAAGCGTTCAAAAATGCGTTGTTGATCATCGCTGTCAATGCCAAGGCCTTGATCTGAAACGTTTAAGGTTAAATTATCTGCTAGAGTATAGCTAATTGTAATTTTTTTAGCTTCCGGTGTGTACTTAATTGCATTTTCAATTAAATTTTTAGCAATCGGATAGAAAAGTTCAACTTTTGTGGACCAGACTAAAGCTTGATCTCCTACTAAATGAACACTTAAATTTTTCGCTTGAATTTGAGCTTGATAACTTTCCAAAATTTGGGCTAAAAGTTCCGCGACAGTGATGTTTTGAATCGGGTAATCTAGGGCTTGACGTCCTTTTGAAAGCTGAATGATATCTTGGATTAAAGCTTGCAGCCGTTTGGCATCTTTTTCCATAATGCGTAAAAATTCTGTCGTTGTCTTTGGATCGTCTTTGGCACCATCTAGGAGCGTTTCGGTAAAGCCAATTAAGGAGGTGACAGGTGTTTTTAGTTCGTGGGAAACATTGCTGACGAAATCTTGCTGCATTTTTTCCAGTTGGCGCACTTGTGTCATATCATAAGACATCACTAAAATTTGCCGTTCTTCATTAAATAAACGCAAATCAATATCCAGCACGCGTTCACCGTTTTGATGTAAGGTAATTTCATCATGTAAAAAAGGATTATTCGGTGAGATGCGATAGACTAGCTGAATAAGTTGCGGATCTTTAATCACTTCGGCAAAATTAACTTTTTCTGCTAGATTTTGAAATAAGCCAAGTTGCCGTTTCATTTCAGGGTTGATCATGACGAGTTTGTTTTCACTATCGACAATGAAAATACCAATCATTAAATCGTTTAAAAGTGTATGCAGCTTGTGTTCGGTTGCAGAATAGGCTTTATACGTGTGGCTCATTTGTTCGCTTAATTGATTTAAGGCTTGATAAAGCTCTTCCCATTGCGGCGTGGTTTGCATAATTGTTTCAGTACGGGTGGGATTAGCCACCATTTTTTTGATCGCTGGCAATAAAGTTTCTAAAGGCCGATTTTTTTGGCGTAAAAAATATAAGACAAAAATGGTAATCAACAAGCACAAAATCACATACACTGTTAAAATTGAATTTCTAACGCTACTAGCAGCGGTCATAAAAGTTGTAGTGCTTTCGGCGATCCGTAAAATACCAATTAAATGATTGTCTTGCTCCACAGGTAACGCGACATAGAGTAATTCTTTTTTTAAAGTGGCACTTTTTCGCAGCGAAGTACCCAATTTTCCTCCGGCTAAGACGGTTTTTACCTCGGGACGATTGGAGCGGGTACCTAAAAGATTGCTATTAGAAGTATCAAAAATAATTTTACCAGTAGCCGACAGATAAGTTACCCGTTCATCTACGTGTTCAATATAGTGCTGACTCAATTGACGTAGACTCGCTTCGTTATAATTTTCTTCTTTTGCCATTCGTAACAGTAGATTCCCTTTTTTTTCTAAGTAATTCTCTTGTTGGCTTAAGACCTGGTGCTCAAAAAAACCACCAATTAATTGCCAGGCTCCTACAAAAAGCACGAGTAATGTTGTAATCCACAGCAAATATTCTAAAACACGCCGTTTTTTCATGCTTTGGGCTCCTGAAATTTGTAACCAAAGCCTCTAACTGTTAAAAGATAGCGGGGATTTTTAGGATCTTCTTCAATTTTTTCCCGTAAATGTGAAACGTGGACATCCACGATGCGACTTTGACCGGCAAAGTCGAAATTCCAGATGCGGTCTAATAGCGTATCACGGTCAATCACACGATCTTTTCGCTTCATAAAGTAGACGAGTAATTCAAATTCTTTGGGGGTTAAAAATATCTTTACGTCGTTAACGGTGACTTCGTAATTATCCATATCCGCTTTAATTGCACCAATCTGTAAAATTTCTCCGGTTAATTCATCGTCGGTATCTTTTGGCTCATTGGCGCGCAACGGAGTTTCAACTGGACGCATCCGTCGAAAAATAGCTTTCATGCGGGCCAAAACTTCTCTGGGACTAAAGGGTTTAGTCAGGTAATCATCAGCGCCGATTTCTAAGCCTAAAATTCGATCAATCGTATCATCTTTTGCCGTTAATAATAAAATCGGCGTTTCTTTTTTTTCTTGCCGTAATTTTTTCGTAATTTCAATGCCGTCAATTCCCGGCAGCATAATATCTAAGATAATAAAGTCAAAATCTTTGGTTAAAGCCAATTTTAAGCCAGTTGTACCATCTGTGGCAGAGGTCACAACGTAACCTTCTTTTTCTAAATTAAAGGTCAGCAATGTGACGATGGAAGGTTCATCGTCAACGATTAACACTTTTTTCATAGCAAACTCCTTTGCGGTGTTTTTCTTAGTCGCATACCTGCGACAGATGGTTTTATTTTAGCATAGAAAAGCGGTGGGGACTATTTAAGGAAGGGAAATAATGCTATAATAAAGGGCGTTAAATTGACTTTTAAGAAAAAAAGAATGGCTTTTGTTGCTAAAATTTTAGCTTTGTGTATAAAAAATCGTGCTGTTGTTTAAGGAGGACATATGATTGGAATTAGTGCCTGTTTAGGTGGCGTTTTTTGCCGTTATGATGGTAATACGCAAACAATCCCACAGCTGCAAGCTTTGGTGGCAAAGAAACAAGCAATTATGATTTGTCCTGAGGTTTTAGGTGGATTAAACACTCCAAGAGATCCGGCTGAAATTATCGGCGGCGATGGATTTGACGTCTGGAGTGCGATGCGGTGGTTGTTTCTTGTCAAGGCGTCGATGTGACCGCCGCATATAAAGCAGGTGCGATACGCGCTTATGAAAAATTAAAAGCTCTGGATGTTACGCAGGTAGTCTTAAAAGAGGGTAGTCCTTCTTGTGGCAGTCATCAAATTTATGATGGTGCCTTTAGTGGCAATAAAGTAGCTGGTGTCGGGGTTGCAACTGCCTATTTTGTAAAGCAAGGCATAGAAGTTTATTCAGAAAACAATTATCATCAACTGATCACAATAGCTACCAATTAACTAATTTTTCATGACAGGAGGAATCTCATGGAAATCGAAAAGACAAATCGTATGAATGCATTATTTGAATTTTATTCTACGCTTTTGACCGAAAAGCAGATGAATTATATGGAGTTGTATTACGCCGATGATTTTTCACTAGGGGAGATTGCAGAAGAATTTCAGGTGAGTCGTCAGGCAGTTTATGATAATATAAAGCGGACGGAAAAAATTTTGGAAGATTATGAGCGCAAGCTTCATTTATTTTCGGACTATATTGTTCGCGGCGAAGTTTTAGATCGGGCAGAAAGCTACATTAAGGCCCATTATCCTAAAGATGCAGAGCTGCCGCAATTTTTGCAGGAACTGCAAGAAATCGATGAATAGTTTTTAGTTGAAAGGAACGAATAAAATGGCATTTGAAAATCTAACAGAACGCCTGCAACAAGCCATGAGCAAGTTGCGTAAAAAAGGAAAGATTACTGAGGCTGATGTCACAGAAATGATGCGGGAGATCCGCTTGGCATTACTAGAAGCCGACGTTAATTTAAAAGTTGTCAAAGAATTTGTTAAAAATGTACGTCAAAGAGCAGTCGGATCAGAAGTTTTAGATAGTCTATCACCAGCGCAACAAATTGTTAAAATCGTTGATGAAGAACTAACCAAGACTTTGGGAAGTGAGACTGCAACCTTAAATAAATCACCAAAAATTCCGACGGTTATCATGATGGTGGGGTTACAAGGGGCTGGTAAAACAACATTTGCTGGTAAACTTGCCAACCAACTGATTAAAACGGAAAAAGCCCGACCACTAATGATTGCCGGTGACGTTTATCGTCCAGCGGCGATTGATCAATTGAAAGTTTTAGGCCAACAATTAAATGTTCCAGTATTTGATATGGGAACTGATGTCAGTCCAGTGGAAATTGTGCGCCAAGGGATGGAATTAGCACGGGAAAAGAAAAATGATTATGTTTTAATCGATACAGCGGGTCGCTTGCATATTGACGAAAAGCTGATGGATGAATTAAAACAAATCAAAGAAATTGCCCAGCCCAATGAAATTCTTTTAGTCGTAGATGCTATGACAGGGCAAGATGCGGTTACAGTTGCAGATAGCTTTAACCAACAACTAGGTATCACGGGGGTCGTGATTACCAAATTAGATGGGGATACCCGAGGTGGTGCCGCCCTTTCCATTCGTCAAGTGACTGGTGCACCAATTAAATTTACCGGTACTGGTGAAAAATTAACGGACTTAGAAGTTTTCCATCCCGACCGGATGGCGAGTCGTATTTTAGGCATGGGGGATATGCTGACCTTAATTGAAAAGGCGCAACAAGATTACGACGAGAAAAAAGCGGAAGAATTAGCGAAAAAGATGAAGGAAAATACCTTTGACTTTAACGATTTCATTGAACAAATGGATCAAGTCATGGGGATGGGACCTTTAGAAGATTTATTAAAAATGATTCCAGGAATGAGTCAAATGCCAGGAATTGAAAATGTTAAAGTCGATCCTAAACAAATCGCCCGCCAAAAAGCAATGGTGATGTCGATGACACCAGCCGAACGAGAAGATCCGGACTTGTTAAATCCAAGTCGCCGTCGCCGCATTGCTGCAGGTTCTGGTAATTCAGTGGTTGAAGTGAATCGCATGATTAAGCAATTTAAAGAAGCCCGTAAAATGATGCAACAAATGACAAAAGGTCAAATGCCGGCGGGAATGGATCAGATGTTTGGTTCTGGCATTAAAGGTAAAATGGGCAAAATGGCTATGAACCGTATGATGAAAAAACAAAAGAAAAAGAAAAAACGTAAATAAACTAATGGGCTAAAAGGCTTAGTTTATTATGATGATACCCGAATACTATATCCTTTTTTACTGCTTGTTTATTTCAAACAACACGTCTGTAAGAAAGGATATAAGCTGTTCGGGTTTTTGTATCTTTTTTTAAAAGGAGAAAATAAAAATGCAAATTGAAACCAAACGTCTTATCTTGCGTCCGTGGGAAAAAGGGGAAGAACACTTTTTAGCAGAATTTTTACAAGATGAGCGGGTGATGTATGCCTATGAGGGCGCTTTTTCTGATGAAGAAGTGAGCAATTGGTTAAATTGGAATTTAAAGCTGTATCAGGAAAAAGGCTATAGTCTCTTGGCTATGATTCGCAAAAGTGATGGTAAAATTATCGGCGAATGCGGCTTAACTGATCAACTCGTGAGTGGCAAAACCTATTTGGAAATTGGCTATCATTTGATTTATGACGCTTGGGGTGTGGGCTATGGGATAGAAGCAGCTAAAGCAGTAAAAGAATATGCGTTTAGAAATTTGGGAGCATCAGCCGTTGTTTCCACTGTCCGGGATACGAATTTAGCTTCAATGAATGTTGCTATTCTCAATGGCATGGTGGTAAAAGAGAGTTTCATTAAAAATTATCGTAATGTGGTGATGCCGCATTATTTGTTTATGGCGACAAAATAAAAAAGTGCAGGATTTGCTATTAAAGCATAAAATCCTGCACTTTTGCTCGTATAAGAAAGTATAAGTTTTTCACAGGTAAAAACACTCACATAGCAGTTATGACCACATCCAGCCTTTCTAACGAAAATGCTGTAATGAAAAGGCGATTTAAAGGAGTTCGGAAAGCTTTTTTTAATATCTGGCTTCACAAACGAGCTTATGAGAAAGTTCGTGAAGTTGTTTAGCTTAATTTTCCTCTTGTAACGATAATAATTGTTTAATCGTTAATAAGACACCATTCTCGTCGTTACTTTTACAGATGTATTTGGCAGCTGCTTTAGTTTCTTCAAAGGCATTACGCATTGCAAAACTAAATTCACCAGCTTGCATAAGCTCTAAGTCGTTGTGACCATCGCCAAAGACCATTGTTTCTTGTGAGCTGACCTGTAAAATTTGCTGCAATTCTTCAACTGTGTGTCGTTTGTGTACGCCAAAATTGGTAATGTCAATCCAAGCTGCTTCAGAAGCCACGATGTAAGCTTGTTTTTCAAATTCAGCTAACTGGGGTGCCACTTCATAACTTCTTAATTTTCCATCGTAAACGGTAATTTTGACAAAGTCATCGTTAATTTCTTGGTAGTCTGCTATTTTTTCAACTACTTCGTAAGATCCCCGTACCATTTTTTCACTTTCAGCTGAAGTGTCTTCACTAATAATGGCAGCTGTTTGCGTACAGGCAATAATCGTGAAGTCCTGATGGATACTTTGTAGTTTGGCAATAATTTTTTTGCCAATGGTATTAGGTAGTAAGGATTCATACATGTACTTGTCTTTGTGTTTAATTCGCGTGGCGCTATCGCCTAAGATCCATAAATCTTCACTACCAACATTTTTGAATAAAGCTTCTACCCGTTCGCATTGCTTACCTGTACATGGGGCGAAGATAACATTTTGGCGGTGCATGATTTGGCGCACTTCTTGATACAAATTTTCGTCAAATTTACTTTGACTGTTTAAAAAAGTACCATCCAAATCACTAATAATCAGTTTAATCATGATTTTTCTCCTCAAATTGTAATCGGTTACTGTTATTAGTATAGCAAATAAAAGGGTAAAAAAATAAAACGTCGGGGAAGATTCCACGACGTTTTACAAATGTTTGCATAAATTATTTATTTTTTGTAAATTTTTGTTCTAAAAGTTAGTTCAGTTCTACTCCGTGTTTTTTACTACGATAATGGTGCCAAGCAGCTTTAAGGGTAGAAAAGAAGACTAGTACATAGAGCATAATACCGAGTAAAACAAGCGTTACAAGCGTAGAAATAATTGTGCTAAACAATGAAATACGTTCAGGAGTATCTAGTAACATCAAGTAACTTTGCCATGGATTCGTAAATGTGTTCAAACTAATAAAGCCGGTGAAGACCCACATTAAAAACCAAACGGGCCAACGAGAATCACGATGAAGTAAGTAATCTCCGTCGTTTTCTAGGGACAAAACAGTAAATTTGCGATAACTCCACCAGATAAATAAGAAGGCTGCAATTAGAAAAATCGGAATCATCCACCAATAGCCACCGGTTTTACCAATGCGATAAATAAACAAATTTTCCAAATTAAAGGGGAAGCTCCCGTATTCTTTGAAGGTAAAAAGATTTAAAAAGTTTGTAACAGAACCAGGAGTAAAACTAGCAAAAAATACAAAGACAAGCCAAGTCAAAGGACCGAATACTAGATTTCCCACCATTGAACCAATAAATATACTTACGGCAAACAACAAAGTAGCTAAACTAAAACTACTAAAAACAGCATGGAGTAATTGACTCCAACTGGCATTTAAATAGGGTGCTGGAATACCGATTTTTATATATGTCACATAAAAGAGTTGTCCCAGTAAGAAAATCGCTAAAATAGGTAAGGCAACATACAGCAATTTCGCCCTAAAAAGCTGTTTACGTTTTTGTGGTAGTGCAAATAAAAAACGATTAAATGCGGTCTTCTCATCAATAAAGAAAAGTAAAAATCCAGCTAAAGCAACCAGAAAAATATTTAAAATAGTAAAATCGCCACCAAAGCGAGTGTAATAAGTTGTTTTGGCATCATATTTTTGTGCCTGTTTAGCAGAAATATTGTGTTCTGAGTAGGCGGTACCATAGACATATAACTGATCTTGTACGTAATCTTTACTTGAGGTATAAGGTACATCTTTTTCATTTTCTTGATTCCAATAAGTGAAAGATTCCGGATGCTCCTTAAAGTCTTTTTCAAATTGAGAAGAGTGATAGTAGTTATTTTGTGATTGCCAATTAGTAACAGTGCTATGGGCATTTAAAAAGTAAAGTCCAAAAGTTATGACAGCAAAGGCAATTAAAGCTTTACCGTAGCGTTTTAAATAGATTTTCTTTAACATAATAAACTCCTTTCTTAAACCAATAGTTTTTCTTTTTGCAAATTGGCTTCAAAAAGATCTTCTAGTGTTAGCGGTAGTTCTTCAAAAACTAATGGTTCATAGCTTTTAATGGTAGCGGCTAATTCAGCTGTGTAATTTTCAAAGATTGCGACGATTACACGTCCTTGGATTGTGACAAGCTTTGAGTTTTCTTTAACGATTGGTGGTATCTGTTTTGTGCGGAAAACAAGCTGAATTTTGCGGGCATTGGCACGCATATTTTCTAATTTATAGTCTTTTGCAATCGTTTGACCTTTAATCAGTAGTGCCCGATCGATAATCCCTTCTAATTCTTGCAGATTATGAGAGGCGATTAATGCGCTACGGCCGTCTTCTGCTAGATGAGTTAATAGTAAGCCGATTACTTTTTTGCGGACAATGATATCTAGGCCATCAAAGGGTTCATCTAATAAAAGATATTTGGCACTAGATGAAATTGCTAAAATCATTTGATAGAGTCCTTGCATGCCTTTAGACATTTTGCGATAGTGTAGTCGTTGATTTAGACCATGTTCTTTCATTAATTGCAAGTAAAGGTCTTGATTAAACTTAGGATAGGCGGTGCGATAAAAATCATTAATCCCTTGCAGTGGATAATATTTTAAAAAGTTATCCAACTCATCAATATAAAAAATTTCAGTTTTTAATTTTGTATCCTGGGTAATATTTTGACCATTGATCGTGATGCTTCCTTCATCTGGCAAATAATTACCAGCGATGGTACGAAACAAAGTCGTCTTGCCAGAGCCGTTGCGGCCAATCAACCCAACAATCTCATTTTCATGTAAGGTAAAATCAATATCAGTTAAAACAGTTTTTGTGCCGATTATTTTTTTTAGCTGGGTTAATTTCATTGTGTGCCTCCTCCTTTTAACTGTGGTTCTTCTAACCAACTAATCAGTTCATGTTTGGTCACTTGCAACTGCATGGCCTCAATAATTAATGCTTGAAAATTTTGCTTTAGCTGCTGGATACGAAATTCATCACGGGGGATATTTTCGGTATTTTTAATGAAAGTACCCTTACCTTTAACGGTTACAATTACATTTTCCACTTCTAAAACTTTATAAGCTTTACTGATGGTATTTGGATTCATCAATAATTCTTTAGCCAGTTCACGCACAGACGGTAAGCGATCGCCAGGCTGCAAAATACCAGTGACAACTTGCTGTTTTATCCCTAAAACTAACTGCTCGTAATAGGGTTTGCTACTGTTTTTATCAATCGTAAGCATAAGTGTGGGCAACTCCTTTCTTACTGTTAAATAATTAAATGAATGGTAAAGTAATGACCTTCATCGTGTGTACTAGTATATGTAGTACACCTAGAAAAAGCAAGTGTTTTTTGTTTTATCTGTTAAAATAAAGAAAAATGAGGCAAGGAGAATAAACATGAAGCGATGTGACTGGGCCGAAACTGGTAATCAGGCAATGAAAGAATATCACGATGTCATCTGGGGCGTACCAGAATATGATGATCAGCAATTATTTCGCAAATTGGTTTTGGATAGTAATCAAGCGGGGTTAAGTTGGCAAACGATTCTAAATAAAAGTGTTGCTTTTGATGAGGCCTATGAAAATTTTGAAATTGAAAAAGTGGCTGCTTTTGATGATGAGAAAATTGCAAGCTTAATGGGTAACGCTGGCATCATTCGAAATCGGCTTAAAATTACAGCGGCGATTAACAATGCAAATTGCATTTTACAAATTCAAAAAGAGTGGGGAAGTTTTTCAGCATATTTGTGGCACTTTGTCGCAGGCAAACCGGTGGTGCATTATTTTAAAACGAGTGAAGAAATACCAACAAAAACACCACTTTCCGATGAAATTACCAAAGACTTAAAAAAACGAGGCTTTAAATTTGTTGGCAGTACAATTATCTATGCTTTCTTACAAGCTGTGGGGATTGTAAACGATCATCTTACAATTTGTTTTCGTCACGAAGAAGTACAAGAAAAGCTGTGATTTTTACTGTAGCTAAAAGAATAAAACTGAAGTGTTCAAAATGAAATAATAGCTCGTAAAGTACGATAGATAGATATCAAAAAGACCTGTGACCACTAATAGTCACAGGTCTTTAAATATAGTTTGGCAATCTTTTTTTACTATCTAACTAATACCAAAAAAATATTATTCAGCCGTTAATTTATTGAAGAAGGCGATGTATTTATCTACGATTAGTTGGAAGAATTTAGCCGTATCTTCAATAATCGAGCCATCTTCTTTAACAAGATTATGAATGCCACCAATATAAGCTTCTGGTTGTTGCAAGGTTGGCATGTCTAAAAAGACAAGCGATTGACGGATATGATGGTTGGCACCAAAACCGCCAATGCCACCAGGAGAAGCGGTAACCACAAGAGCTGGTTTGCCACCCCAGACACTAGAACCCATCGGACGTGAACCAACATCTAAGGCGTTTTTTAAAGCGGCAGGGACAGAACGATTGTATTCAGGTGAAAAGAAGAAGACGCCATCTACTGTAGCCACTTCACTTCGTAGCCGTTTCCAGCTTGCGGGCATATCGTTTTCATTTTCCAAATCTTCGTTGTAAAAAGGCAAGTCTGAAATTTCAATGAACTTTGCTTCAAAACCAGCGGGCAATAATTTTGCAAATTCTTTGGCAACGGCTAAGTTGTAAGAATCTTTCCGTAGGCTACCGACGATAAAACCAATTGTTTTCATAAATCATATTCCTCCTATAGTTTTATAACTGTGATAAATGCTTTCGTTACAACAATCATAACAAGAAAAGTATGAAAAAAACAAAAGATAAGTCTTGTTAAAAAACGAACGCTATTTTTAATTGGAGCTAGTGGAAATTCTTTAAATGAATGTTTAAAAAATTTTATTTTAGCTGTAAAGAAAAAACTCTTTACACCAAGTGAAAAACCTGTTAAACTACCTCTTGTGATTAAATTATATGGAGGTGGAATTGTAATGGCAGTAAAAATCCGTTTAAAACGTATGGGTTCTAAAAAGAAACCTTTTTACCGTATCGTAGTAGCAGACTCTCGTTCTCCTCGTGATGGACGTTTCATCGAAACTGTAGGTACTTACAATCCTTTGATTGACCCTGCAGAAGTAACAATCAAAGAAGATTTAGTACTTGATTGGTTGCAAAAAGGTGCACAACCTTCTGATACTGTTCGTAACATCCTTTCAAAACAAGGCGTTATGAAAAAACACCACGAAGCAAAATATACGAAATAAGGTGACCAATGATGACTGATTTAACTGATTTAGTCTTGACGATTGTTCGTCCGTTAGTTACTCAGCCTGATCTTGTTAAACTTAATGTTGAAGAGTCAGCTGACTTTTATGAGTATAATTTAAGCGTGGCACCAGAAGATATCGGTCGTATTATCGGCAAACAAGGGCGAGTAGCCAAAGCTATTCGTACAATTGTTTACGGTGTACGTACTGAAGGTACCAAAAAAGTCCGTCTAAACATTCTAGATGGAAAGTAGATAAAGATTAAGGCAGTTCCTTTTTGGGACTGTCTTTTTTTTCATACTCAAGACGGAGGACAAGAAATCTTTTCTGATAGATAATAAAAGAAAAGTCAGGAGGAAAAAAAGATGACACAATGGCTTGTAATTGTAGCAATTATCATTATTTTGTTTATTATTTTTAAATTAGGCTCCTTTTTATGGCGTCTTTTAGGGCTAGCTATGGCAATTTTTTTGGTATGGATTTTCAAAGACGATATTGCCAACTGGTTTAATCAAACAGTTACACACATTAATGCCGATGGAATTGATTCTGTTTTAAATAGTAGTGTAGACTTTGTTAAAGAAACGTTTCATAATGTTAGTAACTGGGTTTCAGATAAGATTGGGTAGCCTTTAAGTCGTATTGATTGTCAATTGTCTTCAAATTGAGTACGCTTAATTTTAATCAATAATCTTTTTTTGATTGATTGGAATCGCTCAAAAATTTATGTCTTAAATTTGGAGGATTAAAATGAAAAAGATAATTTTATTGGGGGCCTTACTTTTAACCCTGACAGCTTGTGCAAGTAAAACACCAGCTGCCAATAGTGAAGAAGATAAAAGTACAGCACAAACAAACGCAACCACTACGACAACAGATAAAAATTCTGAAACAAAAACAAAGTCAAGTGAAAGTACTAAAAACACGACGAAATCAAGTTCAAGTGAGAAAAAGGCTGACGCCTTAGCCAAATTAAAAAAAGAAAATCCGAAGACCTTACTGCCAACTAATATTCCGCGGGATGAAAATCGTGCTTTGAATATTGCGATGGATAAGCAAAAAGACAGTTTGGCGGTTTTGTATTATATTATGGATACACCACTGGTTTTAAACGATCAATCTTTAAACCAGCAAACACCCTTTGCCCGTTATAAAATGGAGCAGTTTGCCAGTAAAGATGCCGCTAAAAAGGCGGTCAACTACCAATTTGATGATGGAGGCCAAAAAGTGGACTTGGGTCATGATATTACCGCCTATAGTCAAGGTGCGGCAGGCTCAACTTATTTAAATTGGAAAGAAGGCAACTGGTCGATTGTGCTGCGGGCAAGTAATGTTAATGGGCAAGATGGTACAGCCTTAGCCAAAGAAGTGGTAAATTATTTAGAAAAAGCCATGTTACCTGCACCAAAAAGTGTTGGACAAATTACCATTGATATGGCACAAAATGGTTATGAAAGCAATCAGGTCGTCTGGCAAGCAGACAAAACGGTTTATACTGTCACCCATGAAGATACAATTCCTGCCTTGGAGATGGCAGTTTCTATGAATAAATAAAAAATAAAATACGGCGAACTTTATGCTCTACAAACGAAATCAATACTGCTAAAGTTAAATTTTTGGCGGCAATTTCTTCGTTCGTGGAGCTTTTATTGACTCTAAATATGAAAAAGCTAATGTTGGTAGAAAAGAAATTGCTTCTGAGTAAAATTAAAAATGTTATAATAAAAATACATTTGGGAAGTTATGTGGAAATGGTAATTAAAAAAGTGGTGAGACAAAATGAAAGTTTATCGTGAATTAAATCTTTTAGAAGATGAAAAAGTTATCAAAAAGTTAAACATAGCTGCCTTGGTAATTATGGCGATTTGTTATGGTGTGCTGTTGTTGCCGCCATTTAATCAGCATAATTTTCAAAGTATCTCATTTTTACTAGAAATTGGCGCAATTATTATTAGTTTTTTGGTGATTGTCATTATTCACGAAGGCATCCATGGTATTTTTTTCAAAATCTTTAATTTGAAAGGCCAAGTAAAATTTGGTTTTAAAAATGGTATGGCCTATGCTACAAGTCCTGGTTCACTGTATCCTAAATGGCAATTTTTCATGATTAGTATTGCCCCATTTGTATTGCTTACAACTGGCTTGTTACTGATTATGAATACTTGGCCTTATGCAT
Organism: Enterococcus montenegrensis; assembly: GCF_029983095.1. Classification (NCBI taxonomy): domain Bacteria; kingdom Bacillati; phylum Bacillota; class Bacilli; order Lactobacillales; family Enterococcaceae; genus Enterococcus; species Enterococcus montenegrensis. The sequence continues at coordinate 930,620 of NZ_CP120467.1, forward strand.
GGCTACGTCTTTTAGTGGCAGCCCATAGCGGGGCATGTGCGGGTGATTTTTATTGGTGTTATCTCCTTTTAAAGACCCCTAAAAATTTATTGGTAGAAGATACAGAGGTTGGCTTGACCTTTCACGAAGTAGGCTAGAAAACAAGCAGTAACCGTGATAAAATAAATCAGAAATTCTACTTGAGAGAAAGAGGCTATTAAATGGAATATTTAAATGTAGGAAAAATTGTCAATACCCATGGGATCCGTGGCGAAGTTCGTGTTATCTCATTAACAGATTTTCCCGAAGAACGGTATCAAAAAGGGGCAACCTTGCTTTTATTCAAAGAAGGTATGCCTCCTTTAAGCTTGACTGTAGCAAGTCATCGCCGCCATAAAAACTTTGATCTATTAACTTTTGAAGGTTACCCTAATATTAATGATGTCCAAAATTTTCGCGATGGTATTTTAAAAGTGAACAAAGAAGATTTAGCTAATTTGGAAGAAGATGAATATTATTATCATCAAATTATTGGATTGACAGTTTTGGATGAAAATAAGCAAGAAATTGGCAAAATCAAAGAAATTTTATCACCGGGTGCAAATGATGTCTGGGTCGTACAACGTAAAGGTAAAAAAGATGCCCTAATTCCTTATATCGCGTCAGTTGTGACAGGAATTGACTTGGACAATGGTGTGGTCAATGTTGAACTGCCAGAAGGGTTGATCGACGATGAGAATTGATGTCTTAACGCTATTTCCCCGGATGTTTGAAGGACCAATGGGTGAATCTATTATTGGCAAAGCGCAAGACAAAGGATTATTGGAGATCAATGTTTCTAATTTTCGCGATTATGCCAATAATAAACATAAAACAGTAGATGATTATCCTTATGGTGGCGGCGCGGGGATGCTTTTAAAAGTACAGCCGATTTACGACAACTTAAAAGTAATCGAAGCAAAAACACCAACTGTCAAAAAAAGAGTGATCTTGCTAGATCCTGCGGGCAAAAAATTTGATCAAAGCGTAGCAGAAGAGTTTTCCAAAGAAGACCATTTAATTTTTATTTGTGGTCATTATGAGGGGTATGATGAACGAATTAGGAGTTTAGTGACAGATGAAATCTCTTTGGGGGATTATGTTCTAACTGGAGGCGAGCTAGGGGCGATGGTCATGATTGATGCCACAGTTCGCTTATTACCTGATGTTTTAGGAAATGAAACCTCGGCTCAAACGGATTCTCATTCCACAGGTTTATTAGAGCATCCGCAATACACCCGGCCAGCCGAATTTGAGGGAATGAAAGTACCAGAAGTTTTGATGAACGGCAATCACAAGTTGATTGCGTCTTGGCAATTAAAAGAATCATTGCGGCGTACTTATTTGCGTCGTCCCGATATGCTAGCCCAATTTCCTTTAACAAAAGAAATGGAAAAGCTATTAGCTGAAATTAAACAAGAAGAAGCGTAAAGGTATTAAAAGTCAACCTTGTTTAAGTGTGTGCTCGTTAATTACTGTTGGTTGTATAGAGCAACCACAGTGAATGACGAGTTTTTTTGATTTTTTTTATCGGTGTGTTTTTTATAATTGATATGCTCAATAAAATTTGATGTTAAGTTTAAATTTCATAAAAAACTTTTCTCTTGGTACAATTAAAAGAGATATCTTGATGAGAGGAGTCCTTTTTATGGCGAAAAGTAGTGTGCTAAGCAATGAGGAACTTTATGAAAAGATTTCTGCTAGTATCAATATCAAAAAAGAAAATTTTGTCATCTTGATTTGTGCCATTTTTATTGCTTCAATTGGCTTAAATATGAATTCACAACCGATTTTAATTGGTGCAATGCTCATTTCGCCGTTAATGGCACCAGTTCAAGGCTTAGGGCTAGGTTTGGGAGTTTTTGATAGTCGACTGACAATTCAAGCATTACGCCTATTGGTTTTAGAGGCGCTATTTGCTGTTGTAACAGCAACGCTTTATTTTTGGTTTTCTCCTTTAACTTATGCTAGCAGTGAAATTTTGGCTCGAACAGAACCAACGATTTGGGATGCACTAATTGCAATTTTAGGTGGAACCGCAGGGATGATTGGTGCTAGACAAAAAGAAGCCAATAATATCGTACCCGGTGTTGCGATTGCTACAGCTTTAATGCCGCCACTGTGTGTGATGGGGTATGGTATTTATACCCAAGCGTGGTCAATCTTTTTGGGAGCCGGTTATTTATTTTTAGTTAATGTTGCCTTTATTATGATTACAACGTTTATTGTCGTACGGGTATTGCATTTGAATTTTCGGATGCAGGTGGATACTACAAAGCAAAGACGCCGCCATTATATGATGATAGGGGCTGCAGTTCTCATTGCCATTCCAAGTTTTATCTCAGCAGGAACGCTAATTCAAACTGAAATGTCGCAACAAAGGGCTAAACGTTTTGTCGCTGAAGCGATGGCAGATTACTATATTTTAAATCAAAATATTGACGGCAAGCGACATCAGTTAACCTTAGATTTATTGGGAACTAAGCCTGCAGGAGCCGAATTAGAAGATTTGGCTAAAAAACTTAGTGATTATCATTTAGAGGATTATCAGTTGGTGATCAATCAAGTGGCAAATAACGAAACGGTTAACATGCAAGACATTGACCGTTATATTGATCAAAAGTTACAAAATCAAAATGCAGCCAAAGTCGTTACGAATCAGGCTGAAAGTGCGTCATTAACTGAAACACTAAGTGAAATTAAACGCCAACTTTTTCTTGACTATGCAACTCAGGTAATAAAGGTTAAAACAGATAGGTTAACTACCAATAAAATAGAGACAGGGCAAATAATCGTTACTATCGCTTCAGAGGTGACAAAAGAGCAACAAGAACAAATACAAGCTACTTTAGATAAATTAATTGCAAATAGCGACTATGCCATTAAAAACGTCATAAAAAAAGGAAAATGACAAGAAAATCTTCTTTACATCCTGATTTGATCTATGGTAGTATACTTTAGTGAGTGTTTCACTCAACTATTACGATAATCCGCTGGGGTGTGTCATCCTATGATTGTTTGGAAATAAGGAGAATGATAAAAATGAATCCATTGATTCAAGAACTAACTCAAGAACAACTACGTACTGATATTCCTGCTTTTCGTCCTGGGGACACTGTTCGTGTTCATGCGAAAGTTGTCGAAGGTACAAGAGAACGTATCCAGTTATTTGAAGGTGTTGTAATCAAACGCCGCGGTGCTGGTATCAGCGAAACTTACACTGTTCGTAAAGTATCAAACGGTGTTGGCGTTGAACGTACTTTCCCATTGCACACACCACGTGTTGCTAAAATCGAAGTAGTTCGCTACGGTAAAGTTCGTCGTGCAAAATTGTACTACTTGCGTGCTTTACACGGGAAAGCTGCTCGTATCAAAGAAATCAGAAGATAAACACGGAAAACTTCCTTGGAAATCTGAAATCTGTGAAAAGTCCTTGTATATCAAGGGCTTTTTCTTTTTTCTCTATCACAGTTTTAAGCCATTTTTGGCTGTTTTGGTTCATTTTTCACCCATATTCCCCTAAATTGTCCTAGATTGTCCGACATTGACTATCAGTGTCGTCAAAATAGGGCAAAATTTAGTAGTCAGCTTGACGACAAATATAATACGAAAAATACCAAAACATTTACCGAATTTAGCAACTTTTGAACCCAAGTTTCTCAAAGGGTCAGCTACTAGCAAAAAAGACAAAACATGTACTTTTCTACTAAAAAGTTGATGTGATAGGCTTCTATCTAAATAATTATTAGGAGTTTTTATCGTGAAGCAAAATGATGGACGTATCATTTGGAAAAATCAAAGTGATTTAAAACTGATTTTAACAATTAATGAATTCATCGAAAAACATGGAATTAAATCTAGTCGTCAATACCAGAAGAAACTATCAGAAAATCCAAATTCGGCACCAAGTATGTGGTTTATTAATAAAAAATATGGATCATGGGAGAATTTGTTGATTAGTATAGGACGAGAAAATACTGGTTATGGGAAATGGGCTAGAATGTCAGAACAAGAATTATTGGAAATAGTAGAATCCTTTATTAAGTGTGAGAAGATAATCTCCCAACGAATGTACGAACAAAAATCGGTAGGGAAGGATATCCCTTCACTTAGTACTGTTAAAAAGAGACTAGGAGATATACGTCCACTTTTTAAAGAAAAAAATGATAGTCCTCGATTTACTGATTTCGAACTGATGTTAGAATTAAAAAATGAAATAATCCGATTAAAACTACAGGATGATTTATCAATGACGAAATTTCGGAAACTCGTTCAATCACCGAGGCTGCCGTCAGTTGATACAATAATGAAAAGAACAAATAAAAATTGGGAGGAATTAATGGCAGAGATAGGGTTTGATTATCGAAGAATCAAAATCTATAAACAGAGAAACAACTTATCTAAAACAAAGAAAACTAAATAGTAGCACTCTAAATCAGACGTTCAAAACTAAAAATTTGAACGTCTTTTTTATTACCCAAAAACGAAAGGAGATTTATTTTATGAAAAAGCCAAGATTTAAGAATTGGCGCTTGTTTGCGGCGTTAGCTTTATTAGGTCAAACACTTGGGGGATCAATTAGTCCAATGATTGCTTTTGCCGAGAAAATCACCCATCCACAAACGGTGACGGTTGAACTGGATTTAGCACATCAATATGCTGTTGAAGGCACTTTTAGTGACGGCCGTCCTATGTCAGAAGTCACCGTTCCGCACTATGCTGTCTACAATGGTGTGAAACAAGATATTTTCTGTATTGAGCCAGGGGTGCCGATTTACAATGAGTACACTCCTGGATATGAGAAGAATCCATTACCATCTATGCCGGAAAAAGCAAAACTAGTTTCTGTATTGTGGAAGAATGCCGGCACGGATGTGGATACCCATATTGTGGCTCAGAAGATGATCTGGCAAGAAGTCAATGGCTACACGCTTCACTCCATCAAACGTTCCGATGGCAGTGCCGTAAATATCGCCGCCATTGAAGCAAAAATTAATCAAGCAATCGCCGACTATCAGAAGAAACCAAGCTTCCATAACTCCACGGTGAAAACTGTGTTAGGTCAATCGGCAACTGTGACCGATACGAATGGCTTGAATTTATCGGAGTTTGATGAGGTTGTCGAAAATACCGCCAACATTGATTATCGGGTGAATGGCAATCAATTAGTGATTACCCCAAATGCCAATTCAAAAGAGAGCGGTGTGTTAACGCTAAAGAAATCCGCCGGTACCGGAACGCCTGTGGCTTACAAAAAAGCGGGCCAACAGACCTTGATGGCGGGGGCGATTGATAAGCCCAATACCTACACAATCAAAATTGATGTGGAAACAGAAGGTTCTTTAAAAATCAAGAAAGTTGATAAGGAATCTGGCGACGTGGTACCGGGAACGGTTTTCCATTTGAATTTTGGAAAAGCTTTACCGGAAAAAGATGTCACAACGGATAAAGACGGAGTAGCGACATTGGTTTATCACTTTGTTCTTGGCTGGCTAATCACTGTATTCATTGGTTGGATGGTCATCTTTTATTTTCAAGAGCTTAGGTGGCTAGATTTTTCTAGTCTATCCCTTTCCACAGCTGAAATTGCTTGGTCTATGAAGGGCTTAGTCCGTCTACTGGGAAGTCTAGCACTTTCAGGAAGCATGTTCTTGCTTTACATTCACTTTTTTCACGATCATTGGCGGAGTTTGTGGCACAGGCAGAAGCTAGCCCGAATGATTCTAGAAAACCATTGGTATGAAGTAAAACAGACTCAAAGCGAGGGCTTTTTCAAAGACCTCAATAATAATCGAACCAAAGAGACCATCAGCTATTTCCCCAAAATTTATTATCGGATGAAGGGTGGGTTACTTTCCATTCGTGTTCAAATTTCACTTGGTAAATATCAAGATCAGCTCTTGAAGTTGGAAAAGAAATTGGAAAGCGGGCTGTACTGTGAACTAGTGGAAAAGGAACTCAAAGATTCTTATGTGGAATATACCTTGCTTTATGATATGATTGCCAATCGGATTGGGATTGAGGAGGTGGTGGCAGAAAATGGTACTTTACGATTGATGAAAAATCAAGTGTGGGCCTATGATTCCTTGCCGCATATGTTAATCGCTGGCGGCACTGGTGGAGGCAAGACCTATTTCTTACTCACGATTATTCAGGCGCTACTAAAATCTGATGCCGAACTATTTGTCCTTGATCCAAAGAATGCGGACCTGGCAGATTTGGCAACAGTGATGCCCCACGTGTATTCTCAAAAGGAGGAGATTTCGGTGTGTGTGGAGGATTTCTATGAACGCATGATGGCTCGTAGTAAGGCGATGAAAGAAATGCCAAACTACAAAACAGGAGAGAATTATGCCTATCTTGGTCTTCCGCCCAACTTTTTAATCTTTGACGAATATGTCGCATATATGGAAATGTTAACGACGAAAGAAAGTGCAGTAATTTTGAACAAGCTCAAACAAATTGTGATGTTAGGTCGTCAGTCTGGTTTCTTTTTGATTCTGGCGTGTCAAAGACCGGATGCGAAATATTTAGGAGATGGGATTCGCGATCAGTGTGCGACATGTTTCTAACTGAAAAGGTTAGGCACTTAAAAGAAGAAAACATAAGTTTCCTTTTAAGGAGAACTGATATTTTGAGCAGTGGAATGATGGGGTAACGCCCTGAAACGCTCCCTTAATACTCCGACTGGCTGTTTAACATATAGCTGTTAGATGGTCAGAAGCTCGGTGAAGTCGGCTGAAAGTTACCGTAAATATGATAAATTCATATACGAAAGTTGTTCAGAGGTGAATGATGTAACCTATAGGTCGGAGGTCTATAAAATACTCACGGTGAGAATGTAAGTAATACTACTGACGAACTTGCGAATGAAAGAATCTATACACGGACTGTATAGAAATGTACAGGATTCTACCGTATCAACGGAACAGAATGTATGTTGTGGTTTAGTAAGATTATTGGTTATGAACAACCATGCAATGTTACAGGCATTGGAAATATACAGGTTCAAAGCAAGCACCTAAAAGTATATATAAAGATAAAAATATCGAAACATGGGAAGCTGGCAATGTGGAGGAAACTATATTCCATTGAAACATTTGTGACGAAGAATAATAAGCACATTTATGCCAGTGAAAGTGGTGGCACAGTACCAATGAGGATATAGAAATATATCGGAGGAATAGCCACTAGTCAAAAGAAATCGTTAATTAAATGATGTATTTCATAGAATCGAGTAAGACAAAATAAACACTACAACCTAAGTAAACAAAGGTAGTGGTGCTATGAATAAAGTAAAAACAAATAAAACACTTCGTCATAGTGAATACTATGGCATGACACAAATATTTGATGAACTGTATGTAAAAAGTGATAAAAAAGAAGTTTTTACAGAGCTCATGACAATTATTATGAGTGATGAAAATATTCGACTAGCATACAGAAATATCAAGAATAACAAGGGCAGTTATACAGCGAGTACCGATAAGAAAAGTATTCGAGACATTAAAACACTGTCAGAAGATACCTTTCTAACTGAGGTTAAAGTTCTTTTTCGCTGTTACAAACCACGAGCAGTTAGACGTGTAGAAATTCCCAAACCAAATGGAAAAACACGCCCTCTGGGCATTCCATCAATCTGGGATAGGTTAATACAACAGTGTATTTTACAAGTCTTAGAACCGATATGCGAAGCTAAATTTCACAATTATAGTTATGGATTTCGACCAAACCGTTCCACACATCATGCGATTGCTACCTGCAATCGACTGGCAAATAGGGGGAAGCTACACTTTGTAGTAGATGTTGATATTAAAGGATTCTTTGATAATGTCAATCACTCTAAACTTTTGCGTCAAATGTGGACGATTGGAATCCGTGATAAATGGCTATTAGGTATTATTCGATCCATGCTAAATGCTCCTATAGTCCTACCAACCGGTAAAGTCGAACACCCTAAAAAAGGTGTACCTCAAGGTGGTGTCCTATCCCCTTTACTATCTAATATCATATTGAATGAATTAGATTGGTGGGTTGCTTCACAATGGCAAAATACCACGATTGAGACAGAAAAGATTATGGATAGGCGAGATAAAGGCAAAGGCATTGATAAGACTAATCAGTATCGGGCATTAAGACGAACAAACTTAAAAGAAATATACATTGTTCGGTATGCTGACGACTTCAAAATCTTTTGTAGAAAACGAAGTCATGCAGATAAAATATTTCACGCAACGAAAATGTGGCTTAAAGAACGGTTATCACTTGAAATTAGCGAAGAAAAATCCAAAATTGTCAATCTCAAAAAAGGTAAATCAGAATATCTAGGATTTGAATTAAAGCTAATCAAGAAAGGTAAAAAATACGTAGTCGAAAGTCATATGAGCAAAAAATCAATGACAAGAGTTAAAATCCAATTAAAGAAACAATTACGTAAAGTTGCCAGACCGAAGAATCATTGCGAACAAGCAAAAGAAATTGGATTATATAATTCTATGGTGATTGGAATCCATCAATATTATGGAATTGCAACCTGTGTAAATCTCGATTGCAGTAAAATAGCCTATACACTAAAACCGTTCATCAATCACAAACTGCCGACAAAGAAACATGGAAAGATATTAAATACATTTATCAAATCGAAGTATGGAAAAAGTAAAGAAATGCGATGGTTGAATAATGTGCCAATTGTACCGCTCAACTATGTTCAGTTTAGACTTGCTGTCCCCCTATCAGAGGGAACTTGCAAGTACACTGAAAGTGGACGAAGCAAGATACACAGTAAATTAAAATTAGACCTAGCCCTTTTACTTCACATGATGAGAAATAGTAATTATGAAAGAAGTATTGAATTTGTGGATAACAGAATATCTAAATATTCTGCTCAAAAGGGAAAATGTGCTATCACGGGTAAATTTCTCGAATACGAAGAAATCCATTGCCACCATATCGTACCAGTAAAACAACAGGGTACAGACAAATACAGCAACCTCATTATTATTCACAAAAATGTTCACGCATTAGTCCATGCTATCGAAGAAAAAATCATACACAAATACCTGAATGTATTAAATCTAACCAATGAACAAATAGAAAAACTAAATGAATTACGTGTCAAAGCTGGTAATAGTGTTTTAACAGTTTAACTTGAAAAATATATCATACTTAACATTCTTTTGATGGAACGCCGTATGAAGTGAAAGTTTCATGTACGGTGTGAAGCGGGGGAAAATCTGGAGATGACATCAAAGGATTACCTATCGCTATTTAATTTTCGTGTGGCTTTAGGTCGCATGAGCGAGCTTGGGTATTCCATGATGTTTGGTGAGGTTGAAAAAAATTTCTTTATGAAACGAATCAAAGGGCGAGGGTATGTGGATACAGGTGGGAGTGTGATTAGTGAGTTTTACACGCCATTAGTTCCAAAAGGGTATAACTTTCTAGAGAGTATCCAGAAGATTATTCAACAAAATCTACTTTCGAAAAGTAAAGGGAAGTGAATTTTTTACGAGTTATTTGTAAAGTAAAAGGGCCTTAAGCTAAAAAATGACACCAGTATCGTTCACAATAGAGATTCGTTTTTTTGTGAATGTTCACAAAAAGTGCTATACTGAGGATGAAGGGGTGGTGAATATCATGAGAAGCGATAAGAATACAATTATGAATGTCAAAAATTGGTTAGATAAGAACGATTATTCACAAGCGTGGTTAGCCGATCAAATGGGAGTGGCTAAATCCTTAATTAGTCAAATTTTCAACGGTACTCGAAAACTTCAAACTACTCATATTATTAAAATTTCAGAAATCACAGGTCTTTCTATTGCTGAACTGGCTAGTTCAGACCAAAAGACTTGTACTCAACTGGTTTATTCGTTAAGAGGGAAAATATCTAATGAAAATGGGCAACGCGCCTTGGATCAATTGTTATTAGATTCAGAGCATTTTGTCCAGTTATTAGCAAAGTAGGTGTTTTGAATAGATGGATGCGCAATTGAAGGATTTATCTGAAACTATAGCAGAAGCTTATGCAGTAAAGTTTTTAGCGGATAACGTTGGTGGAGAGATTTTTTTAGGTGGGGATATTGAGCAAATATTGGCAGATCGCGCCTATCTTGTATATCAAAGTGTTGACGATCCTAGTTATTTTGGAGCAGCTCTTCATTTAAATGGAAGGCATATTATCGCAATTAACACAAATCAACCCCTTAGAGTCCGTTATTATAGTGCGGCCCATGAGTTATGGCACTTGCAGTTTGAATCGGGTGAAATTGCAATAGGCGAAAAGCAAATTGATCAAGAACGAGCTGCGGATCATTTTGCAGCAGTCGTAATGTTGCCTAGTAATCTATTGAAAAATATTAAGAATAATTTTAAAAAAGATGATGAACGCTTAGTTTTTAAAATTGCCGATCTTTCTTCTATGCCTTATCAAGCGGTTACTAGAAGGCTGGTTGAGTTGGGGTATAAATTATCTTCAGACTTAAAATCACGAGAAGAAGCTGAATGGATTCAGGTAAGAGAACGGATTGATTTGGTTCCTAGTGTTTTAGATAAAGCAGATAGCTTTGTACAATTTCATGCTTTTTTACAAGAAGTAGATGAGAAAGTTAATAAACAAGAGCTTACTTTAGAAACAGCGGCGAATTTGGTTAAACATGTTGACGCAAAGAAAGCAGAACAATATTGGAAAAAACGACAAGAAATTGTCGATAATTGGGACCCTGATGACTAATCGAACAAATAAAGTTTTCATCGATTCAAATATGCTAATGTTCGCCGCAGAATTTCAGAAAGCAGATGTTTTTGAATGGATGGATCAGTTATATGGCGAAATTTATATTCATCAAGAAGTTTTGAACGAACTCATTTTGCCTAGTATAAAAAGCAAAATTGAAACTTTTCTATCAACAGGTCGATGGAAATTATTTGAACCAAGAATAATTCTTTCGGAATTAGAATTTGATATTTATCAAGAGCGATTATCAGATGTAAAAGATGCTTTTAGTCAAATGCGCTTAACTGCTATTGAAGCAGGTGAACGAGTTAAATCAACAACAGATTTAGGTGAAATTGCAACTCTAGCTGCTTGTATGATGATTAGTGCGCAAATCATTTGTAGCAATGATTTTGACATTCGCAAAATTGTCGAACAAGAAGATTATTGTGTTTCTACGGATGAAGCAGACTTGCCAATCATACAAGATTCAGCAGAAGATTTTTGTTTCTATTGTTATAAAAATGAAATTGCTAGTCGGAAGGATGTTCGGAAATTTTTCGGTCATATTTTTCGAGAGACACCTGGTGTACGAAAGCAAAAAATGGAGCAGTTAGATAAGCGATTGCAGTAATTTTTTCAATCGCTAAAAAAGAATAGAACAGTTCAAAGCCAAGAGCAAAATGTTCTTGGCTTTTTTCTATGGAATGAATGAGGTGAGTTATGAATTTTCTAGATTTATTTGCCGGTATTGGTGGCTTTCGCTTAGGCATGGAACAAGCAGGCCATCAGTGTATCGGCTTTTGTGAGATTGATGAATTTGCCCGGCGGAGTTATAAGGCAATCCATGATACAAGGAAGGAGGTGGAAATGCATGACATTACAAGTGTATCAGACGAGTTTGTTCGATCACTCGGACCAGTTGACATCCTTTGCGGCGGCTTTCCGTGCCAAGCTTTTTCAATTGCGGGAAAGCGGCAAGGATTTTCCGATACTCGAGGTACTCTCTTCTTTGAAATCGCTCGGTTCGCCGCTCTTCTCCGACCTAAGCTTTTATTCCTTGAGAACGTCCGGGGATTGCTCAATCACAAAGGAGGGGCTACGTTCGAGACGATCCTCCGAACGTTGGATGGATTGGGGTATGATGTGGAATGGCAAGTGCTTAACTCAAAGGCCTACGTTCCCCAAAGCCGCGAGCGGGTCTTCCTTATCGGACATTCTCGAGACGCATGTACCGAACAAGTATTTCCTATCATTGGATCGTCTACAACATCTGATCAAAACATCCGAAACTTGGTAAATATCAATCCATCCAATCGCGGAATGGGTGGACAAGTTTATGGTTCAGATGGTGTTGCCCCAACCTTAACAGGCGATGAAGGAAGCAAAATTGCGTTACCAGCAAATGAAGGCATATCGGTGGCGGGGATGTTGCCGGGAAATTTTGAACAAGGCAATCGCGTTTATGAAGTAACTGGAACAGCCCCCACCTTATCAACGAAACAAGGTGGAACGAAGATTATGATTCGAAAAAATAAAACAGAATACCAAGAGGTGAAGCCAGGGGACAGTGTAAACCTGGCTTTTCCTAATTCCACAAGTCGCCGAGGTCGTCTGGGGAAACAAAGTGTTCATACTTTATTAACAGGAGATCAACAAGCAATCGTCACGGATCAGTATCAAATTCGGAAACTTACGCCAAGAGAGTGCTGGCGGCTTCAGGGCTTTCCGGATTGGGTCTTTGACCGTGCATCTCGAGTCAACTCAGATAGTCAATTGTATAAACAGGCCGGAAACTCTGTGACAGTTCCGGTCATTTTTGATATTGCCAGAAGACTAAGTTGTACCGTGAAATGAAGCATGAAGACATTAACGAACGCGCGATTGTTTTGCATAAAGTAGCTGATTACATGCGCAATCACAAAACAGAGTTAGCCGAAGTGATGACTTTAGAAATGGGTAAATTAATTTCGGAGTCTGAGGGTGAAGTTGAATTGTGTGCGATGATTGCAGATTACTTTGCTGATCATGCTGCTGAGATGTTAGCGCCAACTTTATTGCACACCAGAGCAAGTGGTGAAGCAAAAGTTTATAAGCATTCTACCGGTGTCATATTAGCTGTTGAACCATGGAATTTTCCTTACTACCAGATTATGCGCGTTTTTGCACCGAACTATATGGTTGGCAATCCTATGATTCTTCGCGATGCCGCTAATATTCCTTGGTCTGCACAGACATTTGCAGAGATGGTGATTAAAGCAGGTGCTCCGACCGGTTCTATCACCAATTTATTTATGAGCTATGACCAAGTGGAGGAAATTATTGCTGATCTCCGTATTCAAGGCGTTGCTTTAACGGGGTCTGAAAGAGGCGGTGCTTCTGTTGCAATGGCTGCTGGCAAAAATTTAAAGAAAAACACGATGGAACTTGGTGGCCAAGATGCTTTTATTGTTTTAGCAGATGCTAATATGAATGATGTTTGTGATATTGCTTGGCGTGCACGTTTATATAATGCCGGTCAGGTTTGCACCTCATCCAAACGGTTCATTGTGCTGGATAATGTATACGATGAGTTTCTAGAAAAGTTAATCGCAAATTTCGCTTCCGTTAAACCCGGCGATCCAATGGATAGAGCAACAACACTGGCACCAATGAACACGAAACGGGCTAAAGAAAAATTACAACAGCAAGTTGATGAAGCAATTGCTGCTGGGGCAACTGTTGCTTATGGCAATCAACCAATTGATTTATCAGGTCAATTCTTTATGCCTACTATTTTGACAGATATTACCCCCGATAATCCGGCTGCACATACCGAAATGTTTGGTCCAGTGGCACAAGTTTATCGCGTTCACAGTGAAGAAGAAGCCATTAAAGTGGCTAATGACTCACAATATGGATTAGGTGGAATTGTCTTTAGTGGTGATCCCTTACATGGGGAAGAAGTCGCTGCGCAAATCGAAACTGGAATGGTCTTTGTTAATAACTTTATGACATCATTACCAGAATTGCCCTTTGGTGGTGTTAAAAACTCTGGCTATGGTCGAGAAATGAGTGAACTAGGTTTGATGGCGTTTGTCAATGAACAGCTTATTGTTACAGCAAGCCATCCGGATTTGAACAATGTTGCTGGTGGGTTAGTTAAAGTGGATTAAATTTCATAGAATTTAAATATGCCAACTATTACTATGAAGGGTATATTGAATTCAAAACAGAAGATTTGAAAAAAATACCTCTAAAAGTTTCCCGTTGTAGGCAGCGTACTCGGCTTATAACGGGATTTTTTACTTTGGTAAGACTTATAATTTCATATGAAATCTAAAATCACTATATAGAGGATAAGGTATTGGTATCATATTTCCTACAAATAGGAAATATTTATGATGCGTTTTTAACACTGATTATTATTTCAGATATTGATAATTATTTAATAAGGTTTTTGGAGATGAAACGCAAGGGGACATGAGTGGCACAGTTAATATCCCCATTCATTGAGAATAACAACGCTTGATACTATAGATCAAAAATAGATAAAATATCCTTTTAAGTAGTCTACATTGATACTTGAAACGATATTTTTTTACTATTTTATTGATGATGTCATCTATTAAGTTCAAAGGAACAATCTTGAGATGAGTTGGTAACAAGGAGTGTAAAACAGGAATAGCTAAGGTTTGTTTTTGCGTATGACGGAATATATGGGTCGTAATATGTTTATTAAAACTAAGTTTATTATCAATATCAATTCCTGCTCGTTTTGGATTACCTTTTCGATTTAATTTTCCATTTTCAGGTGAGTTGAGGAAATTGTTAAGGACACTATAATGAAGAGGTGTTTCATTATAGTCGGGTTTATGACGACTTTTGGAAGTAAAAATCCATCCATTATCTTTATAATCAGGATTGAATCTTATATGTTGGTGATTTAACTCAATTTCCTCTTTAAGAATTTCTATAGCCCTTTTAGATAATTGGACATTTCGGTAACTTTGTAAGTTTTTTACATTACCTTCATAGCTATTTTCTGCAGCTCCTCCGTGAGTGGACTGACTAATAATGATATTTTGCTTTTCAAAATATTGATAGGCACCAATATTTTGGAGTTTTCGACTCTGTAAGTCAACAGGGCCATTAGTTAGAATACCTATTGGGATGTGGTTTTTATGTAGAGCCAGCAGTAGTTGATGTATCTCAGGAATCATCGTAATCTGATCGAGTTCATATTCATAGTCAGCTTGGAAGTCTAGAGCTTCTGTCCTAGAAATACTATCGATGCCAAATTCTTCCATAGTCTTCTGACAGCGAAAAATTCTAAGCTGCTCAATACTGATGAGTTTTTTCGTGTATTTAGGAAAAGCAACATCAGACCAATATCTGAAACGTTTGCAAATGTTATCTATTTGTTGGATATCAATCGTTGGAAAACATTTCTCAACGCTACGTTTAAAGGGGAGTTGATGGTCATAAAGAGTGTCATCAAGGTCAAAAACAATATTTTTATAAGTCATAATTCTAGTCCGCTTTTAAAATAGTAGTGTACTGGCTAAATTCCTCTAAGTGTTGAGGGCTAATCTGGTTATCTGTAATGATGGTATCGAGTTGATCTAGATTATAGAAGTTAAAGAAATCGTATCGATCGAATTTAGTACTGTCTACTAATAAGAATTTTTCTACAGCATTGTTTAGGGCAAGTTGTTGAATCACACCTTCCTTGTCACTATATGTAGCAATAGAATTATGGGTAACAGCATTTGCACTAACAAAAGCTTTGGCAAATCTCATTGCTTTTAAATTTGTCGAAGCCATTGAACCTACAAAAGCTCCAGTTATTTCTCTATATTCACCGCCAAGAAGCAATAAATCAATGGTTTCGCTATCATTTAGAAACAAGAACACAGGGAGACTATTTGTAATGACACGAATTTTATAACCTTTACGACCTTTCAATTCTAATGCCAGTTGTTCAAGTGTAGTTCCGGGTCCAATAAAAATAGTATCGCCATCTTTGATTAAAGAGCAGGCTTTTTTAGCAATGTCAATTTTTTCTTTTGTATTTAGACTTTTCTTCTCGATATGTGTCTTTTCAAGTGGCTTTTTAGAGGAAAGCAATTGTGCACCACCATGAGTACGTGTTAAAAGTCCATCAGCTTCTAGAGCATCAAGGTCTCTACGGGCTGTCATATCGGAAATATCTAGTTCATCTATTATTTCTTTTATGGTTATGGTCCCATCAATCTTTAACATATCTAAAATTTTTTCTAATCGTCGTTTTTTGTTCATATGAAAACTCTTCTTTCATAAAGTAATTTTTTTCCAAAGATAATTCTCTTTTAATTGTATCATAAAAGACAATATTTTCAAGGTAAAACAAACAATTTCAAACAAAAACAAATGTTAGATGATGAAATAAGAACAGAGGATTGACGTATATTAGCTTAGGTCAGATTTTGTATAAGACGAAAATAAAGTAGGACCTCTTAATCAGTAAGTTATAGAAAGTAAAAGACTTTTGTAATACTTGAATAGATATTTCACGTCCATTTTGTGATGGATTAAATGAACAAAAATGAACAATAATTTAACGGTGTTATCTATTTTTTTAAAAAACAAATAAAAAAACAAAAAATAAACAAAAAAGCGTTGCTTTTTGTTTGAATGTTTGATATTATATAAACAAAGAAATGATGAAAACGTTATTTCGAACATTTTGCAAAATGTTTTCTACTTCTACGTAGCATTTCTTTCTAAAATTTAGGAGGTAGTCAAAATGGCTATTGTTGTTGGTGCAGATCTCAAAGGTACGAGATTAAAAGATGTTGTGAAAAATTTTCTTGTAGAAGAAGGTTTTGAGGTAATTGATGTGACTAAGGACGGACAAGATTTTGTTGATGTTACCTTGGCAGTTGCCTCTGAAGTAAATAAAGATGAGCAAAACTTAGGTATTGTAATTGATGCTTATGGAGCTGGTCCATTCATGGTAGCAACTAAAATTAAAGGTATGGTTGCAGCAGAAGTTTCAGATGAACGCTCAGCTTATATGACACGTGGACATAACAATTCACGAATGATTACGGTTGGCGCTGAAATCGTCGGTGATGAGCTTGCTAAAAACATCGCTAAAGGTTTCGTCAGTGGTAAATATGATGGCGGACGTCATCAAATCCGAGTAGATATGCTTAACAAGATGTGTTAAGAAAGGAGTTAAGGAATGAGAATCGCAATTGGATGTGACCACATTGTCACAGATGAAAAAATGGCAGTATCAGAATTCTTGAAATCAAAAGGACATGAGGTCCTTGATTTCGGGACATATGACCACGTACGTACTCACTACCCTATCTATGGTAAAAAAGTCGGTGAAGCAGTAGTAAGTGGTCAAGCAGACTTGGGAGTATGTATCTGTGGTACAGGTGTCGGCATTAACAATGCAGTCAATAAAGTTCCAGGTGTTCGCTCAGCGTTGGTTCGTGATATGACATCAGCTATGTATGCAAAAGAAGAGTTAAATGCGAATGTTATCGGTTTCGGTGGAATGATTACTGGTGGTCTTCTTATGAATGACATCATTGAAGCTTTCATTGAAGCTGAGTACAAACCAACAGAAGAAAATAAAAAATTGATTGCAAAAATCGAACACGTTGAAACACATAATGCACATCAAGCAGATGAAGATTTCTTTACAGAATTCCTTGAAAAATGGGACCGTGGTGACTACCACGATTAAGGTATAACAAATGATTCTGACAGTCACACTAAATCCTTCAGTAGACATCTCTTATCCTCTAGAAACATTGAAAATTGATACAGTGAATAGGGTGAAAGATGTTAGTAAGACAGCTGGTGGAAAAGGCTTAAATGTTACTAGAGTCTTGTATGAATCTGGTGATAAAGTTACTGCTACAGGTTTCTTAGGTGGTAAAATTGGTGAATTTATTGAAAGCGAATTAGAACAATCTCCTGTTAGTCCAGCTTTTTATAAAATCTCAGTAAACACTAGAAACTGTATTGCTATCTTACACGAGGGTAACCAAACAGAAATTTTGGAACAAGGACCAACAATTTCTCATGAAGAAGCAGAAGGCTTTCTTGACCACTATAGCAATCTTATTAAACAATCAGAAGTTGTGACAATTTCAGGAAGTTTACCTTCAGGACTTCCCAACGATTATTATGAAAAACTTATCCAACTTGCTTCGGATGAAGGAGTAGCAGTCGTTTTGGATTGTTCAGGTGCACCTCTTGAAACAGTTCTAAAATCGTCGGCTAAACCTACTGCCATCAAACCTAATAATGAGGAACTTTCACAGTTGCTTGGAAAAGAAGTAACAAAAGATATTGAAGAACTCAAAGACGTTCTTAAAGAGTCACTTTTTAGTGGTATCGAATGGATAGTGGTCTCATTAGGTCGAAACGGTGCCTTTGCAAAACATGGTGATGTTTTCTATAAGGTAGATATTCCTGATATCCCAGTTGTTAATCCAGTCGGATCAGGGGACTCAACGGTAGCTGGTATTGCATCAGCTTTAAATAGTAAAAAAAGTGACGCTGACTTATTAAAACATGCGATGACATTGGGTATGTTAAATGCTCAAGAAACAATGACAGGGCATGTGAATATGACTAATTACGAAACACTAAACTCACAAATTGGAGTAAAAGAGGTATAAAAATGGTACTTACAGAACAGAAACGCAAATCTTTGGAAAAAATTTCAGATAAAAACGGTGTTATCTCAGCTTTGGCATTTGACCAACGTGGTGCTTTGAAACGTTTGATGGCACAGTATCAAGATACAGAACCAACTGTAGCTCAAATGGAAGAACTAAAGGTTTTGGTTGCTGATGAACTTACAAAATACGCTTCTTCAATGTTGCTTGACCCTGAATATGGACTTCCAGCAACAAAAGCATTGGATAAAGAAGCAGGTCTTCTTCTTGCCTATGAAAAAACAGGTTATGATACATCAAGTACAAAACGTTTGCCTGACTGCTTGGATGTTTGGTCTGCAAAACGTATCAAAGAGCAAGGCGCTGATGCCGTTAAGTTCTTACTTTACTATGATGTAGACAGCTCAGATGAACTTAACCAACAAAAACAAGCTTATATTGAACGTGTTGGTTCTGAATGTGTCGCTGAAGATATTCCTTTCTTCTTGGAAATCCTTGCTTATGATGAAGAAATCTCAGATGCAGGTTCTGTTGAATATGCAAAAGTGAAACCTCGCAAAGTCATTGAAGCGATGAAAGTTTTCTCTGATCCACGCTTTAACATTGATGTTCTTAAAGTAGAAGTACCAGTTAACGTTAAATATGTCGAAGGTTTTGCTGATGGTGAAGTGGTTTACAGTAAAGCTGAAGCTGCTGACTTCTTTAAAGCACAAGAAGAAGCGACTAACCTTCCATACATCTACCTAAGTGCAGGTGTATCTGCTAAATTGTTCCAAGAAACATTGCAATTTGCTCACGACTCAGGTGCCAAGTTTAATGGTGTGCTTTGTGGACGTGCTACTTGGGCAGGATCTGTAGAACCTTACATCAAAGAAGGTGAAAAAGCAGCACGTGAATGGTTGCGTACTACTGGATTCGAAAATATTGATGAACTTAACAAAGTTCTTGTTAAAACAGCTAGTCCATGGACTGATAAAGTATAGTAAAAACATAAAACGGAGGATATTGTTATGAACAGAGAAGAGATGACTCTCTTAGGGTTTGAAATTGTTGCTTATGCTGGAGATGCTCGCTCTAAACTTTTAGAAGCGCTTAAAGCGGCTGAAAATGGTGATTTCGCTAAGGCAGATAGTCTTGTAGTAGAAGCAGGAAGCTGTATTGCAGAGGCTCACAATTCTCAGACAGCTATGTTGGCTCGAGAAGCTTCTGGGGAGGAACTTCCATACAGCGTTACCATGATGCATGGTCAGGACCACTTAATGACTACTGTCTTATTAAAAGATGTGATTCATCACCTCATCGAACTTTATAAAAGAGGAGCAAAATAATGCATAAACTCATTGAACTTATTGAGAAAGGGAAACCGTTCTTTGAGAAAATCTCTCGAAACATCTATCTTCGTGCTATTCGTGATGGATTTATCGCTGGTATGCCAGTCATCCTTTTCTCATCTATCTTTATCCTTATTGCCTATGTCCCAAATGCTTGGGGATTCCACTGGTCAAAAGACATTGAGACCTTCTTGATGACTCCTTATAGCTATTCGATGGGTATCCTAGCATTCTTTGTTGGTGGTACTACCGCTAAAGCTTTGACGGACTCAATGAACCGTGACCTACCTGCGACCAATCAGATTAACTTCTTATCTACGATGCTAGCGTCTATGGTAGGGTTCCTTTTGATGGCAGCTGAGCCTGCAAAAGAAGGAGGCTTCTTGACAGCCTTCATGGGAACAAAAGGTCTTTTGACAGCATTTATTGCAGCCTTTGTGACAGTTAATGTTTACAAGGTCTGTGTGAAAAATAATGTTACTATTCGTATGCCTGAAGAGGTTCCACCAAATATCTCTCAAGTATTTAAAGACTTGATTCCATTCACTGTATCGGTTGTTCTCCTTTATGGACTTGAACTCATTGTTAAGGGAACTCTTGGTGTAACCGTTGCAGAATCAATCGGTACCCTTCTTGCTCCTCTCTTCTCAGCTGCAGATGGTTACCTTGGAATTACACTTATCTTTGGTGCTTATGCCTTCTTCTGGTTTGTTGGTATCCACGGTCCTTCAATTGTCGAACCAGCAATCGCTGCTATCACTTATGCCAATATCGATACCAACTTGCATCTTATCCAAGCTGGACAACATGCAGATAAAGTTATCACTTCTGGTACTCAAATGTTTATTGTTACCATGGGTGGAACAGGAGCCACATTGATTGTTCCATTCTTGTTCATGTGGATTTGTAAATCAGAACGTAACCGTGCCATCGGACGTGCCTCAGTTGTTCCAACATTCTTTGGGGTTAATGAGCCAATCTTATTTGGTGCACCAATCGTATTGAATCCGATTTTCTTTGTACCGTTCATTTTCGCTCCGATTGTCAACGTTTGGATCTTTAAATTCTTTGTTGACACATTGAACATGAACTCATTCTCTGCCAACCTTCCATGGGTTACTCCTGGTCCGTTGGGAATTGTACTCGGTACTAACTTCCAAGTTCTATCATTTATCTTAGCCGTACTCTTGGTAGTTGTTGATACTATCATTTATTACCCATTTGTTAAGGTATACGATGAACAAATTCTTGAAGAAGAACGTTCTGGTAAAACAAACGATGCTCTTAAAGAAAAAGTAGCTGTAAACTTCAATACTGCTAAAGCAGATGCCGTTCTTGGAAAAGCAGGCGTTGCTAAAGAAGATGTAGCAGCAAACAATAATATAACAAAAGAAACTAATGTCCTTGTTCTTTGTGCAGGTGGAGGTACAAGTGGCTTGCTTGCCAATGCCTTGAACAAAGCAGCAGTAGAATACAATGTTCCAGTCAAAGCGGCAGCGGGTAGTTACGGTGCTCACCGTGAAATGTTGCCAGAGTTTGACTTGGTTATCTTGGCTCCACAGGTCTCTTCAAACTTCGATGATATGAAGGCTGAAACAGATAAATTGGGCATTAAACTTGCAAAAACTGAAGGAGCTCAATATATCAAATTGACACGTGATGGACAAGGTGCTCTTGCATTTGTTCAACAACAGTTTGATTAATAAATTTGTAAAAGTTATTTGAGACGAGATTATTCTTTCAGTTCCTTATAATATTGTTAACCATATCATTGCATTTCATTTCATTTCCTTGGTTTCCGGAACTCAGAATATCGTCTCAAATGCTTTTTTTGAAAGGATTTATAGTTATGACTAAAACACTTCCTAAAGATTTTATTTTTGGTGGTGCTACAGCTGCTTATCAAGCAGAAGGTGCGACTCACACGGATGGTAAAGGCCCAGTTGCATGGGATAAGTATCTTGAAGATAATTATTGGTACACAGCAGAGCCTGCAAGTGATTTTTACCATAAATATCCTGTTGATTTAGAATTAGCTGAAAAATATGGCGTTAATGGTATTCGTATTTCAATTGCCTGGTCTCGTATTTTCCCAACTGGCTATGGCGAAGTAAATGAAAAAGGTGTTGAATTCTACCATAATCTTTTTGCCGAGTGCCACAAACGTCATGTTGAGCCATTCGTGACTTTGCACCACTTTGACACACCAGAAGTTCTTCACTCAGATGGAGATTTCTTAAACCGCGAAAATATAGAACACTTTGTAGATTATGCCGCTTTCTGTTTTGAAGAGTTCCCAGAAGTAAACTACTGGACAACTTTCAATGAAATTGGCCCAATTGGAGATGGTCAATACTTGGTTGGTAAATTCCCTCCAGGCATTCAATATGATCTTGCCAAAGTCTTCCAATCACACCACAATATGATGGTTTCTCATGCACGTGCTGTGAAATTGTATAAAGATAAAGGTTATAAAGGCGAAATTGGTGTAGTACATGCGTTGCCAACCAAATACCCTTATGATCCAGAAAATCCAGCAGATGTTCGTGCCGCTGAGTTAGAAGATATCATCCATAACAAATTTATCTTGGATGCAACCTACCTTGGACACTATTCAGATAAAACGATGGAAGGGGTCAACCACATCCTAGCTGAAAATGGTGGAGAACTTGATCTTCGTGATGAAGACTTCCAAGCACTTGAAGCAGCTAAAGATTTGAACGATTTCCTTGGTATCAACTACTACATGAGTGATTGGATGCAAACCTTTGATGGTGAGACTGAAATCATTCACAATGGTAAGGGTGAAAAAGGAAGTTCTAAGTACCAGATTAAAGGTGTTGGTCGCCGAATCGCACCAGATTATGTGCCTAGAACGGATTGGGACTGGATTATTTATCCTGAAGGCTTGTATGACCAAATCATGCGAGTGAAAAATGATTATCCAAACTACAAGAAGATTTACATCACTGAAAACGGTCTTGGATACAAAGATGAGTTTGTAGATAATACCGTTTATGATGATGGTCGTATTGATTACGTGAAGAAACACTTGGAAGTTTTATCAGACGCAATTGCGGATGGTGCAAATGTTAAAGGTTACTTCATCTGGTCACTTATGGATGTCTTCTCATGGTCAAACGGATACGAAAAACGTTATGGACTATTCTATGTAGACTTTGACACGCAAGAACGCTATCCTAAGAAATCAGCTCATTGGTATAAGAAAGTAGCAGAAACTCAAGTGATAGAGTAATATTACTTGAAAATGTAAAAAATTGTTATCCGATACTTTAGAAAAAGTACAACACTTATTTAGACCAGGATTTGAAAAGGTATATATTGTTAGTTTCGAAGATTGTCCTATGATTCCTGAGCTTGAAGCTACCCCGTTGCTAAAATGTGGTAAATGGTATGTTTCAACTGGAAAAGAGTGGATTTGCCATTCTGATTTAGAGTTATCAGCATTTGAATGGGAATTTTTACAATCACTCGATGTAGAAATACGTGAGACTATTCACTTCGAGGTAAATTATTTGCCTTTCCAATAATAAAAAGAAAGGAATTAGTTGTGACTATCGAATTAAAAAACGAGTATCTTACTGTTCAGTTTAAAACACTTGGTGGTCAACTGACTTCGATTAAAGACAAGGATGGGATAGAGTATCTCTGGCAAGCTGATCCAAATTATTGGAATGGACAGGCGCCTATTCTATTTCCTATCTGTGGTAGTTTACGAAATGATTGGGCTATTTATAGACCTCAAGAAAGACCCTTTTTTACAGGTCTTATTCGTAGACATGGTTTTGTTCGAAAAGAAGAATTTATTCTGGAAGAAGTCAATGATAATAGCGTGACCTTTAGTATTAAACCAAATGCTGAGATGCTTGATAATTACCTATATCAGTTTGAACTGAGAGTTGTTTATACCTTGAATGGTAAATCAATTAGAACCGAATTTCAGGTAACGAACTTGGAAATGGAAAAAACAATGCCTTACTTTATTGGAGCCCATCCAGCATTCAATTGTCCTTTAGTAGAAGGTGAAAACTATGAGGATTATTATATTGAATTTAGTGAGGTTGAGTCTTGCTCGATACCAAAGAGTTTTCCTGAGACAGGATTATTAGATTTGCAAGATCGGACACCTTTTTTGGAAAATCAAAAGATTCTCGATTTGGACTACTCACTTTTTTCCCATGATGCCATTACACTTGACCAGCTCAAGTCTCGTAGCGTAACGCTTCGGTCAAGGAAGTCTGGTAAAGGTCTTCGAGTATATTTTGATGATTTTCCGAACTTGATTCTGTGGTCTACAACTAATAAAAGTCCATTCATTGCTTTGGAACCTTGGAGTGGTCTCTCCACTTCACTTGAAGAAGGTAATTTCTTAGAAGATAAAAGACAGGTAACGAAAATTTCACCTCAAGAAACTTCTAGAAAAATCTATGATATTACTATCCTTAATTAAAATTTGTTATTATTTGAGTCTTCAATAAGATTTGAATACTCTTACCTTGTGATGATAGATTGGTCTTCTCCGTGCCAGTCTTACATCGCAAGGTTTTTAAGTTTTTTGTGGGTCTATGTCAACTGTAGTGGGTGACGAAAAGCTAATATCTAAAGACAGTCTGGTAGTAAAAAAATAAGATTATTTACTACTTCTTGATTTAAAATAATAGTGGAGCCATTAATTTGTGGCAAATTTAATTTAATATTTTGCCTCAAATTAGCCACACTTTTTATAGAACTAAGAGGAAAAATGAAGTTTTCTTCCTATTAATATAGTTGTTTGAAATCTTAAATATAGCGTTTTACGATGTAATGGGAAGTATGGTGAATAAATCAACTATGTTCGTATGACAGAAGCACTTATTAGCCGTTTAAGCGATCAAGGCTATAATTTAGTGATTGAAGGAACAGGACGAACAACAGACGTTCCTATCCAAACAGCCACAATGCTTCAATCTAAAGGTTATGAAACAAAAATGTACGTCACGGCAGTACCGAAAATTGAATCATATTGGAATGGCAACAGTTTTTTTGACAAATTTTATAAGGTGCAGAACTTCTTTCCGTATGCTATTCCGATTGTCCTTGACAATGAGCCTCCTCGGATGTGACGATCTTCGGCAGAAGCTAACAGTTAAAGTTAGACTGCCTCGCTAGCGTTAGCACATCCGAGCTCATTATCAAGGATTCGCTGCGCCAATCTCTGGTTACGGTAACCAACCGGTGTCTCGTAGCCAAGTGTACCGTGCAACCGAAGGTGGTTCCACCAATTGACATAGTCAAATAACTCCAAATCCAATTGTTGTAAGGTTTCAAATGTGTATTGATAGACAAATTCTACTTTCAGCGACTTATAAGTTGATTCAGCTACGGCATTATCAAAAGGACAGCCTTTATGACTCAATGATCGATTGATGTCAAAAGTTGTTAATAATTCATCAATAGCTTGGTTATCAAACTCTTTTCCACGATCAGTATGAAAAATCTCAACCTCTGTCAGAGGTTGTTTGATACGGCTAAATGCTTTTTTTACTAGAACGGCATCTTTTAACTGATGAAGGATTTTGGTGAAACCTCAGGAGATTATTTATCGTAAGTTAATAAAAATAATAGAGTCAATAATCGTAAAAGAAATACGATTATTGACTCTATTTCTTTGTTTTGTGGGAGATGGATTGATCTGAAATCAGATTGTCTTTAGAAAGTTCATTACCTTGCAAAAAGAATATCACAATCAGGACGATGCGTCGTTTGGACCGGAATAAGTTTTCACTCTAACATACAAACAAAATACTTGCTCTGGAGTCTACTTCAGGGTTTAGACTAGGTTCTGTAATCAAGCAGTAATCACAAAAGTGCTGAAGTAGGAAGTCTCTCACTTTACATGAAAGGCGTCTGTAAAATTTCGATTTTAGCTCTTGAATGAATGCTGCTAATGATAATTTTTGGAGGGGTATAAAATGACAAAAAATGTACTAATTATGGCGGCGAACGGTCAGATTTCACAAATTATTGAGCAACGGATTTTAACAGAAGCACAATTTTCCGATGTTCACTTGACTTTATTCTTGCGTAAAAAGTCTCGCTTAAATCAACTTGTTAATAATGAGCGAGTGACATTGATTGAAGGCAGTCTCGACAGCATGGCAGATATCCAAGCAGCTGTAGCCGGTCAAGATATCGTGTTTGTGGGTGTGGTGGATCAAACAGCGGATAATCATCAAACGCAATATGTTGTGGACGCCATGAAAGCAGCCGGAGTCGAGCGCTTGATTTATACAAATGTCTTGGGAATCTATAATGAAGTGCCCGGTGAATACGGTCGGTGGAATCAAGAAACCATTGGAAGTGGCTTGCCATCCGCGTTACGCTCCGATGAAATTATGGCAACTTCCGGCTTAACTTATACCACATTGCGCCTGCCATGGCTGAATGATCGGGATATCAAGTATGACATTACCCATAAGGATGAACCCTATCTAGGTGTTTCTGGTTCCCGGGAAAGTATTGCGGATGTGGTTTTACGAATTGTCGCGGATCCTAGTTTCTTGGCAAATGATAGTGTGGGGATTGCCGATCCGGATACGCAAGGCGAAGATCGACCAGTTTATTAAGTCCAGTTAACGTTAGAGAGGAGCGGTGATTCTTATGTCTAAGAAGTCATTGATTATTTATTTTTCATTATCAGGGAAGACGCAACAAGCTGCAATGCAACTACAGCAAAAAACGGCTGCAGACTTGTATCAATTACAACCCGTAGAACCTTATTCAACCAACTATGATGATATCGTTACTCGAGGGGAAAAAGAAAAGGATCAGGAGATTATGCCGGCGATTTCCGGTGAGTTGCCTGACTTCACCCAATACGATCGCATTTACGTGGGGTATCCAAATTGGTGGGATCGGCCGCCGATGATTATTCACACCCTCTTTGCCCAACCAGATTTCACTGGTAAACAGGTGATTCCCTTTGCGACGAGTGCCTCTAGCCCTTTATCTGCTACCATGGCAGAAATGAAGAAACTAATCGAATCTGCTGGAGGAAGCTTTGTTGAAAATGAATATTAAGGAGCAATCAATACGATAATGGGTTGCAAGTGACAGTAATACTGAGGCGGAAAATAGCATCATCTGATAGATTTTCATAGACGCTAAAAAAGAGCCGTAATCGTAAGCGAAAAATACGATTATGGCTCTTTTTGTTTATTAGGGAATCCTAGTCCATCTGGCTGACGATGACTAAGGACTTAATTGCCTCCCGCTTATCCATTGCCTCATAAGCCGCTTGGATATCATCCAAATTAAATTGCTTATTAAAGACTTTCCCCGGTTCAATCTCGCCTTTTAAGACGACATCGAGGAGGATTTCTTTATCATAGGTAGTAACTGAAGCAACGCCACCTCTTAGTCCAATGTTTTGTCAGAAAAGGGCACTGGTATTCATTTCATTTTTTTGTGGCACGCCTACACGACCAATTACCGCTCCGGTACGACATATCTTTGCGGCAGTATCCATGGACATTTCCGTGCCTACACATTCCAACACGGCATCTGCACCATCGTTATGAGTAAGTTCCATTACTTTAGCAATCCCTTTATCTCCACGCTCAGCAATAATATCTGTAGCACCGAACTCCCGGGCTAATTTTTGCCGCTCTTCGTATTTACTCATGGCGATGATCCGCGTTGCTCCAAGCAATTTAGCTCCGATAATCCCGCAAAGACCAACGGCACCGTCGCCAATGACAACTACGGTGGACCCCTCTACCACTTCAGCTGATTTTGCAGCATGGAAGCCTGTGGCCATGACATCGGCTAAAGCCAAAAAGGAATTCAATATAGTTTCAGAATAATCGGCAGGTTTTCCAGGGATTTTAATTAGTGCCCATTGTGCATTGATAAAGCGCAGGTATTCGCCTTGATAACCACCATTTGCACCAGCTTCTCGATTTGTACAATTGCCATCAAAACCAGCTTTACAGGCAGCACATTCCCCACAGCCGTGAGTGAATGGGACGATGACAAAATCACCAGGTTTGACTGCAGTTACTGCGGCACCGACTTCTTCGACAATCCCGATGGCTTCATGACCAGTCGTGCTGTTGGGTTCTCTTTTGGAGATGCCGCGAAACCACCATAAGTCAGATCCGCACACGCAAGCTCGGACAATCTTGATGATGGCATCCGTGTCTTTTTCGACAACTGGTTTTGCTGTTTCTTTTATTGCCATTGTCCCGGGTTCAATAAATGTTGCGACTTTCATAAGAACACTCCCTATATTGTTTTTAGAAATACATTGCGAAAATCTCTTCTTTTATTGTACTCCATGGAGTTCACTTTAAGGCAAGGCTAATAAGCTGGAATCTAGCAGAAAACTATTTCGAAAATGGAGATCGATGTGTGAGATTCCATGGATAGATTTTTTTATTTTGACTATAGTCAAAGATTGAGGTTAACAAGAAACGGGATTTATCAGGAAAATATAAGAGAATACGGGCTTATGATCGTTCTTCCATCTTTCTCCAGCAAAAAGCTTGCCCTAGAGTCCGCTCTAGGGTTTATCATGTTTGTAAGAGATTGAGGAGGTCATGATATGAATATCAAAAAAGCCGCAGAGATGTTTGATTTAAGTGTGGATACGTTACGCTACTATGAACGGGTTGGGGTGATTCCCCCAGTTCATCGTAACAAAAGTGGTTATCGTGAGTATTCCACTAATGATCTAAACTGGATTTATCTAGCCAAAAACTTGCGGAATGCCGGTTTATCGGTGGAGTCTCTCATTGAGTTTGCCAATTTAGCTCAATTGCGAGGAAAACAAGATGTGGAAGAATCTCAAAAACAGATTTTGTTTGATCAATTAGAAGAACTGGATCAAAAGATTACGGAAATGCAAGAAGTCAGAGAGTTACTTCTTTATAAGTATCAAGTAACCGTTCGGGATTTAAAAGAAGCTGTCAACAATGTAGAAGATAAGTTTTTGACGGTAGATGAGTTGAGGACGTTCTTGAACTATGGCATTGTCCATGAAGAATTACCTATGTCAGTTCTCTTTCATGTTCTATTCTATACAGGCTGTCGCGTTAGTGAGGCACTTGCTTTGCAACCAGAAGATATTGATTTTCAAAGAAATGAAATTCTCTTTTATAAACAGACAGCGGTTAAAGGAAAGAGTAAAGAGTTTCGTATTGAAACTACTAAGACAGTTAGTTCTGCTAGACGAGTGCCGGTAACACCATTGGCGATGGAAAAACTAAAGCAATTGATTCGTGCTTTAGCTGAGATGAGAGGGCATCATCGCTTTATTGTGGATGGGACTTATTTATTTGTTTATCTAGATGCTAGTAAACGTGGGGTGCCTTATCGCAGGGAATATGTAAATGATCACGTTAAGCGGTGCGTGGAGCGGTCAGGGATTGGAAAGTCATTCCATACTCACTTAGCTCGCCACACAATGGCTAGTCTAGTAGCCGAGTATTGTAGTTGGGATGTCTTGAAGGATCGATTAGGTCATACGGACAAAACGACTTCAAAAATCTACCGTCATTTGACTAATAATGAAAAGGTAAAACCATTACTTGCATTTCGTTCTTTGGAAGACTAAAACACGGTGAAAACACTGGTATTATAGGATTCCTAAAAGACCAATTTTTAATAAAGTAGTCAAAGTGTAGTCAAAGGGAATAAAAATCGTTATATAGTAATGCTTTAGCGACTTTTCACAAGTATCAAAGAAATCAGAAGATAAGAAAGCAAAATTCTGTCTATCAAATTTCGAATGTGAGAAGTCCTTGTCTATCAAGGGCTTTTTTTTTACTCTCTTTTAGTATAAATTTTTTTTATTCCAGATTTCCTCAAGGTTTCCGCTTTTGACTACATACGCAGTCAAAAAGGTAAAAAACAATCTGGAATGATCTGACAACATTTTCAAAGAAATACAAAGTGAGAAAAAATTTGAGTTTTTTTCCTCCTACATTTTTATTGAATTTTTTAGTTGAAGTTCAAAATTCTCTATTTCTAAATTGTTAGAAATTCGCGTAAAGGGCTCATTAGAAAATATTTCGACATAAAACTAAAAGTATTTCAAGACTGCTAACTAAACTTTTTTTGAATTTTATTTTTACAGTATAAGTTTTCCATTTGAAAAAATTTTATTGAATTAAAATCTTCTAAAGATGATTTGATTGTATGATAATCTGTTCTTTTCAAATCCTCTTGACTTAATGTTCAGGTTAAGGAATATGCTATTAGTCAAGTAGGCGATGAAATTTGTCTGTTTTTGATGGATTAGTAGTCAGGCGCAAAATAGATTCCTTTAAATAGAAATGTATTACCAGTGTGGGGCAGATATGGACTTTGAGCGATCACCTATAAACATCCTATTTCAGAATAAATAGTTATGTGTCTTACATCAAGCAAAGCATCATTTTTGCTGGCTTAAAAATCTCAGTAACTATCGTGAAAAGTGAATACTGCGACAATTAATAAAAAAGGGCATCAATGCAGACGAAGTGGCCGAACCAAACTTTTTTGCTAATACTACCGCAGTGGCTGCATTAACAGTGAATAATGCGAAATATACTGATTTTATTCGTGAAAAGACAAAATTAATCGTTTCAAAAGGCAGTATGATCGTAAGAAATGGTAGAGGTTTTATATGTTTGAATTTTGCAACACCTAAGAATCCGCTTTTGGATGGGTTAATCCGATTGGAGATTGCTATTAATTCGTATGAAGATTCCCTAAGTTGATAAGAAAAAGATGATGAAGGAGCGAAGCTATGAAGAAGGTAATACTATTAGTATCAAGTATTTTGTGTCTTGTAATGCTAGGTAGTTGTGGTAGTGAAATCTCAAAAATAGGAGGGGAAAATGAAGACATGAAAATTGGAACAGCAAAAAGGACAAAAAGAGAGAGAGGAAAAGAAGATAAATATTTAGTCGCGTATTTTTCTTGTACAAACAATACGAAAACTGTTGCTAATCGCTTAGCTGAAACGTTATCAGCTGATATTCATGAGATTCAACCAGAAGAGAATTATACGGCAACCGATTTAGAGTACAATGATCCAAAGTCACGATCTAGTATTGAGCAGAATGACCCAAATTCACGGCCAAAATTATCTAGTCAATTGAATGATGTCTCGCAATATAATGTCATTTTCTTAGCATATCCAATCTGGTGGGGGAGTGCCCCAAAAGTGATTTATACTTTTTTGGAGAGTTATGATTTTACAGGGAAAACCATCGTTCCTCTATGTACGTCGGGAGGTAGTGGAATCGGTTCAAGTGGCGAGGAGCTTGAGAGCATTACAAATGATCAGACGAATTGGTTATCTGGAAAACGTTTTGATAAAAATGTTTCAACTAAAGAACTTAAAACATGGTTCTCAAAGCTAAATATACCTAAGAAGACAAGTCAAGTTACGGATATTAGTAACTTTAATCTAGAGCATGGCAAAAATGGAAATGCTTCATCTATCACTTTAAATAGCGGCTACAAAATGCCAGTAGCTGGAATTGGAACTTACAGCTTAGAAAACGAAGAATGTGAAGATGCAATTTTGTCTGCATTGGAGAGTGGTGTTCGTCTGATTGATACAGCTTATATGTATCGTAATGAGGAAGCCGTTGGTAATGCAATTCGTAAATCAGGTATTCCGCGTGAAGAAATTTTTGTCATCACTAAAATTTATCCTAGTCAATTTGATAAAGCGAATCAAGCAATCGATGAAGCAATGGGGAAATTAAACATTGGCTACGTTGATTTGATGCTTTTACATCATCCAGGAGAGGGTGACGTTAAAGCATATAAAGCAATGGAAAAAGCTGTAAAGGACAAGAAAATTCGTTCAATAGGATTATCTAATTGGTATGTAGAAGAATTGGAAGAATTTTTGCCTCAAGTTGAAACAACTCCCGCCTTAGTTCAAAATGAAATCCATCCATATTATCAAGAGAAAGAACGCTCACCAGTAAAATGTTGTTGTTCAATGATCTTTTTCATATTCATTCCTCACTTTATTTTTTATAATAAACTTTTTTGATACAAAAACTGCGAATAAAACAGTGGTGATGAATGAGAAAATAATTTCTCTGACCATTTTTGCCGCTTTCTTCTCCAATAGTTGTATCACTGTATGGTCACTCTAGCACTTAAGGTCAAGGTTAAGTCAATAGAAAAAAATGAATCTCTTTAAAAAATCAATGTATATTCTATTGAGCCTTATAGGTTGACTTAATCTAAAGGTTAAGTCTTAGAATGAATAGCAGAAGAAGAAATCAACTGTTGAAAGCAGAAGAAAAAGGAGAAAAAAGATGTATTTAATCAATGTTTCTATCAAGGAAAAACCTTCGGATCCATCAGCAGCAGAACATTTGAAGGAACACCAAAACTGGTTTGGAAAATATTTTGATGAAGGAAAATTTTTGATGGTTGGACCATCAAAAACATATGAACTATCGGGAGTTATTCTTGCACAAGTTAAAAATCGTGAAGAATTAGATCAAATTCTTTCAGAAGATGTTTACTTTCCCAACGATGCTACTTATGAGGTAAACGAATATGTGCCATCTAGAATATCTAAAAACATTACTATGTTTGAAGGTAAATAGGAGGAAAAGAAATGACAACAATACAAGATAAATTGAAACTACCTCAAATTGCTTTAGGTGCATGGGCTTGGGGGGATACAAAAAATGGTTATTTTGGAAATGAGTATACAGTTGAAGATTTTCGTCCTGTTTTTCAGAAAGCAATGGCTGAAGGACTAAATTTATGGGATACCGCAGCTGTTTATGGGATGGGGGCTTCTGAACAGATTTTAGGAGAACTTACAAAAGATATTCTTCGGAAAGATTGGATTCTTTCAACTAAATTTACACCACAAATTGCGGATGAAACATCTGAGGCTGTTACACATATGTTTGCTGAAAGTATGGAGCGCTTAGGGACAGATTATGCAGATATTTATTGGATTCATAATCCAGCAGATGTAAAGCGTTGGACGCCGCAAATCACTCCTTTAGCAAAGGCTGGTAAAATTAAATTCATTGGCGTCTCTAACCATAATCTAGATGAGATTAAAATGGCGAAAGAAATTTTAGAAAATGAAGGGTTGAAATTATCGGCCATCCAAAATCACTTTAGTCTTTTAAATCGTTCATCTGAGGAAGCGGGAATAATTGATTACTGCAAGGAAAACGATATTGCATTCTTTTCTTACATGGTTTTAGAACAAGGCGCACTATCAGGAAAATATGACAGAGATCATTTATTTCCAGAAGGTAGCGAAAGAGCAAAGTCATATAATCCTTTTATGACGTCATTAACTCCATTGATAAGTGAGATGAAAAAAATTGCTGCAGAACATCAGGCAACTGTCGCACAAATCGCTACTGCTTGGGCAATAGGAAAAGGGACTATTCCAATTATTGGAGTTACTAAAGTGGATCAAGTAGTGGACGCTGCTTTTGCGACAACCATTTCCTTACAGATTGAAGAAATCAATAAACTAGAAAAATTAGCTTCAGAAACACGAGTGAGTACCATTCGTGAATGGGAAAAAGATATGAATGAATAAATAAGTAGGCAATAATAGGAGGAATAATCAATGAGTAAAATTATGATTCTCGGTGCAAATGGTGCGATGGCACGATTAGTTACAGAAAAGCTATTAAATGAAACGGATCATCAATTGGTTTTATTTTTAAGAAATGCAGATCGTCTAAGTCAATATAAAAATAATAATCGCGTACAATTAGTTGACGGAGATATCTATGACACGCCAATATTACTTGAAGCCATGAAAAATGTTGATATTGTTTATTCAAATCTAGGTGGTGTTGATTTAGACGAACAATAATGCGCTTGTAAAATTGGCAAAGGATACCTTTGGCAAAATCGATGTGATTTTCTTAAATGCAGGCTTAATGCCGAACTCACCATTATCAGAGCTAAAGACAGATGAGTGGAATCGTATGGTCGATGTCAATTTGAAAGGTGTTTTAAATGGAATTGCTTCAGTGCTTCCAACTTTTAAAGAACAAAAATCAGGTCATGTTATTACCACATCATCAGTCGCGGGTCTAAAAGCTTATCCGGGCGGAGCAGTTTATGGCGCTACAAAGTGGGCAGTACGTGATTTAATGGAAGTATTGCGCATGGAGTCTGCTCAAGAAGGTTCGAATATTCGGACGGCAACAATTTATCCTGCAGCAATTCAAACAGAGTTATTGGATACCATTACGGATACCGAAACTGAAAAAGGAATGTCTGCAACGTATGAAAAATATCAGATTGGGCCAGAAAGTATTGCAAGTATCGTTGCATTCGCCATTGATCAACCAGAAGATACGAATGTTAATGAGTTTACTGTTGGACCAACTAAACAGCCTTGGTAATAAATTCAAATTATTTTTCATAAAGTTATGATTATGAATCCGCAAGATTGTTTAAGTCCAACAGTCTTAGCGGATTTTTTTGTTATCCCCAAAAATATTGATTTCAGAAATGTATTACAAGTCCTTCAAGATGGAACAGTCAATTCTTTCAATGGTGGACGCGATGATCTCAAAAAAGATAATGATTCTTCTGTAAAGTTCGTCGTGCGAAATTGTACTACTTGCGCGCTTTACACGGGAAAGCTGCTCGTATAGAACCCTTATTCTATAAGGGTTCTTTTTTTACTTTGTTAGTCCCTATTATTAATCCTTTACTTAGCTAAATAAAAGACATTTTTAAATACACAAAAGAATACGAGTATAAAAAGTTAGTGGTAACAAACTTTTTATACTCGTATTTCAAATAAGTCTAAATTCGTTTATCAATTAATCCAACCAAAAAGCCGTCGGAAATTTTATCTTTACGTGATTCATGGACTAACATGAATTTATTGGTGACTTTAACTAATGGGTTGTCCACCTCTTCTGTTAGTGGAGTGTTGGTGCCTTTGATTAGGGCGATGGCCTGTTTATAACCCGTTTTGTTTGTTTCAATTGGACTGTAGTGCAAGGTTGTGCCAAATAGCTCAATTGCAGTTCCTTTTTCTAATAAAAAACTTTCCATTAATTGGGCGTCGTAAGTATTGTTGACAATGTCATAACGATGCCCAACAACTAATAGCGCATCGGTTACAGCGACGATGACTTCACTGCCTTGATGAAATTCAATTGCGGTAATGGCGTGGTTGTGACCGGCTCCAGAACCAAATTGAATCGATAGGCCAGCAAAAATATTTTTTCTAACCCAATCAAATTCTGGCAATGCTTCAATAGCTGGTACTGATGCGATATATTGATTACCAGATTCTGGTACACCAATCATGTTCTTTTCTTCCATTGCTTGAATCATGTTGCTGAAATCATGTTCTGTGATAACGCGGCCATAAGATTTGAAAGATGAATCTTTTACTGTTTTCATTTCGTAACCCCTTTCTTTTTTCATTTTTATTTTACTACTTTTTGTTTGTATTTGCATTATTTTGTTTTTTTTGGTTTGAATATAGTGTGTGAAGTGTTTGTTTAATTGCTGTTTTCTGAAAAATGATGAAGATTTTTATAATTCATATCGTTAACAAGATCGACAGTAAAATCATCTAAATGATAAACAATTGATCATTCTGTTTGTCATTCACCATTCCACGGGATACTCACTTTTTATAATAGATTCATCGTTTCTTTGCCAGATAACGTATTTTTTAATAAATTTATGGTTTATTTTGTCACTGCGGCTTTATCTAATAGTATGCGTACAGAAACTGTGGTGATACTAGGTATCTTACCGGTACTTTGTGGGTAGGTTCGATCTGTAATTAAAGAACAGAAACGCTTAACACTTTTTCAAAAGAAAAATTGATTGCAATGATTGCAACGATTGATGAAGAAATAAGTAATCAACTAGTTAAGAAAAAATTTTCAAATCGGCTTAATTTATGAAGCTCACTGCGCTTTTAGCAAATTGATTAATGTGAAAAAACCAACCTTTATCTCATGAAAAAGATTATAAAAGCCTGATTTAAAAATAACCCGCTTTATCTTGAAAATGAATTTTTAATTGTGGTTAAAAAAAATAGTACTTTCCCCAAAATTCTCTCAGTTAATTATTCTTGAATTTTATAAGTGAAAAGAATAAACTAGTCCCTGTGAATTTTCAGAAAAATTTCTTTATTTTAAAAAATGAAGCAAAAGGGGCTTTTTTATGGAAGAAAAAACTTTTATGGGGCAACCGCGAGGGCTAGCGACATTGTTTTTCACTGAAATGTGGGAACGATTTAGCTACTACGGTATGCGCGCAATTCTACTTTATTATATGTATGATGCCGTTACAAATGGCGGCTTGGGTTTGCCTAAATCAACTGCAGTTGCTATCATGTCGATTTATGGTTCGTTAGTTTATATGTCGAGTATCGTGGGAGGCTGGATCTCTGATCGATTGTTGGGATCCCACAAGACAGTATTTTATGGCGGTATTTTTATTATGTTTGGTCATCTTGTCTTAGCAACGCCTTTTGGTTTAGCAGCACTTTTTATTTCGATGATTTTAATTGTGATTGGCACCGGGATGCTCAAATCAAATGTTTCCGGTATGGTGGGCCATCTTTACTCCAAAGAGGATTTACGCCGCGATACAGCATTTTCCATTTTTTATATGGGGATTAATATCGGTAGTCTGATCGCCCCGCTTGTGGTGGGGACGCTAGGACAAAATGTTAACTACCACTTAGGTTTTTCAATTGCAGCAGTGGGGATGTTCTTTGGTTTAGTCCAGTACCGTATCCAAGGACGCAAAACTTTAGCAAATATTGGCGTTAACGTTGCCAATCCATTAGTCGGCGCCGAACGGACCAAATTTTTCCGCAATTTGGTTGTGGCTGTAATTTTAGTTGGCATCCTTTTTGGTGGAGCGTTTATTTTCAACCGTTTGGATGTTGATTTCTTTATTGACAGTATTAGTGTTTTAGGAATATTGCTGCCGGTCTATTACTTTACGACGATGTTACGTTCAAAAGACGTTACCGCTGATGAAAAGAAAAAAGTTTTAGCCTATATCCCATTGTTTTTATCCGCGATAGTTTTTTGGTCACTAGAAGAACAAGGCTCATCAATATTGGCACTTTTTGCGGCGGATCGTACCCAATCTACCATTTTTGGCATCGCGATTCCGGCTAGTCTATACCAAACCTTAAATCCGTTGTTCGTCGTATTGTTGACGCCAGTTTTTGTCGCTCTATGGACAAAGTTAGGTAAAAAACAGCCAACTACAGAAGTGAAATTTGCGATTGGCTTGATCTTAGCAGGGCTTTCCTTTGTATTGTTGATGTTTCCAAGCTTAATTTTCGGCGTTGATCATAAAGTAAGCCCAATGTGGTTAGTAGGGAGTTTCTTTATTATGATTGCCGGTGAGATGTGCCTTTCACCGGTGGGCTTGTCTGTCACGACCAAATTAGCGCCAAAAGCTTTTGAAGCGCAGACCTTGGCTATTTGGTTATTAGCAGATGCTTCTTCACAAGCAATCAATGCGCAAATAACCCGTTTTTATTCACCTAGCACAGAAGGAAGTTACTTTGCGATTGTTGGTGGGGTAGCCGTTGTTGTAGGAATCCTACTTTATTGTGCTAAAAAACCAATTCGTCGGTTGATTGGTAATATTCATTAATAAAAAGACTGAAGAAATCCCATAACTTAGAGCAAAAGTATTTAAATCACCATTTTTACTTGTGATAAACTTATCCTTTCTTATCGATTTACAAAAGTACGTTGTCAGTTTCTTTAAAGAGGCTGGCAATGTGCTTTTTTTATTTAAATACTAGCTTTACAGCTATTTGTTTTTCCAAAAAGGGGCTGAGAAGGAAATTTTCCTTAAGAAATTCTTAATATTTATTGCTGTTTTTTTATTACGTGAAAATTTCTGTTTTCCTAAAAGAAAAGCTATTTAATTAACTCTTTAATAATTTCTTAATACGTTGACAAACAGTAGCTTGATAGGAATAAAGGAACCTTTTTAATTCAATATTATTTGTTTTATATCATTTTTCTTCAATATTTTTTTGTTTTTTTATTATGAAAGCACTTTTTCTTAGATACACTTTGTTTAAGCTTTTTTTCAGAAAATGCTATGATTTTTATAGAAGTTAACAAAAAGTAAACGTTTGAAATTCTTTTAAAAAGGAGGGGTATATCATGGG
The DNA here is from genome assembly GCF_029983095.1 of Enterococcus montenegrensis. Lineage (NCBI taxonomy): Bacteria > Bacillati > Bacillota > Bacilli > Lactobacillales > Enterococcaceae > Enterococcus > Enterococcus montenegrensis. The sequence continues at coordinate 968,546 of NZ_CP120467.1, forward strand.
ATTTATTTGGTCGTTAATTGTTGGTGGTGTAATTGGAGCGATTGCTGGTGCAATTACAAATAAAGGTTCTTCAATGGGACTAATTTTAAATGTACTAGCAGGATTAATTGGCTCATCAATTGGTCAAGCTCTATTTGGCACATGGGGTCCTGTAATCGGAGGAATGGCAATTTTTCCATCTTTAATTGGTGCAGTTATCTTAGTTGCGGTCGTATCATTTTTTGTCGGTAAAAAAGCAGCCTAAAAGGAAGTGATTGTATGCGAAAAAGTACAAAGGTAGTTTTACTTTTAGTAATCTTTTTCTTATTCTTTCCCCTTTTTCACACTTTGATTACAACACAATATGTGGCAGGCTGGTCTTTTGTACTACGCCCTTTTACAACGTATCCACTTATTGGTGATGCCATGGGGCAATTTTTATTTTGGTCGGCAGCAGGTTTGTTAATTTTGCTGATTATTAGTATTTTTGTGATTATTTTCTTTCCTAAAGTTAGTAATGAATTGGAAATTAACACTGAAAATGGAACGTTGACAATCCAAAAAAAGGCAATCGAAAGCTACGTATTAACAGCAGTCAAAGAGGAACCTTTTATTGCTAATCCATCAGTTAAAGCTGTGATTAAGAAAAAGAAAATTAAAATCTACGTTAGTGGTCAAATGCGCAAAGTCTTTCAGACTACACAAAGACAACAAGCGCTTGCAGATAAAATCAAGACCGATTTAAACCAATTATTTGGTGCCAAACAGGAAATCGTAACGGATGTAATTTTCAAAGATTTTCGTGATCAAAAACACGAAAACGATGAGCCAAGAGTTCTATAGGAGGGATAATGATGAAAGAATTAGCAGCACAATATAAATATCCTTTGATTTGTGGAGCCCTTGGTTTATTACTGGCAATATTAATTCTTACGATTGGTATTTTAAAGACATTATTGTTAGTAATATTTACTGCAATTGGCTTATATTTGGGTTTTTATCTGCAATCAATTGGTTTTTTTGAGCAATTCCGCTCAAAGCGTTAAAAAATTTAAGTGATTAAACCGCAAGTTCGGTTAACAAATATTTAGGAGGAATTTAACATGGAAAACAAAACACCAGGTATGAAACCAGAAACAAAACCGGTACCACCAAAACCACCAGTACCAAAAGCTGAGGGGATTAAAGGTGAATTGACTTTTGATGACAAAGTTGTTGAAAAAATCATCGGTATCGCTCTTGATGAAATCAGCGGTTTACTAACAGTAGATGGTGGTTTCTTCTCTAATATTGCTGGTAAATTAGTGAATACAGACAACCCAACTTCTGGCATTGATGTTGAAGTTGGTAAAAAACAAGTGGCAGTAGATCTTTCCATTGTAGCTGAATATGGCAAAGACATTACTTCTATCTACAATCAAATCAAAGAAGTCGTTGCCCGTGAAGTGAAAAATATGACAGGATTAGATGTTATTGAAGTTAACGTTGACGTTGTCGATGTGAAATCAAAAGAACAATATGAAAAAGATTCTGTTACTGTTCAAGATCAGCTATCTGACGCTGCATCTGCTACAGGTGAATTTGCTTCTAAACAAACTGAAAAAGCAAAAAATGCTTTAGGCAAAGCCGGAGATAAAGTCAGTGATGGCGCGCAAGACGTGAAAGAAAATGTACAACAAGCAAGAGAACCACGGGTAGAGTAGCGACTTACCTTTTTAAATTAATCCGACAAATCAGCAAGTTTTATACTTCTGATTTGTCGTTTTTTTTGTTTTTACAAGATAAAGCATGAAGGCTTTATTTATATGCTCGTCAAGTTAATATTTGTTTAACGTTCTCATTTGGCGTAACATAAAAGAAAGGCATAAAAAAGGAGAGCCGTGATGGGGGAGTCGACAGAAAATTTTTGGGATAAAATTTTAGAAGAAATGATGAATAATATTCAAGATCCAAATGAGTTCAGTGGTAAAATTGGCATGTCAGTCGTCTTATTACTACTGTTAATCGGTTTGGAGTGGCTTTTTCATCAGCTTTGGCGCAAAATTATTGAAGATGTCAAAACGTTAAATATCGTGGGAACAATTACACGTTTTTTATTGCGTTTTTTATTTTTAATTAGCTTAACGCGCCTGTGGTTAAATGCGTTGGATACATTATTAATTGTACTGATTTTTATTGGTCTAGTTCTTTCGTTGGCGATTAAAGGATTAATCAGTAATGTGGCCGGTTGGTTTTTAATTGTGAATAAGCATCACTTTAGAATGTATGATCGAATTGAAATTGGTAACGTTAAAGGTGAAATCATCTCTGTTGGCATCTTATATTTTACACTCATGGAAATTAGTCATTGGTTTGACGCAGAAGCCCCTACAGGCCGAACTGTCAAAATTCCCAATAGTAAAATTTTGACAGAAGCAGTTTACAATTATAATGAGATGACGCCTTTTGTCTGGAAAGAAATCAGCTACAATTTGGCTTTTGAAAGTAATTGGCAACTGGCACAAAAAATTATAGCTGCATCTCTTTTAAACTATTATGAAAATTTTGAAAAAGAATACTTAGCAGATGAGCTGTTTAAAAAAGCTGTAATGAAAAAAATGCAGTTGTTTGACGGTGAATTAAAACCAGTTCAAATTGTTGATGTCACAAAAGACGGAATTGTATTAAAAGTTCGCTATATTGTCTACTATACAGAGGGTACTTACGTCGCAACACAATTGCACCAAGAAATATTACAAGCATTTCAGACTGAAAAAATTGAAATGGCTGGTAGAAGAATCTATTTTACCCAAGGAGAGAATACAAATGGTTAAACCAACGATTACGATGAAAGATTTAGACAAGATAGATATCCGTGTAGGGAAAATTGTTAAAGTTTTTGATATTACTGCCTCTGATAAGTTAGTGGGTTTAGTGGTAGACTTCGGTGAATTCCAACGAACCATTTTAGTGGGGATGAAAAAAGAACGAGAAAATCCCCAAGCAGAAATTGAAGGCAAGCAGGCATTATTTGTCGTTAATTTGGCACCCAAGCTGATGTTTGGGATTGAATCCCATGGGATGCTTTTTGATATAGGCTATACCAATAAAATTACGCCGGTTTTAGCAATACCAGAAAAAGAAGTTCCCAATGGTACAATTGCTGGTTGAATACAGTTTTACTAATAAAGAGGATAAATTAAAAGGCATCAGGTCAAACTGGCATTTTAATTTATCCTCTTTATTTTTAGCGTGATTTTAAAGTTTGCTCCCAAGACTGGCTAAATGTGGGTGAGTCTCCAAAATTAAACCAGCCGTTTCTTCGATTGAGCGATTTGTGACATCAAATGATTGGATACCATATCTTTGGTACAGTTCTTTTGCATAGCGCATCTCGTTTTGAATACGGGTTTCGTCGGTATAACTGCTACCATTGGTAAGACCCAAGGCATAAAGTCGAGAGTGACGGAATTTTTTTATATATTGGGGATCGGCCATTAAGCCAACAATCTTTTCTTTAGGGACTTGTTCTAATTCTTGCGGTAAACTCACTTCTGGAATTAGGGGCAAATTGGCAACTTTAATCGACTGGTTGGCCAAATACATGGAAAGTGGTGTTTTTGACGTTCGAGAAGGCCCTAGAATAATTAAGTCTGCTTTTAAAAAGCCTTTGGGATCTTTACCATCATCATAACGAGAAGCAAAGTTAATGGCATTCATTCGATAATAATATTGATCGTTTAATTGACTAACCGTCGAAGGGTCGCTGATTGGTGCTGTATCTGTCAAGGTTTCGAACATGTGCAAAATGGAGTTTAAAAGCTCTTGATGTTGTAGATTATTTTCCTGACAAAAGCTTTTGACTTCATTAGCTAACTCATCTTGAATAAAAGTAGTCAGGACTGCACTCTTATTTTCTTTTGCTTCTGCTAAAATTTCCTTTAGCGTTTGTTTATCACGAACTAAAGGATAACGTTTCAAATCAATATCTTTTCCGCGAAACTGTCCGGCGGCAGCATTGGCTAAAACTTGGGCAGCATCACCTGAGACATCTGAAATAACTACAATCGATAACTTTTCCATCGGCTTACTCCTTTATATTTTCAATTAGATAATCGTGAATACGGGTTTTGGTAATTTTACCTACAGCAACTTTGGGATTGCTTTTTTTTAGTACCGGTAGCGAGTCAACGTGCAGTGTGCGCAATTTTTCTGCAGCAGTTAAAAGCAGATCATCTTCAAAACAAGTACTAATTTGCGGGAGTCGCGTCATGACCACTGTTACGGGTGTCTTATCAATCATCTTATTTAATGAGGCCCGTAATAAATCTTTGCGGGACAATAAACCGACTAATTCGTGGGCATCGTTTACTACATATAAGGAACCGACATCGTACATGAAAAGGGTGGTAATTCCATCGTAAATCGTACTTTCTTGTGAAATATTTAAAGGGGGAATCATAATTTCTCTCACAGGTACCGCGAGTAATTCCTCCAAGGTTTCACTCTGGTTTATTGGTCCAGCATAAACATAGCCAACTTTTGGACGTGCTTGCAAAACACCTGTCATAGTCAAAATGGAAAAATCATTTCGTAAGGTGGCACGAGATAGACCAAGAATTTCAGCAATTTTTTCTCCGCTGATTGGTTGGTTTTTCTTTACGATTTCAGTGATTGCTAATTGTCGCTGAGATAATTCCACCACAATCCCTCCAATCTTTTATAAAATACTATCTTTTGATTTTATCACTTTTTATGCAGGTGTGACACATTATAATTATATAGTGTAACTAAATTAATTAACAGTATATCACATATTTTTGTTGACAAAATATATTTCCAAAGGTATAGTCGTTTTATATTAAATAGTATATCACTTTGGAGGTAATGGTGTGACTAAATTAACGTATCGTTTTCAAGAAGGTAAAAAAGAATGGAAGGATCTTTTGGGCGGCAAAGGCGCTAATTTATGTGAAATGACAAATCTTGATTTACCAGTGCCAAATGGATTTATTGTTAGTACAGATGCATGTAAAAATTATTTAGCTCAAGAAGAAAAAACACTATCAAAAGGCTTGATAGCTGAAATTAATTTTCAAGTAAAAGAATTGGAAACGCTAACGAATAAAAGTTTTGGTATAGGTGTTAATCCGTTGCTAGTATCGGTTCGTAGTGGTGCGAAATATTCGATGCCAGGAATGATGGATACAATTTTGAATTTGGGGTTAAATGATGAGACAGTTTATGCACTAGCTGAAATTACCCAAAATAAAGATTTTGCTTTTCAGTGCTACTGTCGCTTCATTCAAATGTTTGCTGATGTTGTGTATAATATTCCAGCTGAAAATTTTGGAGCAATTCCAACTGGGACAAAAGAAAAGTCAGATTGGGAAACTATTATCTCGAATTACCAAAAGATTTTTGCGCATGCAACAGGGCGAAAATTTCCTCAAGATGCCTTTGAACAATTACAAATTGCCGTGGAGGCAGTTTTTTCCAGTTGGAATAATCAACGCGCCAAGGTATATCGTCGTATTCACAATATCTCGGATAATTTAGGCACTGCGGTTACCATTCAACAAATGGTTTTTGGTAATTACTCTGAAAATTCTGGAACTGGGGTGATGTTTACCCGCAATCCCGCCACAGGAGAAAAAGGCGTATATGGGGAGTACTTACTAAAAGCGCAAGGAGAAGACATCGTCGCAGGAATTAAAACCCCCGAACCAATTTGTACGCTCCAAGAAAAAATGCCAGATGTATACGCTGAATTAATTGAAATTGCTATGCAACTTGAAAAGCATTATTGCGACATGCAAGATGTTGAATTTACGATTGAAGCAGGAAAATTGTATATGCTGCAAACTCGCAATGGTAAACGCACACCCCAAGCGGCAGTTGCAATCGCCTACGATTTAATGAAAGAAGGCGTAATCAGTGAAGAAACATTGATTAATCGCCTTGATGAAGAAATGATTGCGCAATTGATGCATCCAAGTTTTACCAATGATGCTAAAAAGAAAGCAGCAATTGTTCGCGGTTTACCGGCAAGTCCAGGAGCTGCGGTGGGTCAAGTGGCTTTTACCGCGAAAGCCGCAAAAGAAATGTCTGATAAAGGCAGCCAGGTAATTCTAGTCCGTAATGAAACTTCCCCAGAAGATATTGAAGGTATGAGTGTCAGTGAGGCTATCGTCACAGCTCGTGGCGGAATGACTTCTCATGCAGCAGTTGTCGCTAGAGGAATGGGAGTATGCTGTGTTGTAGGGTGTGAAGACTTGCAAGTCGATGAAGAAAAAGGGGTTGCTAACTTTACCGATGGGATTTTAAAAACAGGTGATTTTATTTCAGTAGATGGTAGCAGCGGTCGTATTTATTTAGGTCAACTGGCTTTAAATGAGGCCGAAACTTCAGCGGTTTTAGAAAAAGTTTTGAAAATCTGTGATGCCCATACCACAATGGCTGTCTATGGGAATGCTGAAACACCGCGAGAAATAAAAGAGGCACTTTTAAAAGGAGCAAAAGGAATTGGTTTAGCACGCACCGAGCACATGTTTTTCCAAAAAGAACGCCTCAAGATGATGCGGCAATTAATATTAGCTGACGATCGTTCTCGCATGGATGAAGCACTAGGGTATATCAAGGAAAAGCAAAAAAGTGATTTTCGTCAAATGTATCAAATTTTAGGGAAATTGCCTTGTACAATTCGTTTATTGGATCCACCATTACATGAATTTTTACCTCGAGATAGATCAGAATTGCGTGCAATCGCCAAAGAGTTGAATTTGAATGGTCAAGAGGTAATCGCCAAAGTAAAAAGCTTAGCAGAGGTAAACCCAATGTTAGGTCTGCGGGGTGTACGCCTAGGAATTACCTGTCCGGAGATTTATCAAATGCAAGTAGCAGCGATTATGGAGGCGGCACTTGAAATATCTGCGCAAGAAAAAATTACCATAACGCCCCACATCATGATTCCTTTAGTGGGGACAGTCAAAGAATTTAGGATAGTAAAGGACAGTTGTCAGGAAGTTATTAACGGCTTGTTTGAAAAAACAGGAACAAACTTGCCTTTTGAAATTGGAACGATGATTGAAATTCCTAGAGCTTGCCTGATTGCTGATCAATTAGCAGCAGTAGCAGATTTCTTCAGTTTTGGGACAAATGACTTAACCCAGCTGACTTATGGTTATTCAAGAGATGATGCCCATAAATTTTTGCCAACATATACGCATCAGGAAATTTTGCCAAGTGATCCTTTCCAACATTTAGACCAAGAAGGCGTAGGAAAATTAATGCGTTTTGCTTCAAAAAATGGCAAGCAAGAAAAAGAATCTTTGTTAGTTGGAGTTTGCGGAGAGGTGGGGGGAGATCCAGCGTCTATTGCTTTTATCCAAACCTTACCGGTGGATTACGTCTCTTGTTCACCATTTCGAATTCCTAACGCCCGTCTCGCTTGTGCCAAGGCTGCAATTGCAAATAAAAAACAACTTATAAAATTGTAGCTTGAAGGCTGTCGTAAGATAATACAAACCCGCCACTTTTATAGAGGCGGGTTTTTTAATTATCAGGAAAGTATCCCATTTTTTACGCACATTTTCATAGAATCTTTTTGGAATTGAGAATAATTTATAAAAAATCCCAATCTCAAAATTCGATCCGCTTTCATAAGTCGTAATAAAAGACAGATGAAGTAAACTAACTTATAATAAGTAAATCGAAATTCTTTTTTAAAGAAAGTAGATAATCTTAACGTGATGTTAGAGGAATTATTTGGGGGTATTCGATGACTACTTTATTAATTATTGCTGTATTGGTGGTTTTTGCTGCACTGCTTTATGTGTTTTGGCGCCAACAGCAAAAACACTTGAAATTTTCAACCCGCGTCTTTGTGGCATTGTTTGCTGGGATTGTTTTTGGCGGACTATTGCAATTAATTTTTGGCACAAAAGACGCTGTGACCGCTGGTGCTTTAGAATGGATTCAAATTGTCGGGAATGGTTACGTAAGCTTATTACAAATGTTGGTTATGCCACTTGTCTTTGTTTCAATTGTGTGTGCTTTTACACGCATGAAAGAAAGTAACAAGCTAGGAAAAATTAGTTTTACCGTCTTGGCAACGCTCTTAGCAACAACAGCTGTTGCGGCGTTAATTGGTTACACGAGTATTGTGGTATTCAATTTAGATGGCGCCTCTTTTACGCAAGGTGCAGCTGAATCTGCTCGCATTGCTGAATTGGCACAACGCCAGACACAAGTGGAAAACTTATCAATTCCACAACAGATTCTATCTTTTATTCCAACTAACGTTTTTGCTGATTTAGCTGGCACACGGGCAACCAGTACGATTGGGGTTGTAATCTTTTCGGCATTTGTCGGTGTTGCTTATCTTGGTGTAAAAAGAAAAGCGCCAAAAGAAGCGGAATTTTTTGAAAAGTTGATGGACAGTCTTTACAAAATTGTCATGCGGATTGTAACTTTGGTTTTACGCTTAACACCATATGGCGTTTTTGCCTTAATGACCAATGTATTGGCTTCAAGTGACTTTGCGGCAATCGTTAACTTAGGCAAATTTATTTTGGCTTCTTATAGTGCATTAATTGTCGTGATGTTGGTCCATTTACTTGTATTAAGTTTTGTCAAAGTCAGTCCAGTTACTTATTTGAAAAAAGCATTGCCAGTTTTAAGTTTTGCGTTTACTTCACGTTCATCTGCCGGTTCAATGCCATTAAATATTGAGACACAAACCAAGGCATTTGGAGTGGATGATGCCACTGCGAATTTTGCTGCTAGCTTTGGTATCTCAATTGGACAAAATGGTTGTGCGGGAGTTTACCCGGCGATGTTAGCAACAATTGTTGCACCAACTGCCGGCATTGATATTTTTAGTATCCAATTTGTCTTAATGTTAATCGCCGTGGTGACGATTAGTTCCTTTGGTGTTGCCGGAGTTGGTGGTGGCGCTACTTTTGCTTCGTTGATCGTCTTAGGTGCATTGAATTTACCGATTGCTATTGTTGGTTTGGTTATTTCAGTAGAACCACTTATTGATATGGCTCGGACAGCAATTAATGTCAGTGATGCGATGGTGGCAGGAATTGTCACTTCCACAAGAATTAAAGAAATTGATCGTAGCGTCCTTGAAAATCCAGACGCTGTTATTGATACCCAAGCATAATAACAAAAACAGTAAGGAAAACGCGTAAAGTTAAAATAGAGAACTCTATTTTGTCTTTACGCGTTTAATCCTTACTGTTTTATTTCGTTTTAATAAAAATGTTTCACAAAAAAATATTGCAATCTACTTAAATGTAATAGATAGCAGAATTATCATTGTCTTATCGAAGATAAATTAAAAGCAAGTTTCTTTTCTTGCGGAGATGTTTCACAATAGGCCAATCTTTTTCCACAATTAAAAAAAGGTATTAGAAAAAATGGGGGAATCCGAGTGGAAAAAATTTAAAAAGGATTGTTTCCTGAATATCTTTTTGCTAGAATGGAAAATCAAGCCGAATTTCTTTTTTGTAACAAATTGGTAGAAAATAATTTTTATTGAAATTTTTTGGCTAAAAAAGTGATAATATTTCTTTTTTATCTTTTTTAGAAATTTTACTTTATGCTCTATGATATAATGGCAGTGTTTTTAAAAGGTAGTACCAATTGTTAGCAACTATCTTTTAAAGCTAGAGAAGAGGTTATACGATGTACAGAAGAGAACTCCTAAATGACTGGGATAAAAAAATTATGGAATTTCTCCGTTTTCTGACCCAAAGAGGAAATCGTGCTACTAAAAAAGCAGTCGCGCAAAAATTAGCACTGACAAGACCAACCTTGTTGAAACTAGTGGCAGATATTCAAGCAATTTTTAAGGATATGGAAGGGTTCCAACTGACTGCTTCCAACTATGAATATTATTTACATATTGATTTAACTCAGAATTTAAGTTTTATTACAAAATATTTGATGCAATATTCCCGTAAGTATAAGATTTTAAAAGAGATTTTTTTCGTGAAAATGTGAATGTTAACTATTTTTGCGATTTAAATGGGTTAAGTATGGCAACTTATTATGCTGAGGTAAAGGAACTGAATCAATTATTACTTGAATTTGATTTGGTTATTAAAAATAATCAAATTCAAGGTTCTGAATTGCAAATTCGTCATTTTTTCAGTTCTCTTTTTTTTCATACACTTCCTGTTACAAAGATTGAACAATTACAAGAGCAGTTGTTACCGACCGCGTTTATTTCTGATTTAGAACAATGCTTAGAAATTCGCGTTAATCATTGTTTTTTACATGAATTGACCCTCTACTTATGGGTCGTGAAAATTCGCAGTGAACAAGGAAAAGATCAGCTAGCCACTGAGGCTGATTTTGTGGCGGAAATCCGCAACCTAGGTAATCGGGAGAGCTTTATTAGTGGCGTGCAGGAGATGTCTAGTTTTGGCATTTTAAAAAATTTATGCCATAAGCATTTAGTTTATTTTCCGACCCAAAAAAATAGTGAAGTGAGCCGCTTGATTTGCTTTTTCATGAGCCATCATTTTTCTTCTTCGGATTCTTTATTGTTCAGAGAATTAAAAGATCTAGGTCGAAGACATAACTTTGTCAGCTTTCGTTTTGTGCAAACATTTCTTTTTCTATCAGAAGCTACCTCAACTAAAAATAGTTATGTCGTCTATAATGTAATCAAGTCGATTTGGCAAAATATTTTGCTAAAAGGACAGATTATGATGGATCAAGCTATCTTCTTTAATCGCTATTTAGAGGAATTGGAAGCTATTAATCAAAAAAAACATTTTGATGGGATTGTTTTGCAATTAGAAAGTTACTTTCCAGAATTATTTTTTCATCAAAAGATCACCGATCCGCTACGGGGTGATTTAGGACGGGCCTTTTTATATTTACAAGAAGAAAAAGAAGCCTTGTATCATGTGGGGATTTATTATGTCGGCAACCAACTTTTGGCCCGGCAGATGACGGAATATTATCTGTATGAGCTGAATAAGTATCCCAATCTATATGCCACTGCTTGGAATAGCAGTAGTGACTTTGATATCGTATTAAGTAATTATGAAATTGGTGATTTAATTCAAAAAGAACAATTGTTTTATATTAATGTTTCTCATCCGGAGTTGAATATTCAAGAAATTTTGAAATATGTAAAAACAAAACAAAAACGGGTAGGGTAAAAAAGTTAGGCTAAAATTAGTAGGATAAAGCTCCTAGCACAAATAGAATTCTCTTATTGGCTGTATATCGGCTAAATTTCATTTAAATACTTGTGATAATTGAGAAATCCAAAAGCGAAGTTTTATTGTCTGAGCTTTTGGATTTTTTAGTAGCTTAAAAATAGTTTCCCGATTTTTCTAATATTTTTACAGGGGTGTAAAAAAATCAGAACTTTTATTTCTATTAAATTGTTAGAATTTTATTAGATAAGGGGGAGTTATATGAGGAAAACAAAATTTACGAAAAAAATGATTTTAGATAAAGCCGCAAAGTTTGTTCAGACATATGGCTTTGATGAATTGACGACCCGTAATTTAGCCGACTATATGAAAATGAGTACCCAACCAATTTACAAACAATTTGATTCGATGCATGATTTAAAACAAGCATTGGTCATCAATTATTTTGCCAAAATTAATCAAAGTTTTGAAAAAGTCGATTATGCGAATGGTTTAGCCGACTTTGCCTTACATTTTGTCGTTTATAATCAGAAATGTTATGAATTGTTTTTACATATCTTTTTTTATCCCAAAAAAAGAGCACAACTTGTCGTGCGATTCAAACAATTTCCCAACAATTCTTTTATGATTTGATTCAAGCAGACCCCAAATTATGCCAGTTATCTACAAGTCAGCAACAGCAGTTACAAGAGCAGTATTTTCTACTTCTAATTGGAAGTGTGCTGACCCATCGCCGTTTCATTGAAGTGCAGCAAGAAAAAGTTATGTTGTTGCAACTAAATGATTTAGTAGACAATCTAACCCAACATATCGCCAAACAAAATTGATGAAGTCTTTTAGTAAAGTAGAAGTAGCCAAATTGTAATAATGGCTATCTGCTAGCTAAAAGGCTTTTTTATTGTGGTAAAAAAATCTCATAAAGGGGGATTTCTTTACTATTATTTGATGGAGGATTGTAAAATAGCTGTATTTTGCTACTCTGAATAAAGAGAGACGAAATAAATGGGGTTAGGGGCGATTTGATGAACTTAAGGTCACTACTGAGTAAAAGCATGCTACGGCATTTACACTTATTAGAATTACTACATGAAAGTCAATATGGACTACCAACAGATACGCTAATAAAGGAATTGCAATGTTCATTACCAGTCTTATTAAACGATATACGTCTAATTAATGAAGAACAAGATATCGCACAAATTGAGAAATATAAAGGATTACATCAGCTTAAAATGCAAAAATCATCCTCCGTTAGTCGTTTGTATGCTGAATTTTTGCGGCGATCCTCGGAGTTTCAGATTTTTGAGGCTTTATTATACGAGCAGCACGATAATATTACCGAACTGGCAGGAGAATTATATTTAAGTGTTTCCAATACGCAACGTTACTTGAAAAAAATTCAAGCTGCTCTAAAAGAAATCGGCGTTGAATTAAAACATCGCCCTTTACGCTTGGAAGGAAAAGAAAGTACTATTCGGCAACTCTATTATCGTTATTTTTCAGAAAAAAATTATCAATTGGAAATTAGTTTGCCAACCCTTACAAAAGAGCAACAAAATCTGTTGATCGACTTTGTAAAAGCGTTTCTTCAAAAAAATGGTTTTTTACAAAAACATATTTTTGTTCATCGTTTGGTTTATAATTTATACATTAGCTTATGGCGGATTAAAAATCACCATCATTTCTCAAAATGGCAATTACAAAATGAAGGTATTGCATTACCAACAGGAAGTGTGGCAACACAATTTCAGCAGTTGGTTTTTCAAGCTTTTAACTTTGCTTATGATGAGCAAAATTGCAAAGATTCATTTTGGCTTTTATATAGTGACAGCTTAATTTTGAACACAAATCAATTGGCAGCAATTTTGCAAAATAACGAACGTGGCAAGACTCATTTTGCCATTCACCAGCAACTGGTTGCCAAGTTTAGTGGACTGTTGACAAAACCCTTAACAAAAGAGGAACAAATAGAGCTTAGTTGTATTTTGCAAAATTTTTCTTTTCTCTATGCAACTGATGGTACTTGTGTAAATATTCTTCGTCTTGATAAAAAAGATTTCGTTGTCGCAATGGCAAAAACATATCCCTTTGGTGTAGAGAAAATTAAACAATTAGTAACAGATATTGCCACGAGCTATCATTTTTATTTTGAAAAAGACTTCATTATTGCTTATGTATACTGGCTTATTACCTTTGTACCAGATTGGATGGAAAAAATAAAATTAAGTCACAAGAGACTTAAGATTTTGCTGCTTTCGAGTTTGTCGCCTACCGCAGAAAGCTATTTAGCTATGCAGATTACCAAAAAAATTTATGGTAATTTTGAAATAGTGCAAGGAAATCAAGCCGAAAAAGACTTCATGACAGAAATTAGCCACTATGACTTAATTTTAACCACAGAAGATGTGAAACTAGATGATAATTTGGCTGTGCTACATATCGACTCGTATTTGTCTTGGCACAATATTTTTTTAATACAAGAAAAAGTCAGTGAATTAACTGAAAATATGACCGAACTAGCGGAAAAGGTGTCTTAAAAAGTGTTTTAGCGGTAAAAAAGACCGAATTATTTTAAAGATAGCAGTGGCTATTTTTAAATTATTCGGTCTTTTAAAAGCATACCAGTAATATTTATTTCAATTGAAAATCAAGCGTGACAGGATTGTGATCAGAATAAGCAAAATCTGTATCTACTACTGCGACATTTTTAACCGCAATATTATCTGAAACAATAAAGCCATCGATCAAAGTCACGAAGGTGTGGCCTCTTTTATAAGCCTCATTTAAATTTCGAGCAGAAGGAACTTTGGCAGTTGCTAAATTGTTTACGGGAATATGAAATCCTTTGGGTAACTTGTCTTTTGGAAAAGGATGCGTCCAAGTCAAAGGCGTTTTGGCAGTGCCAAAAACCGCAGGAGCATCTCCTAAAATATCGTGATTAAAGTCGCCGGCAACTAAAACGTAATTGCCTTTTTCATATTCTGTTGTCAAAAAATCTGTGAGTTTTTTTAATTGTGCATTTTGAATAGCTTTGTTTTTGGTATATGCTGATAAATGAATGTTAATTAAGACTAATGCTTTACCATTTTTGACAGGAGTTTTTGTTACTGTAAAGGCACGGTCATAGTCTAAAATTTTTGTGACGCCTTTATCAATGGGCAGCTGGTAGCGTTTGGCCTGCATTAATGAACTCTTACTCAACGTAACTAAGCCAGATTTTGTTTTGCCAATGGGCTCAGAAAAAGGGTAGAAGAGATAAGGTGAGTCATAGTTTACCCCATAGACACTATTATAGTTACCAAATTTTTGTTGGAGCAAATTTACTTCGTTAACGTGATAAGAACGATCACCATTTTCGTCAACTTCTTGATAGAAGACTAAATCTGGCTTTTGTTTTTTTACGGATTTGGTAATTCCTGCCAGATTTTTATAAACAATCCCTTTATTATCAGCCCGGGATTGTGTCCCGCCATCCATGAAGAAACTGTAAGTCGGTGGATAAGAAGCGTAGCCAATATTATACGTTAGTGCGCGGTAATTTGTGTTTGTTGCTAGGGTTTTCTCTTGCTGGGCTTTGACATTTAAATTTACATTATCGGCAATACGATGATAACTCAAAAAGACATACCCTAAATATCCGCTTACTACTAAAAGAAACGTGCCTATGAGTAGTAAAATTATTTTCAACCATTTTTTCATTTTCTTACCTCCTGGTAGTTATCCTACACAAAATCATAAAAACTGTCACACGATTGAATTTACGAATTATTTTTTAGATTTTTTTTACTAGAGTTAACTTTAATGAAGTATTTTCAAGCAGTTTGGGGTATAATCCCCAACAAGAGGTGATGTGCGTGGCTTGGACGAAAGAAGAAAAAATAGCTGCTTATGAATTATTATTACTGCAACAAAAAGGATTACTTGAAATCGAGGATGATCTATTGGCAAATCTCGCCAATTCTTCTGCTTTATTAAAGGAAACTTTGCCGGATACTGTATTTTCTGGCTACTATCTTTTTAAAGATGATCAGTTAATCTTAGGACCATTCCAAGGGCGCGTTTCCTGTACCCGCATTCAAATGGGGAAGGGTGTTTGTGGTGAAAGCGCTCAAAAACGACAAACAATTATCGTAGCCAATGTGAAAGAACATGAAAATTATATTTCCTGTGACTCTGCTGCGCTGTCTGAAATTGTCGTGCCTTTGGTTAAGAATAATGAATTGATCGGAGTCTTAGATCTTGATAGTAGTAAAACAGGTAGCTACGATGAAATTGATCAAAATTTTTTAGAGGAATATGCACAACTACTAATGCAATAAACAAAGTAGCTAAAAGAAAAATTACACAGACGATACGAAGAACAATTCATTAAAAATTAATGCTTTTCAATTTTTATTAGTTTAAAAAACTCTGGATAACAGTCTTTACGAGCTGTTTTCAGAGTTTTTTTGTCTTTTTTGTTAAAAATACTTGGCAGTATAATTAAATAATGGTATATTTATATTATAAAATAATGAAAATAAGGTTATAAAAGGAGAGACAATGAACAGAGATAATATTAGTTTAGGTCATGTATATGAATGTAAACCAGTCGGACTACAACGTCGTGTTATTGGTGAAGTTGTTAAAAAATTGGAGAATTGTCTAGTATTAAGCGTTGAAAAATATGATTTGGTTGATCATGATGAAATTCAAGAACGCTTTGGGAAAGTTGTTGTGAAATACTCAGAGGTTTATGGCAAAGCTGAAGTAGAATGTTTCTTTAGTTAAGTCAAACTAAGATTTTTAGAAAAAACAGGAGTCTAAAAATCAAAAAAGGACTTCAAAAAGTAGCTTGTAAGAATACGCTGCTTTTTGAAGTCTTTTTATAGTTTAGCCTGCGATAGTTAAAGAGGTGCCATACACCTGAGCTAACTTTTTATTTAAGACAACAAAGAATAGATCCAGTTAAAAGGGATAAAAAATAGTTTTTCCAAATTAAAGACCTCCTTTTTTATCATTTTAACATGCAAAGGAATTACATAATGATGAACTTTTTTTACAGTTTGGCAAAAATTAAGACAAAAGTGACAAAAATATAACAGCGGATAAATCATTTTTTACGGGACAATCAGTATGAAATAGTGCACTAAGTTTAACGTAAATTTAGTTAAAGAGATTAATCTTTGCAAAAAAATATTTTTTGTTTTGTCATGTTAAAATAATTGGACTATTGGTATCATTAAACTGGCAGAGAAACTGAAGGAAATATTTGTTTTTTTATCAAATTTGACATTTTTAAGTAACCGGTTTACCATAACGGATATAAAAACGCTTTAAAACTGGGAGGACAACACAGGTGAATGCTCCAAATCTTATATTTGATGTAACTTTTTTGGATGAAAGCATGGGCTACACAAAAGAAATACTATTAATTGATTTGCAAAAAATGGGTTTTAAAGGAATCACTATTCACCACAAAATGCTTGAAGAAGTAACAAAAACAGATGAAATAAAAAAAATAGCGGCCATGGCACAAAAATTAGGATTAAAAATTAGTTATGTTATTGAAGATGAATTGTTTAAAATGGGCCGGTTAAATAAAATGGTGCCGCATTATTTAATGGAAGCTAAAAATTTAGGAGCAACAGAGCTAATTTTAACTATTGGTGACTATAGCCCAGCTGGATTAAAAGCCCTTAGAAAATTAGATTCATTGGCCATTACAATTACAGTAACCAACGATCAAGCTTATCCATCAGGAAGACTCGATAAGATTGCAGAGTTTCTTTTAGCAGTTAAAGTACTTCCTATTAATCTAGGCTATCTGTTTAATCTTGGAAATTGGCGTTTTGTTGGAGAAGATGAGCAAGTTGCCGTAGACATGCTAAAAGAGTATATCACAGAAATTTTTTTGCAAGATGTTACATATATTAATGAATTACCGGTCATAACAACACCAGATTGTGGCTTTGTTGACTGGCGACAAGTTTTGCGCTGCTTACCAGCCAATGTAGATATTGTTCTTTCGTTTCCAACTACTTCTCTTGCTGAGATTAAAAAAGTGAGAGACCTAGTGCTGGAGCATAACGCTATTCCTTCAGTGGAAGCGAGCTAGAAAAATTAGTTTTCATTTTATTGTTAAAAATATAATCATCTATATAAACCATGCTTAAAAGGAGTTGATCTTCTTTTGAGCATGGTTTTTTTAAGGGCGTCGACTTTATAATCATGTTTCATTGATATGACAAGCGCCAAATAAAAATGACTGGCAGATTAAAAAAAGAAGTGCAAAACCACTTTTGTGATTTTGCACTTCTTTTATGGAGACGGCGGGAGTCGAACCCGCGTCCAAACACATCGCCACCCAAAAGACTACGCTCATAGTCCGCTCTTTTGAAATTCGCTTAGTAAAACGCCGAGAGACAGGCTTTTTACGTTGCTAGTCTGATAATCTCTGCTAAGTTTTACAGACGGAAAAACTTAGTGTATCCCACTAAATTTGAGACCCTTACCCGAGCACATGGGCGATGCCGGGAGGATCTACGCTAACTGTTTTTAGGCAGCTAAAGCGTAAGAGTTTTCGTTTTTAGCAGTTATATTTAACTGTAACGTTTTAACGTAGCCGTAACCTACGAAGCGCCATTCGAGCTCGAACTATGCCTGTCGAATCCGTAACGTCCCCCAAAATAAAGGGCATTACAGCAAAGATAATTATAACATGAAAGCCAGACTGTGAAAAGTCTGGCAACCTTTTTTACTAAATTAATTCAAAATGTTTTAAGGCGTGGACAATGCCGCCTTCGGTATTTTTTTTCGTAATAAAATCAGCTTTTTCTTTTAATACGTCAACTGCATTACCCATGGCAATTTTAATATCACAAGCCTCAAAAAGAGCTAAGTCATTGGGGCCATCACCAAAAGCGTAAGAAGGAACGTCAGTTAATTGTAGTTTTTCTTGCAGAATTTTTACAGCGTTACCTTTTGAAACAGTTTTTTTAACAGTATCAAGAGAAAAAGGGGTATTGCGATAAAAATTCAGTTGTGGAAATTGGCTCGTGTAATAGGTGTCATTGTCTTGGCCTAAGACAAGGAGCATGTTAACAGGTTTGATTAAATAACCTTCTGGATCAATAGGCGGAACAGGGGTGTGGATAAAGTCATAGGCACCTAGTAAAAATTCATTGTGCGCATTACACCAGATTTCCTTTTCATTGTAAAAAGAAATAACATCGTTGTTTTCTTTAACGGCATCGTAAACTTCTTTAATTAGTTCTTTATCATATACATCTGAAAAAATTATATCACCAGCGACGCGAATAAAGGCGCCATTCATAATAATATCACTATCGATATTGGCTTCTTTCATAATCGCTGCAACTTCAACTTCAGTTCGTCCGGTTGCGATTACCGGTAAGATGTTGTTTTCTTTTAATTGTGTCATGGCTTCTTTAATTTCAGGACGGACTTGCGATTTATCATCTAGTAAAGTACCGTCTAAATCAAAAAAAGCAGTGGCTTTATAAGTCATTTGCATTTCTCCTTTTTTTGCGAGTTGAATAAAGCTGAGGTAGATAACAAGGCATAGGTCATATGTTTTAGTCAAACTACCAAAAAATAAATTAATCTTCCTTATCACTTTAGCAAAATAATCACAGGCTTACTAGTAATTTTACTGGAAAAGTAAGCGAAATAGAAAATTGGAGTAGTTTTTAGAAAGTCCATTTATAAATGGATTTGATAGTGCCATTTAACAGTTATTGGCGCATATAAAAGGCAACAGTCAAATGTAAAGTGTGTTCTTTGTATTTTTCTTAGCAAAGGGTGAAAAAATCGGCAAGCTTGCTTGAAGAAAATGTGAAGTTGTTGGTCTTGCTTATAAATTTCAGTTATACTATGGGCAAGGAGTGAAGCAGTTGTGATTTTTTTATACGTTGGCGTCATTATGCTGGTTATTGGCTTTTGTTTCTTTTTATTTCCAGCGAAAAAGCCAAATCCAATTTATGGCTATCCCTCAATTTTAGCAAAGAAAAATGTTGGAAATTGGCGGTATGCTCAGAAAATAAATGGGCTTTTTTTATTAGGGATTGGCTTGTTTTGTACATTGATTGGATATTTACTAAAAGAAACGGGGAATACCAATTATTTTATTGCGGAAATGCTTTTAATTCCATTACCGATTATTGGTGTTTTTGCTGGAACAGAGGAACTGTTACAGCGTTTTGATCGTCGCCATACAGCAAAAGAGAAGGAAAGGTAGGGGACAAAAATGAATATTTTAATGATTGAAGACAATGAAGCTGTTTCAGAAATGATGCAGATGTTTTTTCTAAATGAAGGTTGGGAAGCAACTTTTAAATACGATGGGCAAGAAGGCTTAGACGCTTTTTTGGCGCAACCTGGACACTGGGACATGATTACCTTGGATTTAAATTTACCCGGTTTAGATGGAATGGCAGTGGCGCGGGAAATTCGTAAAATTTCCAAGACTGTACCGATTATCATGTTGACGGCTAGAGACTCAGAAAGTGATCAAGTGATTGGCTTAGAGATGGGGGCAGATGATTATGTGACCAAACCCTTTAGTCCATTGACTCTGATTGCGCGTATGAAGGCTTTACATCGCCGTAGTGAGTTGGCGGAAAAAGTAGCTACAGAAAAAGATGATGATGAGACTTTTGATATTGTCACAAAACACTTCAAAATGAACACGAAAACCAGAGAAGCTTATTTAGATGATACGCTGATTGACGGATTGACACCAAAAGAGTTTGACTTACTTTATACTTTAGCGAAAAAACCGCGTCAAGTTTTTTCACGGGAACAGTTACTGGAATTAGTTTGGGATTACCAATACTTTGGGGATGAGCGCACAGTAGACGCTCATATTAAAAAATTGCGTCAAAAAATTGAAAAAGTAGGACCACAAGTGATTCAAACGGTCTGGGGTGTTGGCTATAAATTTGATGATTCTGGGGTGGCATAATGCGCTACCTTTATCAGCAGTTAATGGCTTTTTGGGTCGTAATTGCCGTAATTTTATTAATTGTTGGTATTTCTTTTACCCAATTGACCAAACAGACCATGGAAGATAATAATTATCGGCAATTATTCGGTTACGCGGAATCGGTGGCTAAAACTGCGCAAAACTATGCGGAGTTGCCCAATGCTGGGGCTACAACGCCAGATGAAAGTCTTCATAATTCTTTGATGTTTACAGAACTTGCGTTAAATCAACAAGACGTTAATTTTGTTTTTGTGGATAAAAGTGGCAAGTCTACCTACCCCACGAATGCTAACGTTCATTTTTCGATTACCAAAACGCAGTGGACGGCGTTAAAAGCTGGCGAGCGACAGAAAAAAACTTCAGATACCAATGTATTTGGTGAACATGAAGTTACCTCCTATGCTATGGTTCCTTTTAATTTAGAAGGGGAATTTTACGGTGCGCTAATTGTGACGCAGCCGGCAAAAAACATTTCAGATAGCGTGAACGCAGTTACCTTGAACTTGTTTAAGGGTTTTATTATTTCAAGTGTGATTGCATTAATCATCAGCTATTTTTACGCTAGTATGCAGGTACGGCGGATTAATCGCATGAAAAAGGCGACTAAAGAAATTGCCAGTGGAAATTTTGATGTACAGCTGCCCGTTCACGATAAAGATGAATTTGATGAACTAGCAGATGATTTTAATAAAATGACGGTTTCTTTAAAGGAATCACAAGAAGAAATCGAACGGCAAGAAGAGCGGCGTAAACAGTTTATGGCAGATGCTTCTCACGAAATGCGTACTCCGTTAACTACTATTAATGGTTTACTAGAGGGGCTAGAGTACAACGCCATTCCTGAAAATCAAAAGGGAAATGCAGTCCGTTTGATGAAAAATGAAACAGAACGCTTAATACGTCTCGTCAATGAAAATTTGGACTATGAAAAAATCCGGACCAATCAAATCTCAATTGTAGTCAAAAAATTTGATGGTACCGAAGCTTTAAAAAATATTTTAACCCAATTAGAGGCTAAAGCTGAAGCGGCAGGAGATAAACTGCACTTTGAGGTTAAAGAACCCATCGAAGTGTATGCTGATTATGATCGTTTCGTTCAAGTGGTGGTTAACATCATTCAAAATGCCATTCAGTTCACGCAAGATGGCGATATTTATGTGAATTTGAAAAAAGGCTACTTAGAAACGATCGTAGAGATTCAAGATACTGGCATCGGCATGACCGAAGAACAACAACGTAACATTTGGGATCGTTATTACAAAGCAGATCCTTCTCGAAAAAATCGTAAATTTGGTGAATCGGGTTTAGGTTTACCAATTGTCCAACAGCTGGTGCGTCTTCATAAAGGGACCATCAAAGTTGAAAGTAAATTAAATGAGGGAACGAAATTTACCATTACTTTCCCAGATGTTGAAATTGTTGACGATACGAAAGAAAAATAAAATAGGAGTAAATCCCCCTTGAAGCTTTTGCGGGATTTACTCCTATTTTTATAACTATAATTATAACGACTCGAAACGTATAAAATTTTTATAGCAACAAATTTCTTTGCGTTAAATTATCTAGCTTATCCTTTACAAATTAGCTTTTATTGATCATAAGCCGAAAATTCAAAAATTTAAGTAGCAATTATAATTTCCTTACCTTATGACTAAAAGCTGCGGATATTATTAAAGCCTTATTTAATTTAAAACAAGTAGAACTGTAACTTACAGTTCTACTTGTTTTAAATTATCGACTAATGCCTCATCGGTCGTAAGAAGATAGATTACCAAGTCATCTTTTTCAATCAAATCGCGAAAAAGGTTGAAGAGTTGTTGACGTTGCGGGATATTTAAGGCGGTGGTGATATCTTCAAAACAGATAAATTTATTATTTGCTAATAAAGCACGAAAAAGCTGTAACTGAATGATTTCTACCATAGTTAAGCTTGCGACTTCTTTGTTTAAAAGTCCAGCGGTGATTTGAAGTTCTTTGGCTAAGGGCAGCTCGGTAATTTTTTGTTTATAAAACTTATTGGGAAAGCCCATTAATAGATTTTCAGTTATCGAAAGGTAAGGAATAAAATCAGGAGTTAAGCTGATTTTGCCAACATCTGCTGTGAGACGTTGTAATTCTCGCTGAAAATTTTGCTGGGCTTCTGATAACGTCCTACCATAAAAAACTTTAAAATTTTGTTGGCTAATTTTTTCCATAAAAACACTTCCTTTACTTTACATGAATAGCCTTTGCGCAAACTAAATAAGAATTATTGACTTCAATAGCTTCTTAATGATGGAATCATGACGAATCAATTTATGCTCTTTTTTAATAAGCGTATTTTGGTTAATAAAGCCCCAAGGGGTAACCCAATACCAAAGTTAATTAGCAATAAAAGTAACGTTTGCCAAGCTGTTTTAGTAAAAATCTGTAGCCAATCACGATTGCTAATGAAAACTGTCTGAATTAAAAGCGGGTAGTCCTTTGGTAAGCGGACTCCAAATTTTATATTATTATTTAGATTTGCTAAATCATTGGATCGAATGATTTGTGCAGTATGGGTATGAATCAATTCGCAAAGGCGTTGTACTAGTGGCTGGAAAATCAAAACAAGGCAAATTAGACAGCCAACAATGAAAAGCGCGGGTAAAACAAACTCGTAAGCAATTTGCAATGCAACTCGTAAATGAGAGCGACCTGAAGTAAAAAAAGTCTGTAGTTCTCGTTTGCGGCGAGTAAAAGCATGACCAGAAAACAAGAAGGTAAACAGCGTTAGCAAACTGACTGTTCCTAACACCACCAACCAGTAAATATTTTTCATTTGTGTAAAGAAAAATTGGAGTGAGGCGCTCCATTGTTTATTTTCATTAATTGGGTTGTTGGCAAGTAAATCTTGGAGACCATAGTAAATGGCCTGAGCTGAATTGACTAAACACAGTGCAAAAAATAGTGCGACAGTCAAAAGAACTAGTACGATAAAATAAGGAAGATAGATTTTTTTATGGTAACGTAAACTGGCAACTGCATAATGAACTGTCCGCATCTTTTTCACCTCATAAAAAATTATACGAGGTGAGTTTGAATAAAGTATGAAGTTGTTTTTGCAAAAAAAAGAAGTTCCGGTTAAAAACCGAAACTTCTTTTTATAAATTATTTATGACCTTCTGCTTCGTATTGTTTGTAGGTCTTAGTTTGGTATAAATCTTGAGTTGATTTATTCCCGTGTTCGGAATAGACACTAGTTGATTTATTCCCTAATTTGCTTTCTTGTTTGCCTAATTGATCCAAAGCATTTTTATAGTTGAATTTTTCAGGATCTAATTCTTTTAAGTTACTACCGGTATAAAAACGTAGCAGATCACCATTATTGATCTGATCAGAAGTTGCTAATTGTTTCCCAACTTCATCTTTCCATTTTGTAACTTGTGTTTTCAACTGTTCATCTGGAGCAGTAATCGCTTGAGCAGTTGCGTTATCGTATAGCGTTCCACCGTAATAAGTGTATTTGTCAGTAACAAAATCACCATCTCGGAAAGCTACAAGTTGTTCGTGTTGTTTTGAAAGTAAGTCTTGACCTAGTTGAATGTAATCTTTGGTATCCACACCCAATAAGTGTAACAAGGTTGGTAAGGCATCAACTTGACCACCATAAGTATGGTTAATACCACCTTTTGATTGACCAGGGATATGAATCATATAAGGAACCCGTTGCATTTGAGCATCGTCGTAACCTGTCCATGTTTCTTTATCTTTACCTAATAGTTCAGCTAAGTTTTTATTCCGTGAAGTTGAAATACCATAGTGATCACCGTATAAAACAATTACAGAGTTATCATATAAGCCACTAGCTTTCAAGTAATGGAAGAATTCTTCCACTGCGCGATCCAAGTAGTTAGCTGTAGCGAAGTAGCCGTTAATTGTTTCATCGTTTGTATCCGCCATTGGGAAACCTGCTTCATCATTTGTAAATTGTGAGTAAGGGAAGTGGTTTGAAACGGCAATAAATTTTGAATAAAACGGTTGTTGCAATTGTTCCAAGTATTTAACAGATTGTTCAAAGAATGGCTTATCATGTAAACCGTATTGGAATGAGTTACTGTCATTTACATCGTAGTAAGAAGCATCAAAGAAGTTTTGATAGCCCCAACGTTTATACGTTTCATTTCGATTCCAGAAAGTTCCGGCATTACCATGAAAGACGGCACTGGAGTATCCAAGTGTTTGATTTAGAATGTTTGGCGCAGATTGGAAAGTATTTTTTCCACCTAATTGGGTCATCAAAGCACCTTGATTTAAACCAAATAATGAGTTGTCCATTAATGTTTCAGCGTCCGAAGTTTTTCCGGCCTTCACTTGATGGAAGAAATTATCAAAGCTAAAAGTACTCTTGCTATGATATAAACTGTTGATAAATGGCATTACTTCATGTTCTTTACCTTCAGCATCTTTTAATTTGTAGTCAATTAAAAATTGTTGCGTACTTTCTAAATGAATGTAAATAACGTTTTTGCCTTTGGCCATCCCAAAGTATTCACTATTTGGTGCTGCATAATGACTTTTGACATAGCTTTGGGCTTCTTTCATGTCATTGGCACTTGCTTGGGCCCGAACTTGAGAAGCTTGATAGGTTTGAACACCGTCATAAACGGTAAAAGCGTTAATCCCTAAATATTTGACCAAATAATCACGAGAGAATGTTCGCGTTAATAATTCTGGGCGATCAACTTCAGCTAAAAATAAGTTACCAGAGAAGATCATCACAGATAACGTGGAGATAGCAAATGCCATCCGCGCGCGAACGGGACGATCATCCATCTTAATCTTTTTAGCAAATAACATGGCAACAAGTACCAAGATATCAACGAAGTAAAGTAAATCATAAGGGCGGAACAAGCGAATGGCACTTTCACCTAAACCGCTAGCAACTTTACCAGCTCCAAGCATGGTATTAATTGTGATAAAGTCGGTGAATTCACGGTAATATGAAACGTTAGCAAAAAGCAATAACGACATCAAAAAGTAAATCACCATCATAGTTATATAAGAAGCTTTTGTGCGTCTGACATATAATGCAATGGACAACAAGAATAAAGTTGTCGCGATTGGATTAATGAATAAGATGAAGTATTGACGCATACTTTCAATGCCTAAGTTAAAATCAACAAAATAGGCAAAAATGTTTTTGGCCCAAAAAAGAACGGCTAATAAGGTAAAGAAGCCCAGCCGTTTATTTAAGAAAGCGGGAGTTTTAATATTTTTCACTGTTTTATCCTTCCTTTTCCAAGTCTGCTTTTGCAAGCTGTAATGAAAAAATGAAAATATACACTGTTTACATTTTACTAATCTGATTTTTTTCTGTCAATTGAAATTGTGATAAGGCCAATTAATTAAGTAATTCTTTAACTTCATAAAGCACAGACAAATGCTGTTATTTTTGCTATACTTTTTTTGAAAGAAGAGCAGGTGAAAGTATGAAAATTCAAATGAATAAATTCGGCGTTAAAAAATTACGCCAACACTATCCATTAATTCAAGCAGATGATATTGCCACAGATCTAAAAATGAAATCCGGCTGGGTGGACTTTATGGATCAAAAAGGCAATTTTTTGGCCAAGGGGTATCTTGGTAAACAAAATAAAGGTATCGGTTGGGCGCTAACTTGGCAAGAAGAAGCCATTGATCACAGGTTTTATACTCAGGTATTTGCTAAAGCCAAGGCAATTCGCCAAGCATTTTTTAATGACGAAAAAACGACGGCATTTCGCATTTTTAATGGTGAAGGTGATGGGCTAGGGGGGATTACAATCGAGTGGTATGACCATTATGTTGTTTTTTCTTGGTACAACGATACTTTATATGAAGAAAAAAATAAAATTGTCGCTGCCTTTAAAGAAATTTATCCGGAAGTTTTAGGCGCCTATGAGAAGATTCGCTTTCACAGTGAGCTGCCAGAATCGCAACATGTATATGGCAAAAAAGCACCAGAACCGTTAATTGTAAAAGAAAATTCTGTCAATTTTGCGACCTATTTAAACGAAGGGTTAATGACAGGAATCTTTTTAGATCAGCGACAAGTACGGGGCCTTTTAGTAGATGGTCTAGCAGCTGGAAAAACGGTTTTAAATATGTTTAGTTATACAGGAGCATTTTCAATCGCGGCAGCTATGGGGGGAGCGCTTCATACAACAAGCGTTGATTTGGCCAAGCGTAGTTTGCCAAAAACAAGGGAGCAATTTGAGGTAAATGGACTTGACTTAGCAGCACAAAAAATTCATGTGATGGACGTTTTCAATTATTTTTCCTATGCTTTAAAAAAAGGGTTGAAATACGATGTAATTGTCTTAGATCCGCCAAGTTTTGCCCGCAATAAAAAACAGGTTTTTAAAGTAAAAAATAATTACGGTCAGTTAATTGCTGACAGTCTGCCAATTTTGACGGATGAAGGAATCATCATCGCCTCTGCCAATACGGCTAATGTTACCTTAGAGAAATTCCAGCAGATGATTGAAAAAGAGTTTGTTACTGCCAAGGTTGACTACAAATTATTGGACATCAAACGTTTGCCAGCTGATTTTCATATAAGCCAAACATTTTTAGAGGGCAATTATTTGAAAGTTTTAATTTATCAAGTGAAACAATAACAGACCTCAGTTACGGCTGAGAATGAAAATGAATGTTAAAAGGGGCGAAAAAAATGCAAGTTACGTTAAAAAATGTAACCTTTGGTAAGGGCGTGCCGAAAATTTGTGTGCCACTTACCGGTAAAGATAGTCAAACACTCTTAGCACAAGCACAATTGGCAGCAACTTCAGTTTGTGAAGTAGTAGAATGGCGTGTGGATTATTTTACAGACTTTTCAAATCAAAGCGCTGTATTAGAAGTTTTATCTCATCTTAAGACAGCGTTACAAGATAAAATTCTCCTATTTACTTTCCGAACATTAAAAGAAGGCGGAAAAGCTGACTTATCGTTACGGGAATACCAAAATCTTTATGTTGCGGTAGCCGAAAGCGGCTTGGTTGATATTGTTGATGTGGAATTGGAGCGAGCTGAGTTTTTAGGCCGAGGCTTTTTAAATCAGTTAAAAAAACAAAAAACAGCACTGCTTTTGAGTAGCCATAATTTTGACAAAACGCCAGCTGATGGAGAATTAGTCATGAAATTAGGCGTAATGCGCCAATTTGATGCTGATTTTGGAAAAATTGCGGTAATGCCCCATTCTTTAAAAGATGTATTGCAAATTATGGGCCTTTCTCAAAAAATGCAGGGCTTAGCTAGTGTACCGCTTATTTTAATTGCCATGGGGGATTTAGGTAAAATTACGCGGGTTGCAGGTGAGTTGATGGGGTCAGTCATGACATTTGCCGCATTAGAAGAAAGTTCTGCACCAGGGCAAATCGATATTACAGAAATGTCCCGAATTTTAGCGGCTTTGTCACTAGAGGAGTGAGTTGTTGTGGCAAAAAAGAAAGTAGTTAAAACGAATGCTATTCGCTTGGTGGAGCAAAAAAAGATTGCCTATCATGAGTATTCTTATGAGTGGAGTGAAAATCATTTAGGCGCAGCAGAGGTAGCGACAAAATTAGGTCAAAACCCCGCTCAAGTTTTTAAGACGTTGGTAGCCATCGGCAATAAGACCGGTGTAATTGTCGCAGTAATTCCAGGTAATCATGAGCTGGATTTAAAAAAACTGGCTAAAGCCAGTGGCAATAAAAAAGTTGACATGCTACATTTAAAAGACTTGGAACAAACAACGGGCTATATTCGAGGTGGTTGTTCGCCAATTGGCATGAAAAAGTTGTTTCCAACTTTTATTGATCAAACAGCAAAAACATTTCCTACTATAATAATTTCTGCAGGCAAGCGTGGCTTGCAACTGGAAATTGCTGTGGGGGATTTAGAAGGGTTAGTACAAGGAGAACTTGTTGATTTAATCGAATAGATAAATAACACGATATCAGACTTATCCCGAGTTCAAAAAGTTAGAGCAAAAATCTAACAGCTTGAGTTTGAGATTTTTACACACCTGACATCGTGTTTTTTTGTAAGCCATCAGAAAAGTATGAAGTTTTCACATGAATAAATCACCTGATGACAACAGGTTGTTTATGTCTAGTTTTGCAAACGACCTCTTTTTTTCCTTAACTCTCCAAAAATTTCGCACTTATTTTAGCGTTAGGGGAAGTTTACGCACTTTTCTGATTAATATTTTTGCCAGCTGGCAACTTCTGCTGCATTTTTGCCAGCTACATGGCCTGTACATAAAGCAGTTGTAATATTATAGCCACCTGTATAACCGTTGACGTCCAATACTTCACCGGCAAAAAATAGTCCTTGGCAAAGTTTACTTGCTAAAGTTTTTGGAATCACCTCTTTTAAATTTACGCCACCACCAGTAACAAAAGCACGTTCCAGTGCAAAAGTACGAATAATGGGAATTTCAAAATTTTTGGCAAGTAAGACTAATTTTTCCAATTGGTCTACGGTCACTTTGTCAGCAGTCATATCATTTAAATCTAATTGATTAAGAAAAAATTGCAATAGGCGTTCTGGTAACCACTGTGATAAGGCATTCTTTAAGCTCTTTTTCGTTTCCAATCGTAAGGATAAGTCCGCTAACAGCTCTGCATTGGTTTGTTTAGGAAAACAATCCAAGCAGACTGGAACATGTGGGGCGCCGTTACGCAGTTCTTGATTTATTGCATAGGAACAGCGAAGAGCAGCTGGACCAGAGAGACCAAAATGCGTAAAAAGTAAATCCATTGTATGACTCGTTACAATTTTTTTGCCCGCTAAAACACTTAATTTAACGTCTTGTAAGGATAGACCCTGCAAAGTTTTGCTTTGAATAAATGCAGCATCTGAAATTAATGGAGCCTCAGTTGGAAAAAGAGGGGTAACCGTATGTCCGCAGGATTTGGCCATTTTATAACCATCCCCGGTAGAACCAGTTCCAGGATAGGTTTTACCGCCAGTTGTAATAATGATACAAGGTGCGTTAAATTCTTCTTTATCACAACGAATCCCATAAACTTGTGTGTCATCATGAACCAACTTGGTAACGCTAGTATTAGTTAAAACGGTAACGTGAAGGCGTTTTAACTCTTCATATAAGGCATCGACAATTGTTTTAGCGCGGTCGGTAACAGGAAATACCCGTCCGTGATCTTCTTCTTTTAGCGCTACATTGCGACTGCTAAAAAATTCCATAATATCAGTATTGTTCCATTGTGCAAAGGTACTATATAAAAATTTTCCGTTACCCGGAATGTGGGTAATTAAATCATCAACGGGGCGATTATTTGTCACATTACAGCGACCGCCGCCGGTTAAGAGCATTTTTTTACCCAGGCGTTTGTTTTTTTCTACTAATAAAACTTCTGCATCATTTTCAGCTGCACTAATGGCAGCCATCATGCCAGCCGGCCCTGCTCCGATCACAATTACATCGTAATTTTTTTCCATGATTTCACCTCTGGCAAAAGTGTAGCATAGTTTTTAAGTTTGTTCTATTATCAAATAATTCTGACGATAAGGACGTTTTTTGGTAAAATAAAAACGTGACAAATATTTTACTTGGAGGGAAATTATGACAAACGCAAAAGAGTATATTCAACAAGTCCAACAAAGTCTTCACGAAAAAGATCGTGATCAAACAGAATTTTTACAAGCTGTAGATGAATTTTTCTCAACCATTGAGCCTTTTTTAGCAGAACATGATGAGTATCAAAAAAATAATTTGCTACAATTGATTACGTTGCCAGAACGCGTAATCCAATTTCGTGTACCGTGGCAAGACGACAACGGAAATTGGCAAGTAAACCGTGGTTACCGGATTCAATTCAACTCGGCGTTGGGACCATATAAAGGTGGCTTGCGTTTTCATCCAAGTGTGAATTTAAGTATTTTAAAATTTTTAGCTTTCGAACAAATTTTTAAAAATAGTTTGACAGATTTGCCAATCGGTGGTGGTAAAGGCGGTGCTGATTTTGATCCTAAAGGTAAATCTGATAATGAGATCATGCGTTTTTGTCAAAGTTTCATGACAGAACTTGCCAAACACGTTGGCCCAGATACAGATGTTCCAGCTGGAGATATTGGTGTTGGCGCTAGAGAAATTGGTTACTTGTTTGGCCAATATAAACGCTTAAAGCAATACGATGCTGGGGTTTTAACTGGAAAACCCTTGGAATTTTGGGGAAGTAAGGGGCGGACTGAAGCAACCGGTTATGGTGTCGTTTATTATGTCAAACATTTATTAGAAGATAAAAAAGACAGCTTTAAAGATAAAACAGTTATTGTTTCAGGGAGCGGAAATGTAGCGATTTATGCGATTGAAAAGCTAATGGAACTTGGTGCAAAAGCCGTGACTGTCTCTGATTCTAGTGGCTATGTTTATGATCCAGAAGGCATTGACTTAGACTTATTAAAAGAGGTCAAAGAAGTTCAGCGGGAACGTTTAACAGCTTATGTTAAAAATCGTTCGAATGCGCAATATTTTGACGGAGAATCAGTCTGGGATAGTGAAGTTAAAGCAGATATTGCCCTACCATGTGCTACGCAAAATGAAATTGATATTAAAAAAGCAAAATTAATGGCTGATAATGGCGTGAAGGTAGTCGCAGAAGGTGCCAATATGCCATGTACGATGGAAGCTGCGGAATATTTTATTGAACAAAATATTTTCTATTGCCCAGGCAAAGCAGCTAACGCTGGCGGGGTAGCCGTTTCAGCGTTAGAAATGGCGCAAAATTCACAACGCCAACAATGGAGTAAAGAAGAAGTTGATCGCCAGTTGGATGCGATTATGCTAAATATCTATCAAAATTGTCGCGATACGGCGGAACGTTACGGTAAGAAAGATAATTTAATGATGGGAGCCAATATTGCCGGTTTTGCTAAAGTAGCAAAAGCAATGTTAGCACAAGGACTTGTCTAAAGCTGGCAAACAGGTTGGTTTGTTGCGCTTTTCTTACAGTAAGTTACTTGAAAAAAAAGCATAAAAAACGTAAAGTAATACATGTATTAAATTTATCCATTTCAAGGAGGAGCTTAAATGTCACATATTAAATTTGACTATTCAAAAGTAGCACCATTTGTGAATGAACATGAATTAGGCTACATGCAAAGTCAAGTCACTGCAGCCCATGAAGCATTGCGTAACGGCACTGGTGCTGGAAGTGATTTCATCGGTTGGGTTAACTTGCCAACAGAATATGACAAAGAAGAATTTGCTCGCATTAAAAAAGCGGCAGAAAAAATCAAATCTGATTCAGAAGTATTAGTCGTTATTGGGATTGGTGGTTCATACCTAGGTGCCCGTGCGGCCATTGATTTTCTAAATCACTCATTTTACAACTACATGAATACAAATGACAAGTCAGCTCCACAAATTTTCTTTGCCGGCAATTCAATTTCTTCAACTTACTTGGCTGATTTAATTGAAGTTATTGGCGATCGTGATTTCTCAGTTAACGTTATCTCAAAATCTGGGACGACAACAGAACCAGCTATTGCATTTCGTGTTTTCAAAGAATTATTAATTAATAAATACGGTCAAGACGAAGCAAACAAACGTATTTACGCTACAACAGATAAAGAAAAAGGTGCGGTTAAAGTTGAAGCTGATGCGGAAGGCTGGGAATCTTTTGTAATTCCAGATGATGTTGGCGGACGTTTTTCTGTTTTAACTGCGGTGGGCTTATTACCAATTGCTGCTAGTGGCGCCGACATCGACGCTTTAATGCAAGGTGCAGCAGATGCGTCTAAAGATTATGCTTCGGATAAATTAGAAGAAAACGAAGCTTATCAATATGCTGCTATGCGTAATATTTTGTACCGTAAAGGTAAAGTCACTGAATTACTAATTAACTACGAACCAGGTATGCAATATTTCTCTGAATGGTGGAAACAGTTATTCGGTGAATCTGAAGGGAAAGACCAAAAAGGTATTTATCCTTCTAGTGCTAACTTCTCAACTGATCTACACTCATTAGGGCAATACATTCAAGAAGGACGCCGCAATATTTTTGAAACGGTAGTTAAAGTTGAAAAACCGCGTAAATCAGTGAAAATCCCCATAACAAAAGAAGATTTAGACGGATTAGGCTACTTGCAAGGTAAAGAAGTTGACTTTGTGAATACAAAAGCCTTTGAAGGTGTTTTATTAGCCCATACAGATGGTGATGTGCCAAACTTATTAGTAAAAATTCCAGAAATGGATGCATACACATTAGGCTATTTAATGTACTTCTTTGAAATCGCTGTTGGTATTTCAGGTTACTTAAATGGTGTTAATCCATTTGACCAACCCGGAGTAGAAGCCTACAAGAAAAACATGTTCGCACTCCTTGGAAAACCTGGCTTTGAAGAATTATCAAAAGAATTGAACGAACGTCTATAATCAGAAGACAAAAAAGACGGCTGCTAAAATGCAGTCGTCTTTTTTTGTCTGGTTACGAGCTTTTGAGCAATTAACGAGTAACTACGCGTCTTCTAAAACAACTGCTGTACCCATTACGGTTGGTAATGCTTTATCGGTTAGCGCAAAGCTTATTCCTAAAACAGCATTTGCTCCCAGTATCTCAGCACTTTTTTCAATATCTTTTAGCGCTTGATCTAGATATGTTGAGACGGCGGCAACAGCTCGAACTGGACGTAGTTTATCGTCAAAACCGTATACAATGCCCAAATCTTTAACTACTTTTTTACCGGGATAATACGAAAGGGTAGATGTAATCATTCTAAATCGCTCCAAACATAAGTTTTTAATTAGTGTAACAGATTAAAGAAAAAGTATCAGTAGCTAAAATAGAGGAAAAAAATATCATTTGATTTACAAACCGTGTTTTATATTTTGTCGATCAGCTCTTTAGGTTGTCATCTTGAATGCATTTGATTCTAGCGGCAGCTTTTGATGTTAATAAATCGTGATGCTAAAAGCAAATAACGTGGACGACAGGAATAAAACCTGCCTCTCAAAAAAGATAACTTATCGTCGCAAGTTACCTTTGAATAAAGCACCAAAACTCGCCCACTAAAAGAATAAACTAAAGATCGCTAAAAAACTTAATTCCTCCTTAAATCTTACAAAGTTATCCCAGAGGTGACAATTGTGTTAGGAAAACTAAGTCTAAAGTACGATACTTCTCTACTTGCAACCCGTTATGATAAATACATCAAGAAAAACAATTAAAGGAGTTGCAAATATATGTTAAAACGATTAATCAAAGGTGTAGTAGGCGTATCCGTAATTTTAGGTGTGTTAATTGGGGGCGCGGTAGTATTTTCAGATGATGCTTCTGGGGAGTTTGCTCAAATAGTTGATCGTGTGAATCCTTTTGTTAAAGAGGGGAATGTCTATGTGAAGACTACGCAGCCTGAAGAAGTAAATGGATACGGAACGGCTCGTTATCGTCAAGTGGCTGCTGATGAAAAAGGTAATAAACGCACAATTGAATTTTCAGGAATCTCAGAATTAAAAAAGGGTCACTATTTGAAATTGAAAAATAAAGGGGCTTTTGTCAAAACCTATGAAGAAGTCAAAAAAACCGATATTCCGCAAGCAGCCTTGGCTGTGATTGAGTGATGCTGAGTAAAGTAGCCAATATCGAGTAGATACTAACTAACAGGATACTTTAATCCTCGTGAAGTTTTAAATCATACGAATAAAAAAAGCTCCCAAAGCCGCAATTTTAGGCTTGGGAGCTTTACGTTTATAAAGACCGTTTCAAATTATTCTGGCGTGCCAATAACTTTAATGTAGTCATCAACATTTTTTATTTGCATATGTTTAATAACCAGTTGATTGCGTTGGTTGCGTTTGCCAGTGACTTTTAGTGTGTATTTATTATTAGGTAATCGAAAAATATAGTTAGAAAGATAGCGATCTTTAATAATTCCTTCGGTAATTTCACCATCTTTAGCCAATTTGATTAAGGATAGGCGCATAGGTTGTTCTTGTAAAAGGACAGTTTTTACTAGCAGCCCTTCGAATTCTTCCATTTTTTTTCACCTCATCTAAAATGTTCTTTCATCATTATAAAGGTTTTTGCACAATCCTGCATGAAAGAAGTTCAAAGAAAAATTCAAGTAAAAAAATATCTTACATGTATCATGTAAAATTAATAATGAACAAACTAGAATCAAGCTAAAATTAGCAGCTAAAAATTAATTCTGAACCTTCATTTTGGCTAAAAAGTGTTAAATTTTTTGTTGCAGTTTTAAAAAAGATAGCGATAATACTATTAAAAAAACAGCTCCCAATGGGAACTGTTTAGTATTTTATTTAGCAGGAAGATTAAGCTTCTTCTTCGCTACCTAAAAATTGTGTGACTAATGCCGCTAATACGCCACCGACAACCGGTGCACATAAGTATACCCAGTAGTGACTTAAAGCAGTACCACCAGCAAAAATTGCCGGACCAAAACTACGAGCAGGATTTAGAGATCCCCCCGTTAAGTTTAAGGCAACAATAATTAACAGTGCCAAGACAAGACCGATGGCAAAAGATGCTAACGCACCACTACCATATTTTTTACTAGTAGCCATAATAATAACAAAAATAAATAAGAAGGTAATTAGTGTTTCGACACCAAATGCCATACCTGCGCTAATTTCACTAAAGTCTGTTTGACCGTAAGAACCAGCAGGAACCTTCAACGCTTTGCCAAAGATACCGACAAAGAATGAAGCGACGATAGCACCAACAAATTGACTAATGATAAAAAAGATTGAATCTTTCCAAGAAACCCGTTTGTTAATTGCCATTGCAATGGTAACAGCAGGATTAAACAAGCCATTTGACAACGCACCGTGACCGACTGCTAAATCCATAATAGTAATCGTCAACCCGAATGCTAAACCAATCGCAAGTGGATCTGTTTTACCAACAACAACAGTGGCGGTTCCGACAAAAACCAACATGAAAGTGCCCATAAATTCACCAAAGCATTTTCTGAATAAAGCCATATTTTTTCATCTCCTTTCTATAAAGTTAATTATAGTAATAAAGTGGACGGCTGTAAAAAGATAGGCCCTATATACAAAAAAGAGAAGATGTGTTCAAATTAAAAGAAATAAATTCCGTGTTGTTTTTATTTATAGCGATAGTTATTTTTTAAAAAGTGTTTTCTAATTTAATTTTTGAAAAAAACATTCTTCTTTTACTATAATCTCTATTAATATTGTTTCATTTATAAATTGGTATTGGTTTTGATTGAAAGTGGGGAAGGAAGGTGAAAGACGGTTTGAGAAAAATTAATATCTGGGTAAGTAGCTTTATTTTGAGCTTTTTATTATGAAGTAAAAAAGAGAATAAATTATATTAGAAGTAAAATTGATAAAAAAATAATTTTGGTCTATATCGGAAACAAAAGAGTGGGAAAAATTAAAAAAATAAACAAAAAGCGTTTTCAAATTTAATTTTTTCTGTTATGATATACCTGAAATTAAGTGAGGGAGGTGTTATTAATGGAAGTAGAAGTTGGGAAAACATACTTATGCAAACCAGTCGGATTAACGAGCGAAGTCGCAGGCTTTGTCGAACATACATATACGAATACAGTCTTGATTTCAGTTACAGAATGTGAGCGTTGTGATCGACCTAAAGTGATTGAAGCGCAAAATCGCTTGTTGGTACGTTATGAAGATATTCGAGATATTGCGGTTGTAGCCTAATAAATGACAACTTTCTAGTCACGACTAGGAAAACAGGAATTGTCATTTTAAAAATTGAGTACAGTATGACTGCTGTATTTCATAATTAAAAAGGCAGCTGCGCCAAAGTTAGTTTGACTTTTGGCGCAGCTGCCTTTTTTTGCTTTAAAAGCAATCTGTAGGGTTAAGATAGAACTTTTCAACACGGCTTTTGAGCTTATTTACTTAACCAACTCCGATAACAAAGTTTAATAGCTTATCAGAATAAGTGACTTTAGTTTGTGCATCTTTAATAGTTTGATTTAACGTAGCCATTTGATCAGTAATAATGCCATCTACTTCGTAAAAAATCATCCGACTCATATCCTCACTACTATTTGGCGTCCAGACAAAAACCTTCTTGCCATCTTCTTTAGCAGAGGAAATGAAATTATGATTAATCGTCGAATATTCCATCGTTAGGAAATCTGCTTTTGTAATTGGTGGTCCTACCACGTTAAAAGGTAAAATATAGCCAACAGTAAGTTGAGGTACCTGTGTTTTCAAGGATTCAACAATTGAAAAAGATAGACTTTGCAGCATATGATGGTTTGAAACAATTTCATTTTGATACTTTTTCAAAAAAACTTGAACGATTGGTGCGGTATCTTTTTGTTGCGTCTTAATTTCGACTAATAATTTTTGGTTCAGGCGTTTTGCTTCCGCCAGATAAGAATCAAAAGTAGGGATTTTCGCAGTTTGATCATTTTCTTTTAAAGTCACTTTTTGAATTTCAGCAAGGGTCATTTTTTCCGGTGCTTGATTGACACCCCCTAAATTTTTCAAATTAAAGTCATGGATAACAACAAATTGATGGTCACTTGTCATTTGGATGTCCATCTCGACATAATCAGGATGTTGGCTTTGACTGGTTTTTTGTAAAGAAGCCAAGCTATTTTGAACACCATTGCCATCATCTACGCCACGATGGGAAATTGTAAGTGGAATTTTCGTAATTTCTTGATTGAGATAATCCATGTTGTACAAGCTAACACCAACTCCAAAAAAGACTGCAATTAAAATGAGTAAGGTATTTTTAATTCCTTCAAGGCGCGGATTAGGTAACGATTCTTGATAAAACCATTTAGGGATTTCTGGCAAGAAGCCTTCGTCGTTCATAAAATCGATAATAATATAAAAAATTCCAACCGTTGATAAAACCAAATTGACAAGTAAAAAAAATTGGAGCAACGTCATTGCAAAAACTGCACTAATTAACGCATAGTCGGGGAAAAATTCTTCAATCAAGGCTTGTGCTCCTACCACAATGGTAAAGCTAAGCCCGGTTATTAGTAAAATTGCACCACCAATAAATAAAAAACGACCAATAATGGCAAAAAAGCGCCGTTTTGTAATCAAAAAACTTTCCTTAAAGGCATCTCTAAAGGGACGATCACGTAAAATCATCTCTGGTAAAGCAAAGATTAAACGAATACCGATATAAATAAGAACAAGATAGCCCAAAACAAAACCTGAGATAATTAACAAACGGTTGGTAAAAATAAAATCCATAATAAAAGCAGGAATTTTAATGCGTGCTAATAAATCAGAATTAAAGCTCAAACCACCGATGGGTAAAATTAGTAAAAAGTAAAAAAGAAAAAAGATAAAAACGCTAGGCCGCAATTTTTTTAACTGAATCATCGTCATCCGTAACAGCTGTTTCAACGAAACGGGTTGCTTTTTCTCAATGAAGTACACACTTAAAAGTAAAAAGGTAAACTCAAAGAAAACCAACAATAAAATTAGCAGCAAGATGACCACTAATAAAAAAGTAACTGCTGGGTGTTGTGTCGCAATTCCACCTAAATTATCATAGGATAAATAATGAATCGCACCGCGTTTTAAAATAAATTTGGTTGAGCTGCTTAGAAGGGGAATGACAACAAATAAAATGAAGCCATGCATTAATAAGACATCACGAAAGTAAACATTTGTTTTGACTAAAAAATCCCAGGTATTTTTTACTGACTCTTTTAAATACTTCATCTTCATCACCTATCTCTATTGTAGCGGAAAAACAACTTTCAACAAAGAAAATAGAGCGGGTAAAAGTTAAATTGCAGATAAAAATGCCCCACTCAGAGTTAAGCTAAGTGGGGCATTTTTATTTCTAGCCAAGCAGTCCAGTCAAAAATGAACCGCCATAAATTAAAGCCATGCTGTATAAGAAAATAGATAGTGGTTTTGCTAATAAAATAATCCAAACGTATTTTTTAACTGAGATATTGGTAAGGCCGGCCATTAAACAAAGGGCATCATCAGGCGCAACAGGTAAGAAAATGGCTAGGGCAAACAATTTTTCAAAGCGGCTTTGATTATCTAACCAGCCAATATATTTATTATAAGTCTTGTCACTGATCATGCTTAAAATAAATGGTTTCCCGTAACGGCGTCCTAAAAGGAAAATAATGATTGAACCGATACAAATGCCCACATAATTGTAAACAAAACCAGCAAAAGGTCCAAAGATCAACACGCCTGCGGCACTAGAAATACCGCCGGGGATAATCGGAATGACAACTTGTAAAATTTGTAAGAGAATGAAGATGATCGGACCTAAAATAATCGAGTCACCGACTAATCCTCTTAGAGCGTTGATATCTTTAAAGACACCTAAATTGATAAAATATATCGTTAAGGCAATTGAAACTAAAATGCCTATAACAGAAATCGTATTAATAATTTTGCGAGAAAGAGCGATACTCATGGTCTCATCTCCTTTGTTTGATATACTAATATTATACAAGGAATTTTTTTATTTGCCCTGTGTTTTGACTGACAAAGAACAAACAAATTTGTAAGTTGGCTAATAAGTTTGAACCAACTGTATTATAAGAGCTTTTAATAAGAAAAGCTATCCTACTGAAGGCTGATTTATAAAAATTAAAGATTATTTGTTGCTTTTTAAATGTGTTTCTAGTTTACAGCTAAAAAAAATAGGTGTACACTCAGTTTGTCAAAAGTTTCGGTTAACCTAAAAAATAATTGAGTTGCATAGAAAAGAGTGATGAGATGAGTCATAAAAAAGAAAAATTAATTGAATACGCAAATGGACCAAGCTTAGAGGAAATCAATAATACAGTTGAGGTCCCTAAAAACGCTAGTTTCTTTCGCACACTGCTCGCTTATAGTGGGCCGGGTGCTTTAGTAGCTGTAGGCTACATGGATCCTGGTAATTGGATTACTTCAATTGCTGGTGGTGCAGAATACAAATATGCTTTGTTAAGTGTCATTTTATTATCGAGTTTGATTGCGATGCTGTTACAAAGTATGGCAGCAAAATTAGGAATTGTTACCGGACGCGACTTAGCCCAAGCAACACGGGAACACACATCGAAAAAGACCGGGTTTGTTTTATGGATTATTACTGAATTAGCGATTATGGCAACGGATATCGCCGAAGTAATTGGTGGTGCGGTGGCATTACAGTTATTATTTGGTCTACCTTTAATCGTAGGGGTTTTAATTACTACATTGGATGTTTTATTATTGCTATTATTGACGAAACTAGGTTTTCGAAAGATTGAAGCGATTGTTGCAGTTTTAATCGCAGTTATTTTCATGGTTTTTGCCTATGAAGTTGCGTTAGCACAACCGCAGCTCGGTGAAGTGTTACGTGGTTTTATTCCAGATCCCAAAATTGCCACCGATAAATCGATGCTTTTATTGGCATTGGGGATTGTCGGCGCAACTGTTATGCCCCACAACTTATATTTGCACTCCTCTATTTCACAAGCCCGTAAATTTGACCGCAACGATGAGGAAGAAAAAGCCAGAGCAATTAAATTTACCACTTGGGATTCCAACATTCAGCTGACTGTAGCTTTTGTAGTCAACTGCTTATTATTAGTATTAGGTGGAGCATTATTTTATGGGACAAACAGTGATTTAGGAAAATTTGTTGATTTATATGATGCTTTAAAAGATCCAAGTATCGTAGGAAATATCGCAAGTCCACTTTTAAGTACGCTCTTTGCTGTTGCGTTACTTGCTTCTGGTCAAAATTCTACTATTACCGGAACACTTTCAGGGCAAATTGTGATGGAAGGTTTCATTAATTTGAAGATGCCATTGTGGATGCGTCGAGTAGTAACACGTTTGTTAGCAATTGTGCCCGTTATTATTTGTGTCATTTTATATGGTGGTAGAGAATCTGCAGTTGAAGATTTGCTACTTTATACGCAAGTCTTTTTGAGTATTGCCTTACCGATTTCAATTATTCCATTAACAATTTATACGAGTGATAAAAAAATCATGGGTAGATTTGCTAACCCAACATGGATGAAAATTTTAGCTTGGGTGATCGCTATTGTTTTGACCGTTTTAAATCTGTTTTTAATCTACAGCACATTAACAGGTGCAAATGGGTAGAAAGGTGAGGAGTAATGAATACTTTTAAGTGTATTTTAGTAGCAGTAGATGATTCGAATGATTCAAAAAAAGCTTTTGAATATGCGTTAACATATGCAATGGAGCATCAAGCCTCTTTGACGATTACAACTATTTTCGAAATTAATCGCTTGAATGTGTACGAGTATCTAACGCCTGAAACAATTGCGCTGCATAAGCAAGATACAATTGCAATCGCGGAAAACTATCGTAAACAAGCATTAAGCAAAGGAGTAAAAGAGGCAACGGTTGTGGTCGATGAAGGAACACCGGCAACAGTTATTTTAGATAAAATTTTACCCGCGGTAAAACCAGACTTACTAATTTGCGGTTCCAAAAGTAAACCGAATCATGCCCCGCTAGTTTTAGGAAGTCAAGCTGCTTTACTCGCAAAAGGAGCAAGTTGTTCAGTTTTAATTATTCGCTAAAATAAAGTTGTGATAAAAACCACGATTTAAACGCCATTTATTTGTAATAAAATGGCCCACGTCTGCTGGTATAGCCGTAATAAAAAAGGTGAGACAAAAGTAAACTAACTTTTGTCTCATCTTTTTTTGATAGAAGGATTAAATTTAAACACCAGTGTTTCAACGAGTGATGTTATCATAAAGCCTGCGGCAATCGCACCGGCAGTCATAATGACAATTTTTAGATTATCTAACGATTTGGCAGAATCACCTAACACCAATTCACGAATGGCTTGATAAGCAGGACCGCCTGGAACTAGCGGCACCAAACTGGGGATGTTGAAAATAATCATCGGCATTTTAAGACGCCGCGAAAAAAAGATGCTGAAACAGCCAATCGCAATGGCAGCGACAAAGTTAGAAAAGCCTAATCCTTGCGCGTTTTGTCGTAATAACCAATACACCATCCAGCCGATGGCACCGGTTAAACCTGTTGCTAATAAGGAACGTTTGGGGATATTAGTGATAATACCAAAAGCTACAGTACTGATAAAACTAAAGAAAAAATGAATGCCATATAAGATCATGCGATACCACCTCCAAATAAAAGCAGCGTGGTCGCAATTCCAACACCAATAGCAGCCGCAATAAATAAAGCTTCAATCCCCCGAGCAACCCCGCTTAGCAGATCCCCTGATAAAATGTCACGAAATGAGTTCGTGATGGCTACACCAGGGACTAAAGGCATTACCGCTCCGATTATAATGTGGTCAACATTGCTGGCTAATCCCAGCTTTACACATGAAATAGCCAACGCACCAATAACAAAAGCTGCAACAAACATATCTAAAAAACGCATTTGTAACCATTTTTTTACATAAATTCCTGCGATAAATCCAAGACAGCCAATAAAAAACGTGGGGGTAAAATCTTGCCATGTCCCGCCAAAGATATACATTAAAGTACAACTAACAAAACCTGCTGCTAGCACTTGCCAAAGTAAAGAAAAACTCGGTGTGTCACAGTTCACACGTTTTAGTCGTGCATTTAACTCGTTTAAAGTAATCTTTTTAGCTGCAAATTCGCGGGAAAGATGATTGACGGCGACAATTTTTTCTAAGTTGATGGAACGTTCATGTACCTCTTCTAATTGAGAAAAAGAAGAATTACGTATACTCATAAATAGGCCAGTTGCCGTAACATAACTAACAGTGTTAGAAATCCCAGCGTTTTCTGCGATTCGATTCATCGTATCTTCTACACGATATACTTCTGAACCATTCTCCATCATAATTTTACCCGCCATAAGACAGGTACTTAAAACAAGCTCTTCTTTCATTTGTTTACCTCATTTGTAAAGTTGCTTCTATTCTATCATTTCGTTGTTTGAATTGCTTTTAATTTTTATTAGGTGAAAAGTTTTTTTGCCGTTTTATTCAAAAACACTGATAAAGAAATATCAGAAAATTGAGAAATTTTTGTTTTAGCTTAAAATAAATTAATATAGATTTAATAAAAATAACGGTTGTAATAGTTTGTGAAATGTCTTATTATCTTTTTAAGATATTTTATGTCATAAATTTATTGTGAACTGTTGGTTAATTTGGTATCTCTCGTTATCGTACGAATTTTTTTCTTTAAGATAGATAACTATTTTTGAGGTATATCATTTCCCAAAAATTCTATTTTTGTTTACAATAAACTTATGAATGATAAATGTTATTATAAAGGAGAGGTGACTTTCTATGCGTCGTAAGGTTTATACAAAAGATCAAATATTGAAAGCCGCTTATGAAGTTATTTCAAAAGATGGCTTCAGTAAGTTTACAGCCCGTAACATTGCTAAAAAAATGGGGATTTCAACCCAGCCGATTTATTTAGAGTTTAAAAATATGCAAGATCTTAAAAACACTTTGGTTGAAACAGTTATGCGTGATTTACAAGAAAATGTCTTTCCGATTAAGCATACAGGAAATCAAATTGTTGACTTGGGTTTGAATTACATTAATTTTGCCCAAGAAAATCGTAATTTGTATGTTGCCTTATTTGTTGATGAATATGGCGGCGGCAAAATGATGCACGAGTTTTCATATGAATACTTCAAAAATATGGTGGCAAATTGCCCAGAATATGCTGACTTGTCTGACGAGTACATCAAAGCACTTCATGATGGGACTTGGATCACAGTGACAGGAATTGCTTCTTTGATGTCTTCTGGTATTATTCACCCTTCTCAAGAACAAATTGGTGAATTAATTCAATCTGCTGTTGATGGTATTTTGAAAATGGAGGCTCCAGAAAAAATTTTTAATGGGGAAGGCTAGTTTACTAGTGAAAAATCACGCTTATAAAAGAAAGATGCGTCTTAGCTGTTCATAATACTTTTTCTTTCAAAGGCAGGCTGTTTTTAAAAGGAGTAGTCCATGACAGTTAATTCGCGTTTTTTTATGAGGTACATCTTAATTGACTTTTTTTCAATTTTGACGAAAATAAAAGAAGTAGCCCATGGAGAGTTGGCAGAGCGGTAATGCACTGGACTCGAAATCCAGCGAGCCGGTTTACACCGGTGCACGGGTTCAAATCCCGTACTCTCCTTATCTTGATTTTGTAAAGTGTTAGAAACCCTTATCTGAAGGCAATCAGTGGGTTTCCAACGCTTTATTTTTTTGTTTTGACTGCATTTTGACTGCATTTAGTCACTCATGACCTTCGCAAACACATTTGGAACCTCTTTTTCCATCTTTTTTGTAACATGAGAGTAGAGGTCTAACGTCACTTGAATTGATGAGTGGCCTAAGCGTTCCGAGATTACTTTAGGACTTACTCCAGCTTCAAGAAGTAGGGTTGCGTGAGTATGCCGGAAACCGTGGATAGTAATTTCTCGTAGTTTGTTTTTGTTAATAGTTTGAAGCATCCAAGTTCTTGGTTTGGAAAGTTGAATAAAAGAGTTGCTTTCTTGGCCAGAAAATACTAATTGATTTGGTTCCAAAGTGTTATGGCCAAACTGAAGCATAAGTGCCTTTTGTTCTACTCTCCATCTTTTTAGAATAGCAAGAGTTTGATCGTCCAATGCAACCGAACGATTAGAATGTTTTGTCTTTGGTGTTTCTAAATAGAGACGTTTATTTTTTCCTCTAGCGAGTGTTTGTCGTATATGAATACATTTGTTCTCAAAATCAACCGAGCGCCATTCTAAGCTTGCTGGTATAAATAAGAGCACTGGCTACAAATATCTGAAGGATGCTCATTTTATGGCTGAATACAGAGCTTTGAGACGAGAAGCTATGCAACAGTCACCGCTAACTACAGAAGGCCTCGGAAGAAGCTGTGGCTGTTTTAAAAGAGGTCATGCTGGACAAAGAAGCGGCTCCGAATGCCCGAGTTCAGTCAGCGAAGAATGTGCTGGACATTGCTTATAGGTCGATTGAGCTGAATGACATCCAGGAACAGCTGGACGAGCTGAAGCATACAGTGGGGGAAGCCTATGAAAAGGAATAGCAGT
Source organism: Enterococcus montenegrensis (assembly GCF_029983095.1). Classification (NCBI taxonomy): domain Bacteria; kingdom Bacillati; phylum Bacillota; class Bacilli; order Lactobacillales; family Enterococcaceae; genus Enterococcus; species Enterococcus montenegrensis. Next base: position 1,012,653 of record NZ_CP120467.1, read on the forward strand.
CTTCAAAGGCAGATTGAAGTCCTCCGTGGACAAGTGAACCACTGCTTTTCGCAAACGTGTGTTTATCCTTAAACGTTTCTACGGGTTGAATGCTGCTCAGATTTCTAAGCAAGTTGGGAAGTGGGGGAAGGTGATCACTGAGGAAGTAGATGTTGCAGCAGTTGCCTTCTGTCAGTCTCTGGGGATTCTGGAATAGATAGCTGTTGTTTGATATAATAAGTTGTCGGAAATATTACTTAGCGGTTGGAGGTGGCGGAGGCTTCGTGCTTCCGCTTTCTGCTATTCTAGGAAGGAGCCAGTGTGATGAATCTTAGACCATATTTTGAAAAGAATGTACGGATTGTTTATAAAGATGGCGAGGTAATTACCGGTTTCGTGAAGACTTACACCCCTGCAATTGATACCGAGGAAGAACTTTATGATGAGATTGCCTTGATTGGTACAAAGTACGGGGGCTTAAACGAAGTTGGCGAAGAGGAGATAGAATCCATTGAGATCATTGAATAGCTCTTTTGACGAATTTACGTTCGCCTGTTATCAGTGGTTTGTGGTATAATTTTGTCATAATCCTTTTAGATTATATCCGTTTGGTGGGCTTGGGAAACGCTTGTTTTCTAAGCTCACTTTTGATTTAATTGTGTTAACGGATATAAATAGCAGAAAGAAGGATTATGATGACATTAATTATTTCTAAAATGATTGTTCATAAACTAAATATCAACAATTTACGCCCTGTTTTGAATGATACATGCATTGATTTAAGTAATAAGGACTTGCAAGAAGCATTACCTTTTTTTCAAAAACATATTATAAATTCTAGAAAACAAGGGGCTATGAAAAGATGTCAGTTTGCAGATATTGAAGACAATTCAATTCGAAAATCCATGACTAAAATTATCGAAGCTCAAGATACTGATGAGCTTGATGGAATATTTATTGAAGAATCACGCTGGCTAACACAAAGATTGGCGGAGCGAATAAGACACTCATCATCTCGAAGTGATGGATCTCTTTTTGTGATACTGTACCAAGATAATGAAAAGAAATTTGTTGGGTTACTTAAGATGGATCCAAATGATGGTGTTCAAGTAAATGCCGATCTATCGATTACGGTACGGAGAGATATGCTGCCTTCGATTAATGAAAAGCTTCATAAATCGGCATTGATTGAGCTTAAAGAATATAGGGAAAATGAATTTCATCTGTTTGTTTTAGATAAGCAAAAAGGGATTAACGAGGCACGGTATTTTATGGAGTATTTTTTAAATGCCAAAGAATTATCCTCAGATAAAAACATGACCAAGTTTATTCAAAGCGAAATTGTCAACTCCTTTGATCAGTTAATAGAAATAGCATCTAAACCTAAATTAAATAGTGAATTGAGAAAGCGATTTTTGGAACAAGATAAGTTTGATATTGATACCGATTTAGAGCCTATTCTCAGACCACTATTGAAAGAGCCTTTTAGAAATCTTGACCTAGCAGAGAGCATAAGTGATTTTAAGGACAAGATACTACAAGTGTATCCAGATGCTCAGTTCACTTTTGTTCCGGATGAAGGAGTTGTAAAAGAAGTGATTTTTAGGACACCTAACAAAAATGTGGAATTTAGATTTTCTCCTACTCTTACATTTGAAGATGATTACTTTATTGAACCACGGCCAAACGGTGATGTTATAGTAACTTTGAAAAATGGAATTGGAAGCGAATTAGAACAAGTCCACACTAGGAGGTAGTAAAAATGCAAAATCAGATACTTAATTTTGTTGAAAAATATAACGATAAAGTTGTAACTGATGTTGCTCGTAGGATGGAATTGAGATTCATTGTTCCGGTTAATGAATTAGATAGTATTGACTTCTTAAACAAATCAGAGATCGTTAGCAACTCATTTATTTATGACTCTCTCGATCCTTTCGTTGGAAATGTAGCAGAGTTTATCAAATCGTTTGGAGACAACGGCTACAAAGAAGTCAGCAAGGAAGTACAAGTGACTGTGACAATAAAAAAGGACAAAATAGAATTCGATTTGATAGACAATTTTTACTTTTTCTTAAATCATGCTAATTTCTTTTCCGCTATTCCGGATGTTAAGGTTAATAATTCTTCAAAAAAATTAATTGTGCTATTAGTTGGAGAGAACTTGGAGTTTGAATCAAAATTTATTCATATATTTAATTTTGAACAATTCTCCAAAAATCTTACGACTGCGTTTAATGATGATATTGATGAGGAAGAACTCTCTGAATTGGAGGTTCTTAATTCAGTTTTCAAGAATAAAAAGTTAAATAATTATTTAGATTATCCGATATCTTGGATATCTATATCGGATAATACGCAGGCTAGGCCTTTATTTAAACATGCTGTGTTAGAAACTTTTTTTTCAATTGTAAGCAATACAGTAGTTTCTAAAACTAAATTCATAATTCGTGGTTATAAAACCGTTCATTTGGATATTTCTGGTAAAAAAGAAGTATCTGGAGAAGTTTGTAATATTATTGGAGAATTAATGAAGTTTATAATAGATAAACAGAGAAACCATGATAAGCTATTACTTTTAAGAAATACATGTACTTTGTATATGGATAGTGACGAAGATATTGCTGGTTTAGAAAAGAAAATTTTTGAGATAAAGAAGAATGTAGAATATAACTTTAATGCTTATATCCAAGACAAAATAAAAATATTTTTGGATCAAAAAAATCAGCTGCTACAAGAGTTTATTAGTACAACAAAAAAAATTGAGGAGCTTACTAATTCGCTAGTCAGTCAAATACGAACCGTCTTATTGAGCCTGTTAGGAACTATTTTTATTGGTTTAATAAAGGATATAAATAATAGTAAGTCTTCCGCAATGCTAAATTTAGTTTTACTGAGTTATATATTTTTCTTTGTTATACAATTAATTATTGTTATATATCAAAATCAGCAGCAACAGTCTTTGTTGAACAGTTTGAAAAGATACACTGAAGAATTTGGAAAAATAGAGACCAGTATAGAAAATGATTATTCTTTTTCAAGCCTAAAAAAAAGATATTTGGATAAATCAGTAGGCATTTATAATACTTATAGATGTTGGACTATCGTCCTTATGAGTGTACTTATTGTTTTGTTTGTATTATTATTTTTTTCAAATAGGTTTGTTAAATTTTCAATACCAAAAGATATAATAAAGACAATAATTGGATACTAAAATGAAATTAAAAACCGTCCACAAAGTGAACGGCCGCCCCACGTTAGATGAGAAATTTTGACTGCAAATTGACTGCATTAAAAATAATTATGTGAAATTACATGAGAGTATCTCGGATAAATTAAGTTTGAAAAGCGCATTTTAACAATCAGAAAAAGTGCTTAAATACAGCTCTTAATCTCGTACTCTCCTTAAAGATTACGCTAGGCAAAAGTTATTTTGACTTTTGCCTAGCGTTTTTTGTCGTAAGATATGTTTATATAGTTTTTTACTGACTATAATCTTTTGCAAGCTTTTATTTGAACGTGTTAGGGTGGTTGATTAAAACAAATGCTTTCCCAAAAGTGTTTGTGATATGCTTGCTTTTTAGTACCGTTTTTCAAAATAACAAATCAGATGGAAATTATAGTTTTAGTGTAGCAACTTGTTTTTTATTTAATTATTTGTGATGAGGAATTAGAGAGCTATTTGCTCCTTTTTTTCGTTGCTTTATGTAAAATTTTTTTACGATTTTTTTTATTTTTACTTTTTTTGAAATAAGGTTGTTGGTAATTTATTTGCGATTGATTAAAAAAGTGTTAAAATAAAAATAGAAAAAGTGGGATGAAATAATCAAGGAGGGATTAAAATGAATCACAAAGAAAATCAGATAGAAACGGATTTGACGAAAGAAGATTTGCGATATTTTAATGCTTTTGCCAATGTTCCGCTATCGCAAGCAGAGTATTCAGATTTTAAACAGCTTAAAGACGCCATTACAGGAAATGAAGAGAGAATTGTGGTGAAAGGAAAACTTGCATTTATGTTGCTAATTAGTGTTGTGCCATTATTTCCATTTATTAAAGCATCTAAAATGATTACTTCTGTGTTGCAATCTGGAGATGACTGCAATAGTGCCGAGCTGTTGATGAAGTTAGCTAAACGTAACAATGATGCTCACGGCATAGCTAAAGAGATGTACACCAGTTTGGCTTTGGTGGGAAATGCAGTGATTCGTTTGGGTGGGCAGACGGTTAACGTCTTAGCCCACGAATACGATTTGACATACAGTGGTGATATACAACAACGAGATTTCAAATTTATTTTTGAATTAAAACCTGTTGCTGCAGAGATTTGAAGTGGTAAATGAAGTGAATTTGAAATGAAAGACTTAAATGAGAAGTGATAGTTTTTATACCGCACACATTTTTTCGTGCATGGCGGGAAAATAAAACTTTAACCAAACTCATTTTGGTCTTTTTTTATTTCACTAAAAGTGTTAGATATCTATATAATAGAAAGAAAACAGGAGGCAATTATGCGTAGAAAAGATCGCGAAGTTACAGAAGTAGCAACAATAAAGCAAATAGTGGCCCAATGTTTGGTTTTACGTTTGGCAATGACGCAAGCAGACTACCCTTATATTGTGCCCGTTAATTTTGGTTATGAATGGTCAGGAGAAAATGATTTGACGCTTTTTATTCATGGTGCAAAGACAGGGCTAAAATTGGCGTTGCTGGCTAAAAATAATAAGATTGGTTTTGAAATGGACTGTGGGCAGCAACTGCTCATAGATGAAAAAAAACAATCCTATTCTTATGCCTACCAAAGCATAATTGGGACCGGAGAGGCATTGATTTTAACCGATGAAAAGAAAAAGAGAGCGGCGTTACAAAAAATTGTCACGCATTATGACCCAAAAAAAGAAGTGGTAATCTCTAACAAAGCGCTAAATGCCACAGCGGTGATTGCAATTAAAGTCAATAGCTTGACTGCAAAAGTCCACACGCCATAAGTGTGGAAAAAAGCAATAAAGTTAGTAGAAAATACATGCTGCTTTTAAGACAGCGGGCTAATTTTTTATAAAATATTAAGAGAAAGTAAAAAACTTTTTTGGATAAAAGGGCATTTGGTAAATTCAGTCGTAGGATTATTAATTTTATGTTATGATAAGTCCTGGTTTGTAGAAAATGAAATTTTAATAATAGGACGTGAAAATATGTGTGGCATTGTCGGCTTTGTGAATAGCAAGGATCAAAAACAAGAAATTATTGAAGATATGATGGATCGCATCGTCCACCGTGGTCCTAATAGTTCTGGTAAATATACAGATAAAAATGTAGCGTTGGGATTTCGTCGGTTGTCAATTATTGACTTAGAGGGCGGCTCACAGCCTATTTATAATGAAGATCGTAGCAAGGTTATTATCTTTAATGGTGAAATTTACAATTTTCAACCTTTGAGAGAACAATTAATTGCCGCTGGACACGTTTTTTCTACACATGCAGATACAGAAGTATTATTGCATGGTTACGAAGAATGGGGTGCTGAACTTTTACAAAAAGTACGGGGAATGTTCGCTTTTGCCATTTGGGATATTGAAAAACAAGAATTATTTGGTGCCCGCGATCATTTTGGGATTAAACCGTATTATTATGCTGAAATGAATGGTACGTTTATGTTTGGTTCAGAAATCAAGAGCTTTTTACCTCATCCAGATTTCAACAAAGAACTAAATACAGCCGCTTTAAAACCTTATATGACTTTCCAATATTCACCATTAAACGGTGAAACATTCTTTAAAAATGTTTACCGTTTACCAGAAGGACATTATTATACGTATAAAGACGGTAAACTAACAATTAAAGAATATTGGGATGCTGACTTTACGAAAAAAGATGACCATTCAAAAGAAGAATGGGTAGAAGAAATTGATAAGACAGTTGAAGCTTCAATTGCTGCTCACCGGATTGCCGATGTTGAAGTGGGAGCCTTTTTATCGAGTGGGGTTGACTCAAGTTATGTGACTTCGGTTTTACGTCCGGATCATTCCTTTTCGATTGGGTTTGATGACAAGACCTATAACGAAGCGATTGAAGCACGCAAGTTAACCAAAATGTTGGACTTAAACAATACAGCAGCTGTTATTGATGGCGATATGTCCTTTAAGGCATTTCCATTAATTCAATATCATCTAGATGAACCAGATTCCAACCCATCTTGTGTACCCCTTTATTTCTTGGCGAACCTAGCTTCACAATCTGTTCGGGTAGTACAATCAGGGGAAGGAGCAGATGAATTATTTGCCGGTTACCAAACATATGGTTTCCATACCAATTCTAAAATGGTACGCGTTTTTGCCCAAGGATTAAAAAAATTACCAAAAGGGATGCGCTATTCTATTGGTCGCAAGTTTGGGAAAATGAGTAATTTCCATGGTCGCATTCATTTGTATGAAGCAACCGCACCAGCACGCGATTTCTTTATTGGCCATGCTAAAGTTTTTGAAGAACAAGAAGCGGCTAGCTACTTGCAGCCAGAATTTCAAAATGCGCCTTCTGTCAAAGAAATTATGAATCCTCACTTTGATCAAACAAAAGGAATTGAAAGTGAAGTTAATAAAATGCAATACGTGGATGTCCACCAATGGATGCCAAAAGATATTTTATTAAAGGCAGACAAACTTTCTATGGCCAGCTCCCTTGAATTACGAGTGCCACTGTTGGATATCGAAGTGATGAAATTAGCACAACGCATTCCTGCAAAATATGTAATGAATCAAAACAATACTAAGGATGCTTTCCGCCAAGCAGCTAATCGTCACTTGCCAGAAGAATGGGCAAATCGGGAAAAATTAGGTTTTCCTGTGCCAATTAAAGCTTGGTTAAAAGAAGATCATGGTTATGAAGAAGTTAAAGCGTTGTTTACGGCTGATTTTGCTAAACAATTCTTTGATCAAACAAAAATCATGAAATTATTAGACGATCATCACGAAGGTAAAGCCGAAGTACAACGTAAAATTTGGACAATCTTTACTTTCCTAACTTGGTATAAAGTTTACTTTATCGATGAAGAAATTCCTACCGCAAAAGCAATTACTTACGAAACACTATAATGAAAAAACCAAACGTAAAACTTTTCAAAAGGCGCGTCTAAAAGTCCAACTTTTAGGCGTTGCCACTTGAAAGGTCAAGCGTTTGGTTTTTTTATCTGACAGATTTGCAAATTTTTGCTTATGACTTATGGCTAGGGAGTCCCTTAACTTTTCTAATTGTGATAAAGCTTAAGAGCGGTCGCAAAGTTTTTTATTTTAAAGGCGCATCACTTATACCGATATCGACAACGTGCAAATTACCACAGGCGTTACTTCCTGGTGAGACGGTGAAGCCAGTTTTCTTAAATTGAAAGGTGATTGTTGTGTCCGCACGAATAAATGCACCTAGGGAGCTACCTGTTGAAGCATCAATGCCAGAAGGGACATCAATGGCTACGATGGGTAATTTGCTGTTGTTTATTTGCACGATAACATTTTTTGCCTTTGTGCTTAGCTCGCCTGTAGCGCCAATCCCTAAGAAACTATCGATGATGATTGTAAAACCTAAGAAAGTTTCTAAGTGGTGTAAAATAGGAATTTGATAATATTGGCAAATATTATATTGTTGTCGGCATTCTTTTGTTAGATGATCTGAATTTCCGGCGAAATAAATCGTAACATTTTTGCCGGCAAGGTGAAGTAATCGCGCAAGTGCAAAACCATCGCCGCCATTATTGCCACTGCCACAGAGTATGAGAATTTGCGAAAGGTCATTCTTTTCATTTGTTAGTTTTGCAAAGACTGCCAATGCGGCTTTTTCCATGAGGACCATGCTAGGAATACCGATCGTATCAATGGTGTATTGCTCACAGGTCTTCATTTGTTGTACGTTCACTAATTGGGTCATAGTAATTCCTCCTACTTTTTATCCTTTAGCTAGATTGTAACGAAAACGTGGCTTTTTTACCAAAGAAGTCCTTATAAGCGCCGCTTTCTAAAAATAGCTAAACTTAAGCCAATAAATAAAAGGATAAGGAGAATAGCCAGCATAACACCAGGCCAATAGGGGGTAAAATCACTTTTACCGGTCAACCAATTAAGAGAATTAGTACCCAAGATAAAAGGATTGTAATGGTCTATTTTCTTAAAGATACCACTCAAACTACTAATTAAATAAAAGACTGCGACGATCAAAAGACTTTGGCCCATATTTTTGGCCAAGCTAGAGGCGAAAATAGTAGCGGTTAAAATGATGCTGCCATATAGCCAAAAACCAAAAAGTGGTAACAAAAGATGCGGGCTTTTGCCATCATTAAAATAATATGCAGTGTAGCCCAGATTGGTCACAAACGACAGAAAAAGCGTAAAAGTCCAAATAAAAAAGAGATATAGTGCTTTACTTATTACCAAAACAGAACGGGATAATCCTTTTGTGATAAAAGGAATAAGCGTGCCTTTTTCAACTTCAGTACTGATTATACCCGTTGATAATAAGACGATTGCCAATAAAAGAAATTGTGGCAAATTTTTATAATACTGTGTCCAACTATCAATAGAAGTAGATGCAGGTAAGGTGATAGTCATTTTTTCTGGTAGTAATGAAGCCATCATATCTGGCATAATTTTGGCTAAAAAAGGCGATAAAATACCAACAGCAAGAGCAATGATAAATAAAATCGGAATTTTTTTAGTCCGCCAATTAGCAAAAAATTCTTTAGCCAGGAAAAGTTGGAGTTGTTTCATTTTGTCACCACCTTTAAAAATATAGCTTCTAATGTTGGCTCGACTAGTTTAAATTCCAACGGCACTAGGTTTAATGTAGCGACTCTTTTGATAATTTGTAAGCCTAAATCTTCTTGCGGTAAACTTGGTAGGACGAGTTTTTGCGCGACTTGCTGCCAGTCTTGTGGATTTTGCTTTAAAAAAAGAGCCGTATCAGCGGGACTTTCAAAGCGTAATTCATAGTGATTAGGCTGAGCTGTTTTAATTTCTGCTAGTGGGCCAGTTAATTGGATTTTTCCGTCATTTAAAATGGCCACATGATCACATATGGCTTCTACATCAGCTAAAATATGAGAAGAAAATAAAACTGTGGTTTCATTTTTTAAACTTGCTAGAATGTCTAATACTTCTTTGCGTCCTAATGGATCGAGGGCGGAAGTTGGTTCATCACAGATTAATAACTGCGGTTCATTTAAGAGAGCTTGGGCTAAACCTAAGCGCTGTTTCATTCCCCGTGAGAAGCCACTAATTTTTTGATTTGTTGTTTGTAAACCAACTTTTGTTAGTAAGGAGGGGATTTTCAGCTGCAGTTCACTTTTTGACATACCGCTCGTACGACCGCATAAACTTAAATATTCTGTAGCCGTGAGGTAATCATAAAATGCGGGCACATCGGGAAGGTAGCCGATTTTTTGATTGGTTGTGGTATCGCCGTATTTTACTGTCTGTCCGGCAATAGTAACAGAACCACTATCAGCAGCTAAAAGTCCTAAAATAATCTTCATCGTGGTTGTTTTTCCGGCCCCGTTTTCACCAACAAAGCCAAAAATACTGCCTTTGGGGATGGTGAAGCTTAAATTATCAAGAATAAGGTTACTACCAAATTGTTTTTTTACATTTTGCAGGGTTAACATGGAAGTCATTTAATCTTCTCCTTTACCAAAAGCAAAATAGACAATCGGTCCGATAAAAGAAAATACAGCACAAATAATAATCCAAACAATTCGATTACCAAATTTGTAGTGGGGATGTTTTAATACGTCGATAATAGCGTAAATTGCCAGGCCAAGTTGTAAAATAATCAGTGGTATTAAAATAGGTAAATATTCGTGGACATTTAATTGCATGTAAATCACTCCTTATTTAGTTAGATTATTTTAATTGTATAGTTTGTATTAATAATTATAATACAAACTATACAAAGCTGCAAAGAAAAAAGGTTGGGAATTCTCATTCTGAAAATTCCCAACCTTTTTTTCTCTAGAAGTCTTAAATAGCAAGGTATTTTTCCAAATAATCTGCTAAACCATCTTCATCATTACTTTTAGTTGTAATATCATTGCTAATTGCTTTTGCTTCAGGACTCGCATTTTTCATTGCGACGCCCCAACCTGCGTAATCAAGCATCTCCAAGTCATTATGCTCATCGCCAAACGCGATGATATCTTTTCGATCGATTGCCATAGAATCAGCGATAATTTCAACACCCCGCGCTTTTTGAATTCCTTTGGCTACGATTTCCAAAATTGCATTAGGACCACCCCAAGTTCTAACGTCAATGTAGTCAGAAAACTGCGCTTTTAAGGTATCTGAAACCGTTTGTGCCAATTCAGTTTTGGTTTGAATCAACATCGAAGTTGGATTTGATTTTAGATTTTCTAACAAATTATCAGGGGTTGGTTTCTGATTATCAAAGAGATATTCACTGCCAAAATCCAAACGATCGACGTAGAATGTATCGCGATTTTCAGCGGCAACAAAATCTAATTGAAGATCATTTTTTTGTTTTAAAATTTCAAAGACAATATCGCGGCTAAAGAGTGTTTCAGATTCTGCAGCCCACTTTGTATAAGGCACGTGGACTAAAGCACCATTAAAATTAACCATTGGCGTATTTAAAGCCAATTGGTGATAAAACTTCTCACTAATGCGAAATGGGCGACCAGTCGCAATGCTGACGATGTGGCCAGTTGCCATCGCTTTTTTTAAAACAGCTTCAGTTTTAGGACTAATTTGGGATTTAGCGTTTAAAGTTGTACCATCTAGGTCAATGGCAATTAGTTTTTTATTCATATATATTCTCCCCTCGTATAAAAGATACGCTGTTTTAGTTTAACATATTTTATATTTTTCACAAGCGGACTGGTTCATAACAAAGATACCTTTAAAAAAAATTAGCGAAGTGAAATAAAGGAGTAGATAATTCGTTTTCATAGTAAAACACGAACATTATCAAGGCGCTGATCAAAAAACATCGAGAAAAAGATTGTTTTATTTTTGCTGAGAAATTATAATCAGTCTTTGTTGGATGATAAATCCGAAATATGCCCTTATTCTTTTGTAGGAGTGAACATTTTAATGGAAAAGTTTTTTAAATTGAAGGAAAGTAACACAAATGTTTCAACGGAATTTGTCGCAGGTTTAACGACTTTCTTTGCGATGAGTTATATTTTATTCGTAAATCCGACGATTCTATCAGCTTCTGGTATGCCGTTTCAAGCGGTGTTCCTTGCGACAATTATTGCGTCAGTAATTGGAACTTTAGTAATGGGACTTTTTGCCAATGTGCCATATGCACAAGCACCTGGGATGGGGCTTAACGCCTTTTTCACTTTCACGGTTGTTTTTGGCCTTGGTTACACGTGGCAACAAGCCTTGGCGATGGTCTTTATTTGCGGCTTGATTAATATTTTTATTACGATTACCAAAATTCGTAAAATGATTATCCACGCAATTCCAGAAAGTATGCAGCATGCTATTGGTGGCGGAATCGGGATTTTCGTTGCCTATGTTGGGTTGAAAAACGCGAACCTTTTGAGCTTTAGTGCGGATTCTGCAACCATTACAAGTAGTGTTGTGGAAGGGGATAAAGCCGTTAACGTTACGATGAATGGTGGGATTGTCCCAGCTTTAGCTAACTTTAATAATGCTCCGGTCTTATTAGCTGTTATTGGATTAGTTTTAACGACGATTTTAGTCGTACGTAATGTTCGTGGTGCTATTTTAATTGGGATTGTGGCAACGACAATTTTAGGTATTTTCATGGGTGTTGTTGATCTTAGTGCAATCGATTGGAAAGCTAATTCTTTAGGCAGTTCCATTAACGAGTTAAAAACCACATTTGGTGCGGCTTTTGGTAGTGAAGGTATGCAATCACTGTTTCGTGATGCTGGTAAAATTCCACAAGTTTTAATGACGATTATTGCCTTTAGTTTATCCGATACTTTTGATACGATTGGGACATTTATCGGTACTGGTCGCAGAACCGGAATTTTCTCGAAAGAAGACGAAGATGCTTTAGAAGACAGTCGTGGTTTTAACACCAAAATGGACAAAGCCTTATTTGCAGATGCGATTGCAACTTCAATTGGTGCGATTTTTGGTACGTCAAACACGACTACTTATGTCGAGTCTGCAGCCGGGATTGGTGCTGGTGGACGGACTGGTTTAACATCTGTTGTTGTGGCTGGTTTATTTGCAATTAGCAGTTTCTTTTCACCTTTAATTTCTATTGTACCTGCGCAAGCGACAGCACCGGCTTTAATCTTAGTTGGGGTCATGATGATGGCTTCTTTCAAAGATATTGAGTGGACTGATTTAGAAGAGGCAGTACCAGCTTTCTTTGCTGCAATTTTTATGGGCTTTTGTTACAGTATTTCTTACGGTATCGCAGCTGGCTTCATTTTCTATACAATTGTGAAAGTAATTAAAGGCAAATTTAATGAAATTTCTCCAATTCTTTGGGTTGTAGACATTTTATTTATCTTAAACTTTATTATTTTAGCTGTAATTGCTTAATTAAAAATTACTATCTCATTTATAAGATAAAAATCTAGGGAAAAAGTCGTTTCGGCTTTTACTCTAGATTTTTTTGTCGATTAATTCTTTAAAAATATTTCATAGAAGATAAGCGAATTCATTAAAAAATTGCTGTCTTTTTGCCACATATCTTGGCTTTCCAATTCACCTCTTGTGGAAAATAGGCTATAGTAGTAATGAAAGAGGGTTGACTATGAAGTTAGATTGGAAACGAAATTTATTTATCTCGTGGATTGGGTGTTTTTTTACCGGTGCTAGTTTTAGTTTGGTGATGCCCTTTATTCCTATTTATATTGAGCAGTTGGGCACACCCAAAAATCAAGTAGAATTGTTTGCTGGTTTGGCAATTTCCGTTACAGCCTTTGCCTCGGCCATTGTTGCACCTATTTGGGGGAATTTGGCAGATCGCAAGGGTCGCCGCTTAATGATGATTCGTGCTGCAATTGGGATGACGTTTACGATGGGCTCGTTGGCTTTTGTACCTAATGTATACTGGCTTTTGATTATGCGGTTTATGACGGGGATTTTATCAGGTTATATTCCGAATGCAACGGCATTAATTGCCTCCCAAGCGCCAAGAGAAAAAAGTGGATGGGCACTTGGAACATTGTCTACTGGTGCAGTTGCGGGGAATTTAATCGGTCCATCAATGGGAGGCGCGTTGGCTCAGTGGTTTGGTATGGAAAATGTATTCATTATTACCGGGACGGTTTTAGCAATTACGACTATTTTAACGATTTTCTTTGTTAAAGAAGACTTTGTACCAATTGAAAAAACCGACTTATTGACTGTTAAGCAGATATTCAACCGAGTCTCTAACCTTCAAGTATTGATTGGTTTATTTATCACTTCGTTAATTTTACAAGTTGGGGTAACGAGTATTAGTCCCATCTTGACGCTTTATATTCGCCAATTAAGTGGCGATAGTAGTAACATCTTATTTGTCAGTGGCTTAATTGTTTCAGTCGCTGGTGTTTCTGCTATTATTTCTTCGCCAACGTTGGGAAAATTAGGGGATAAAATTGGAAATCAAAAAATTCTACTCTTTGGCTTAGTACTGTCCTTTATTTGTTTTATTCCAATGGGATTTGTTAAAACACCGTTTCAGTTAGGTGTTCTACGTTTTATTCTCGGTTTTTCAACCGGAGCTTTAATGCCTTCTATTAATACGTTGATTTCAAAAATCACACCACCAGAAGGCGTTAGTCGAATTTACAGTTACAATCAAATGTTTACAAACTTTGGTCAAGTACTAGGCCCAATGGTGGGTTCAACAGTGGCACACGGGATGGGGTATCGTGCTGTTTTCTGGGTAACCAGTGGTTTTGTGTTCTTAAACATTTGTTTGTCGACTTTTAATTTTCGCAAAGTTTTAAACAAAAGACTTTAGTCTGATTAATTCAGCTGAAAAGCTATTTATAAAAAAGTTATTCATAATAAAAGGCTGTGATACGGCTTTTATCACAGCCTTTTAATTGTTTGTTGCAACGAAAGCCAGGATTAAACTTCAACAAAAGTAAATTTGTTTAATGAAGCAAAAGAAACAAAAAAAGATTGCAACAAACTGCAATCTTTTTGAGTCAAGTTGTGTAAAAGACACAACTGTTTGCTTATGCGTGTTTCTTTTTGGGCGTAGCCACTTCGGCAATTAGGATAATGATAACTCCTAAAATTAGGGAAATGATTGAGCTAAGTTTAAAATCATAAGTGCCGCTGTTTAAAGCACTACCCAGGTAGCCAACGACTTGACCTAAGATATACGTCCAAAACAAAGTAACCAAATATTTCATAGCAGACACCTCTTCTCTTGCTCATTTCTCGATTACAGTTTACCATATTTTTCTTGAATGTAAAGTTTTCAAGTGTTTTCAAAAAGGAGGACATACAGTGCTGCCACAATTATATACCGTGACTGCTTATTCTTTGTTGCAAAGTACAATTGAGATAAATCGGCTCGTGCAAACGGCTAAACAAAGAGGCTACGATACATTAGGAATATGTGATCGCAATGTCTTGGTTGGAGCAGTCACTTTTTATAACGCATGTCAGCGTGCGGGTCTAAAATCAGTGATTGGTTTGCACTTAGATTACTATTCACCTGTTCAAGCAGGTGAAAATGAGATCTTATTATTTGCTAAAAATTTTGCTGGTTATCAACAGCTAATGGCTTTAAGTAGTCAAAAAGAAATCAATGGTCAAGTTGATTTGACTGATTTTGCTCCACTAGATAATTTATATGGTGTTTTACCACTAAGAAATGAAGTCGATTACTTTTTTTCAAAAGATGTTGCTAAAGCAGAGAACCGTCTTAATTTTTTTCAGGAACTATTTCCTAAAGAACAATTTTTTTATGGTGTTTCTCCTCAAAAACAATTAGCGGAAGAATTGGTGCATTTTTATCTTCAACAAGGCGTAGCACCTTTTGCTATTAATGAAGTAAATACAATTGATCCAGCGGAAAAAGCAGCAATTGCAGTAATGCAGCACCTAAAAGGCGGCACGCAAATGCAAGATATTGCCGAATTGGAGCAAGGAAGTGGCGAATACTTAGTTAACGCAAGTCAACTAACGGAGTATTTTCGCCAGAACCAACCGCAAGCATTAGAAAATGCGCAAAAAACTGCAGCGGTTTGTAGTCAGTTTGAGCTACCCTTACACCAAAAACTATTGCCCCACTATCCTGTTCCCCAAAATAGACCTGCTGCTGAATTTTTGCGACAGTTGTGTGAAACGAAGCTGAAACAGCGGGTTGAAAATATCACGGCTGAATACAAACAGCGCCTTGACTATGAATTGCAAATTATCCACCAAATGGGTTTTGATGACTATTTTTTAATTGTTTGGGATGTAATGGATTTTGCTCACCGTAGTAATATTGTGACAGGTGCAGGCCGAGGTTCTGCGGCGGGATCCCTCGTTGCTTTTGTATTAGCAATTACTGATGTTGATCCGATTGAATACGACCTGTTGTTTGAGCGCTTCTTAAATCCAGAGCGCTACACAATGCCAGATATTGATCTGGATATTCCCGATAATCGCCGAGATGAAGTGCTACATTATGTGAAAGAAAAATATGGCACTTTTCAAGTAGCCCAAATTGCTACATTTGGTACAATGGCTGCCAAGATGGTCCTTCGAGACGTTGCTCGGGTTTTTGGTTTATCACAAAGTGAGGCCAATCGATGGAGCAAGGCGATTCCAAATACCTTGAAAATTACGCTAAAAAAAGCACTGGAAGAATCCAGTAGTCTGCGGGATCTGATTGCATTAAGTGAGCGAAATCAGCAATTGTTTGAAGTTGCTTTAACATTGGAAGGACTACCGCGCCATGTTTCCACCCATGCTGCCGGGGTAGTGATTAGTGATAAAAATTTACTGCAATTAATTCCTTTACAAGCTGGAGCCAATGATATTTTATTAACGCAGTTTACCATGAATGATGTGGAAGCTGTCGGCTTATTAAAAATGGATTTTTTAGGCTTACGTAATCTTTCCATTATTGACGATACGCTAAAGGGAATCAAAAAAGTTACAGGGGATAAACTTTCGCAAAAAGATATTCCCCTAACTGATGAGAAGACGTTGAAGCTTTTTCAAGCAGGCAATACATCTGGAGTCTTTCAATTTGAATCCGCTGGGATAAAAAATGTCTTACGTCGTTTAGGTCCGGAAAATATTGAAGAAATTGCTGCAGTCAACGCCTTATATCGACCAGGTCCGATGCAAAATATCGATCACTTTATTAAGCGGAAAAAAGGACAAGAAAAAGTAACTTATTTGGATGATAGTTTGATACCGATATTAAAAAATACCTATGGCATTATGGTTTACCAAGAACAAGTTATGCAAGTTGCAGCCAAAATGGCAGGGTTCACCTTGGGACAAGCCGATATTTTGCGCCGCGCCATCAGTAAAAAGAAAAAAGATGTTTTAGATGAAGAACGGCGCCATTTCGTTAAGGGCGCTGTAAAAATGGGACATAGTAAAACAAAAGCCAATGAGGTCTACGATTATATTGAACGATTTGCTGATTACGGCTTTAATCGTTCTCACGCTTTTGCTTATTCTTTTGTTGGTTTTCAAATGGGCTTTTTAAAAGTGCATTATCCGGCGCCTTTTTTTGCCGCCTTACTTCACTCCGTTCGCAATAATACTGCTAAAGTCAAAGAATATTTAACAGAGGCGAAAAAACAAGGAATTAGAATTTTGCCGCCTAGCATTAATGCCAGTGGTTTTAGTTTTTATTTGGTGAACAATCATGAAATTCGTTTTGGGTTAAGCAGTATTAAAGGTACTCGTCGTGACTTTATTGCCGCAATTATCGCGGAACGAAAGGAGAATGGTCCTTTTCAATCACTGGATAATTTCTTGTATCGCTTGCCAGCAAAGTGGCTTAAATTGGATTTAATTCAGCCTTTGGTGGAGATTGGTGCTTTCGATGAGGTTGAAAAAAATCGACGACAACTTGTAACAGGCTTAGACAGTAAAATTCAAAATATTGAATATAGTGGCGGCAGTATGGATTTATTAGATATTATGGCGTTAAAACCAACTGAAATTAGTGATTATTCGTTGACTGAGCGCTTGAATTTAGAAGAACAATATTTAGGTGTTTATGTTTCCGGACATCCGACTGAAAGTTATCCTGTATTAAAAGCTGCGCGTCAAGTACAGCTGATTAGTGAACTACTACCTAAACAAAACGTGCATCTTCTTTTATACGTTCGAGGAATCCGCGAGATTCGCACGAAAAAAGGTGAGCAGATGGCCTTTGTGGAGGCTAATGATCCGACTGGCGAAGTTTCTTTAACTATTTTTCCGAATAGTTATCGTCATGTGCGCCAAACTTTTGCAGTCGATGACGTCGTCTACGTTGAAGGAAAAACTGAAATCAGCACCTATAATCAAGAGATGCAAGTAATTGCAGATCAAATTGTGTTAGCCAAAAAAATTAGCGACATAAAAAGTGCACCAACTTGCTATATTCGTCTAACTGGTATAGCTGATACAGACAAGCAACTATCAGCCTTGTACGCTTTAATTAAACAAGCGCCAGGAGCAAGTAAAATAATTCTTTTTTATGAAAGTACTGGAACAAAAAAAATACTAGCAGAAAAATATCAAATTGCGGAAAATCCTGTTGTAACGCAAGACTTGAAGAATATTTTTGGTGAAAATAACGTAGTTTTCAAGTGACTTTCAGTAAATTTTACTTTTCGCTTTCAATTTTTTCAATTTTCTGCTCGTATCTCAAGACATTTCCATATTTTAATGGTAAAATGGACAACGTGGTTAATGCCAAAATGGTATTATTTAGGGGAACCTAAAAATATTTTAATGAGGTGAAATTGTAGATGAAACGCATCGGAATCTTAACCAGTGGCGGTGACGCACCTGGTATGAACGCAGCAGTCCGTGCGGTGGTCCGTAAAGCAATCTTCGATGGTATCGAAGTATACGGAATCAATTATGGATATGCCGGTTTAGTTGCTGGTGATATTCGCCGTTTAGACGTTGCTGATGTTGGGGATAAAATCCAACGTGGCGGGACTTTTCTTTATTCAGCCCGCTATCCAGAATTTGCTACTAAAGAAGGACAATTAAAAGGTATTGAACAGTTAAAAAAATTCGGCATCGAAGGCTTAGTGGTTATCGGTGGGGATGGTTCTTACCATGGAGCAATGGCCTTAACACGTCATGGCTTTCCTGCTGTGGGAATTCCTGGAACAATCGATAACGATATTCCAGGTACAGATTTTACAATTGGTTTTGATACAGCAATCAATACCGTCTTAGAATCGATTGACCGCATTCGTGATACAGCGACTTCTCACGTTCGTACTTTTGTTATTGAAGTAATGGGCCGTGGCGCTGGCGATATTGCATTATGGTCTGGTGTTGCTGGTGGTGCAGATGAAATCATCATCCCAGAACACGAATTTGATATGGCTGCCGTTGCAAAACGCATTCAAGATGGCCGCGACCGTGGTAAAAAACATTGTTTAATCGTTTTAGCAGAAGGTGTTATGGGCGGCAATGAATTTGCTGATAAACTTTCTGAATATGGTGATTTCCATACGCGTGTTTCTATTTTGGGCCACGTTGTACGCGGGGGCTCTCCAAGTGCTCGTGATCGTGTCTTGGCAAGTAAATTTGGCGCTTATGCAGTAGAATTGCTTGAACAAGGAAAAGGCGGTCTATGTATTGGCATCGAAGACAATAAAGTTGTTGCCGCTGATATTATCGACACACTTGAAAACAATAAACACAAACCTGATTTGAGTCTATATGACTTAAACAAACAATTATCATTCTAATTGACAGCTACTAAAAGTTAATAAAACAGCAATGTCTGTTTTAAATAAAGGAATAGGAGCGTTTACGTAATGAAGAAAACCAAAATCGTTAGTACGTTAGGACCAGCAAGTAATAGCGTGGAAATTATTTCACAATTAATCGAATCTGGAGCTAATGTTTTCCGTTTTAATTTCTCTCATGGTGACCATGAAGAACAATTAGGCCGGATGAATATGGTAAGAGAAGCAGTGAAGAAAACTGGTAAAGATGTCGCTATCTTATTAGATACAAAAGGGGCAGAAATCCGGACTACTGTTCAAGATACAACTGAAGCAGACTTCGGTCGTGCCGGTTATATCCAATTCAACGTTGGAGATACAACACGTATCGCGATGGATCCAGAATTAAAAGGAACTAAAGAAAAAATTGCTGTAACTTACCCAGGCTTGTTCGATGACGTTCACGTTGGTGGTCACATCTTATTCGATGATGGTTTAATCGACATGGAAATCACTGAAAAAGACGAAGCAAACCGCGAATTAATCGTCGTAGTGAAAAATGCTGGTATGTTAGGTTCAAGAAAAGGTGTTAACGCTCCTGGCGTTTCAATTAGCTTGCCTGGTATTACTGAAAAAGATGCAGACGATATTCGTTTTGGCCTAGATAACGATATTGACTTTATCGCGGCTTCATTTGTCCGTAAAGCACAAGACGTTCTTGAAATTCGTGAAATTTTAGAAGAAAAGAACATGACACATGTTCAAATCTTCCCTAAAATTGAATCACAAGAAGGTATTGATAATATCGATGAAATCATCAAAGTTTCAGATGGTATTATGGTCGCTCGTGGTGACATGGGTGTTGAAATTGCGCCAGAATTAGTACCAATGGTGCAAAAACGTATTATTCAAAAATGTAATGCTGCTGGTAAAGCTGTTATTACAGCAACTCAAATGTTAGAATCTATGCAACAAAATCCACGTCCAACACGGGCAGAAGCTTCTGACGTTGCGAATGCTGTCTTTGACGGTACAGATGCAACAATGCTTTCTGGTGAATCTGCAAATGGTGACTACCCAGTTCAAGCAGTAGCTACAATGGCTCGTATTGACGTTGAAGCTGAAAAAGCTTTATCAGAATTAGGTTCATTCCAAATCAATGAATTTGATAAAACTGATGTTACTGAAACAATTGGTTTATCTGTGGCTCGTGCAGCGAAAAACTTAGGTGTTAAAACAATCGTTGCTGCAACTGAATCAGGTTATACAGCTAAAATGATTTCTAAATACCGTCCAGATGCAGACATCTTGGCTGTTACATTTGACGAACGTACAAAACGCGGTTTAATGCTTAACTGGGGGGTATTCCCAACAGTTGCACAAAAACCAACAACAACAGATGAAATGTTCGATTTAGCTGCTAAAAAAGCTGTTGAATTAGGTTTTGCTAAAGAAGGCGAACTAATCTTAATTACAGCCGGTGTACCAGTTGGCGAACGTGGAACAACAAACGTTATGAAGATCCAATTAATCGGTTCTAAACTATTAGACGCACAAGGTGTTGGTGAAAGAACGGTTGTCGCAAATGCAGTTGTCGCTAAATCAGCTGAAGAAGCAAATTCTCGTGCTAAAGAAGGAATGGTCTTAGTTGTACCAACAACTGACAAAGATTACATGCCTGCATTTGAAAAAGCTGCTGCAGTTATCGTTGAAGAAGGCGGCCTAACTTCTCATGCTGCTGTTGTGGGTATCGCAAAAGATATTCCAGTTATCGTTGGTGCTGCTGATGCAACAACAACAATTCAAGATGGTGAATTAGTCACTGTTGACCCTCGTCGTGGTATTGTATACCGTGGTGAAACAACAGCTATCTAAGAAGCTATTTAGCTCTTTATTACTAGAACGAAGTAGTCTAGGCTACTTCGTTTTATTTTTTGAAAAGGTGTCAAGAAAATTTCATTGACAAGCTAAAATACTCCCTGTATAATAGCTTTTGTTGCTTAGAGGTGATAAAAATGAAGTGGTCTTTATTGGAATTAAACAAATACCATGAAACGCCGTTAACTTTTTCAGAGACATTGGATTTGAAAAAAGAATTAATGAAACGGGACAATCAAATACTAGATATCACTCCCATTGAAGTAAGTGGGCTTGTTACTGTATCAAAAAGTGATTATCTTATTCATTACACACTGAAGGCGACGTTGACGCTTCCTTCATCAAGAAGTTTAGACCCAGTTGATTTACCACTGGATTTAGTTGTTGACGAAGTTTTTATGACGCCTGAGCAGTTGCAAATGCGGACTGAACTGATTTCAGAAGAAGAGGTCTTGCTTATTGAAGGTCAGACAATCGATTTGGATGAATCAGTGGCTGACAATATCTTGTTAGCAATTCCGTTGCAGGTTTTAACAAAAGAAGAAGAACTCTCCAACCAAATGCCTGCTGGGCAAGATTGGGAAGTCATCTCTGAAGAAGACTATCTGCAACAAAGAGAAACAGCCGCACCCAAAATTGATCCTCGTCTTGCGAAATTATCAGAACTGTTTAATACAACAGAAGATGATGATAAGTAAGATTGGAATAAATAGCAATCTATTTATAGCTTGCTTTTCATAAACAAGGAGGTGTAACAAATGGCAGTACCAGCTCGTAAAACATCTAAAGCTAAGAAAAACAAACGTCGTACTCATTACAAATTGACTATCAACGGTTTGAACGAATGTCCAAACTGTGGTGAATTGAAAAAAAGCCACCACGTATGTGCCAACTGCGGTTACTACGATGGCAAGGACGTAACGACTAAAGAAGCATAATTCATTTTTTTGAGAAAATGAATGAAGAAAACCCGCAAAGCTAACCATGGAGCTTTGCGGGTTTTTATTTTGTATTTTTAAAATTACGAGCAAAGACAAAGCAAGAAACAATAGTCGATTTTTGGCTGTGTTGTATTTTATTTACCCCATTGTAATTTATAGCCTCCTTTAGTTTGAAAGCAAGGCTTTTTACGTTATAATAGAAAAGATTAAAGCTACTAGGAGGAACTCAAAATGACAAAACAGCAAATTGGTGTTGTCGGCATGGCCGTCATGGGGAAAAACTTAGCCCTAAATATTGAAAGCCGTGGCTATTCAGTAGCGTTGTTCAACCGAACAGCTGCGAAGACAGAAGCGGTAGTAAAAGAACATCCAGATAAGAAATTTAAAGCGACGTATACAATTGCAGATTTTGTCGAAGCAATTGAAAAACCACGCCGGATTTTGCTAATGGTTAAAGCAGGTGCGGCAACAGATGCGACAATTAAAGAATTATTACCTCATTTGGATAAAGGTGATATTTTAATCGACGGTGGCAACACTTTCTTCAAAGATACGATCCGTCGAAATGAAGAATTGGCTAACTCTGGTATCAACTTTATAGGTACGGGTGTTTCTGGTGGCGAAGAAGGCGCCTTAAAAGGTCCTTCTATTATGCCTGGCGGACAAAAAGAAGCGTATGACTTAGTAGCACCTATTCTAGAACAAATCTCTGCTAAAGCAGAAGATGGTGCGCCATGTGTAACCTATATCGGACCAAATGGTGCAGGTCATTACGTGAAGATGGTTCATAATGGAATTGAATATGGTGATATGCAATTAATTGCCGAATCTTATGATTTAATGAAAAATGTGTTGGGACTTTCTGTTGCTGAGATGGCTGACATTTTTAAAGAATGGAATGAAGGGGAACTTGATAGTTATCTAATTGAGATCACCGCGGACATTTTAACAAGAAAAGATGATCTTGGTACAGGCAAACCAATTGTCGATGTTATTTTAGATGCTGCTGGTAATAAGGGTACCGGTAAATGGACAAGCCAAAGTGCATTAGACTTAGGGGTGCCACTACCGCTCATTACGGAGTCTGTTTTTGCGCGCTATATCTCTGCTTACAAAGAAGAACGGGTAGCTGCAAGCAAAGTCCTACCTGCTCCAGCGAAATTTAACTATCAAGGCGATAAAAAAGAATTGATTGAAAAAATTCGTGAAGCTTTATACTTCAGTAAAATTATGAGTTATGCACAAGGTTTTGCGCAATTACGTACCGCATCAAAAGAATACGATTGGGACTTGCCTTTTGGTGAAATTGCTAAAATTTGGCGTGCGGGTTGTATTATCCGTGCCCGTTTCTTGCAAAAAATCACCGATGCTTATGACCATAAACCAGACTTAGAAAACTTGTTACTAGATGATTACTTCTTGGAAATTACCAAAAAATATCAGCAAGCCGTACGCGAAGTAGTCGCTTTAGCAGTCCAAGCAGGTGTTCCTGTGCCTACATTTTCTTCGGCAATTGCTTACTTTGACTCTTATCGTTCGGAACGTTTGCCAGCAAATATTATCCAAGCGCAACGGGATTATTTTGGGGCACATACTTATGAACGGACAGATAAAGAAGGAATTTACCACTACAGCTGGTATCATGAAGAATAAGTAAAAAACAATGAAAATTTGAATAATTCTAATTTGTTTATGGGAAAGACTGTTGGTGTTTTTGAAAATATCAACAGTCTTTTTTTATCTTTAGCGAATAAAAGTGGTATCTCGTGTGACTTTTGACGATTATTAACCTACTAATAAGATTTTCAGATACCTCTTTTTTCTTTCATAGTTTCATGGTAAAATGACTATAGTATTTTAATAAAAAAACAACTATTTTTTATTACAAAAAAATATAAAGAAAAGGGATCTAAAACCAAATGAGTAATATTTTAATTATTGAAGATGAAAAGAACTTAGCTCGTTTTGTTGAACTAGAGTTGACGCACGAAGGGTATCATACTGAAGTTCATTACAACGGACGGACTGGTTTAGATGCAGCACTAAATAATGACTGGGATGCAATTTTGTTAGACTTGATGCTACCAGAATTAAACGGTTTAGAAGTTTGTCGCCGTGTGCGCCAAGTTAAAAACACACCAATCATCATGATGACAGCGAGAGATTCTGTTATTGATCGCGTATCTGGTCTTGATCATGGCGCAGATGATTATATTGTAAAACCTTTTGCAATTGAGGAATTACTAGCTCGTTTACGTGCATTACTTCGCCGAATTGATATTGAAGGGGATAAAAATGTCGCAAAACAAACGACTATTACTTATCGTGACTTAGTCATCGAAAAGGAAAACCGTGTCGTTCGTCGTGGCAATGAAGTAATTGAATTAACTAAACGAGAATATGAATTACTATTAACCTTAATGGAAAATGTGAATGTTGTTTTAGCCCGCGATGTTTTATTAAATAAAGTTTGGGGATATGAAACAGAAGTCGAAACAAATGTAGTCGACGTGTATATTCGTTATTTGCGTAATAAAATTGATGTTCCTGGGGAAGAAAGCTACATCCAAACTGTCCGGGGAACTGGTTATGTGATGCGCTCGTGAGCAAAAAAAATAGAACTTTTAACAAAGAACTGAAAGGCCCATCCTTAACAATTAAGTGGGCCTTTGCAAGTTCTTTCTTTATATTTATCGTCTTTACGATTTTTGCGGTTATTACCTATAAGTCTTCGATTAACTTAATCGTAGCTAAAGAACGACACAATGTAGAAGAAGTCATTTCAGAGGTCACTTCCCGCTTGGCTAATGGACAAGAAGAATTGACAACGCAAAGTGCCTATTTTGCGATTGCAAAAATTTCCAATGAAGATCGTACGCCTGATGCTATTTCCCATTTAGATGGCGATATTTTACAACTTGATCAGTTTGTCTCAGAATTAGGGCAACCCGAATTAAACTTGTATGTCTACAACTTGAAAAAAGAGCCCATTTTAAAAACTCATGAAAATGATTTCGAATTAGTGCAGACAAAACGTAAAGAACCAACTATTATTACGATGAAAGGTTCAACTGGCTTTTTATCCATTCATCCAATCTTTTCCAAGGTGACAAGAGAAAAAATTGGTTATGCACAAACTTTTTATGAGTTGTCTTCTTTTTACGAAATTCGCAGTAAGCTATTATTAACTTTAATTATTTTAGAAGTAGTTTCATTAATTTTATCTAGTTTCTTAGGCTTTTTTTTGTCGACGTATTTCTTGAAACCATTAAAAGTTTTGCGCGATACAATGGATACTATCCGTAAAGATCCAGAATCTGATGCATATATGCCTAAAATTGACACCGATGATGAATTAGCAGATTTGGCGGATATTTTTAATGATATGTTAGAGAGGATGCGGATGTACATTGAACAACAAAAGCAATTTGTTGAAGATGTTTCCCATGAATTGCGAACGCCAGTAGCGGTTATAGAAGGACATTTAAGTATGTTGCAACGCTGGGGAAAAAATGAACCTGAAATATTAGATGAAGCCTTGAATGCAAGTCAACAAGAAATTAGTCGCATGAAAAGCTTAGTTCAAGAGATGCTTGATTTATCTCGTGCTGAACAAGTGGAGCTTCATTATGCAAATGAAGTAACGCAAGCAAAAGAAGTGACGTATCAGGTCTTTAATAACTTTAAAATGCTGTATCCAGAATTTACCTTTACGTTGGATGATGATTTAACAAAAGAAGAGACGTTAGCAATTTATCGCAACCATTTCGAACAAATTATTATTATTATTTTGGATAATGCCGTGAAATATTCAACTGAACGAAAAGAAGTACACTTAAAAATTGGAAAAAGTAACCAATTTTTTGAAATTGATATTCAAGACTTTGGCGAAGGCATCTCGGAAACAGACTTAGAAAAAGTTTTCCATCGGTTTTATCGTGTTGATAAAGCCCGTGCGCGCACAAAAGGAGGCAACGGCTTAGGTCTTTCTATAGCCAAGCAGTTAATTGACAGTTACAAAGGTGAAATTGTGGTTGATAGTGTTGTAGGACAAGGAACGGTGTTCAAAATATATATTCCAATTAAATAGTTTATTTCATGTGATAATTTTTCTATGGAATACCTGACTAGATATAGCTTTTTGCGGTTATGCAATAAAAGTTATATCTAGTCGGGTATTTTTTTGTCGTGAGATCTATTTGTTAGATTACGCCTTTAAAAAAATAGAAATCATTCCATAATTTTATGCGAATGATTTGTGAATTAAGAGGATTATTGTACGTCATTTGTTAGATGGAAATGCTTTATACGTCTGGGTTATGATAATAAAATTCGGTCGTGAAAAAAATCAAAATTTATTAGTGTTTTTTGTTGCTTTTTGGATTTAGAATTGCTATATTATTATTTGTTCCGAACAAATGCTATGTCTTAAAAAAAGTTAAAACTTTTACTTGACGTGCTAAATTGGGCATGATATTCTAATAAAGTTGTTGCGAATGAGTTGTTATTTACAACTAACAAAACAGTTCGAAAAAGTTGTTGACATCTGATTTTTAAGATGTTAAACTAACGAAGTCGCTGTTATTAAAAAGCAGGTTATTGAAATATCATTTCAAAAAGTTTTTAAAACTTTTTGAAAAAACAGTTGACAGAAAATAAGTCAGCTGATAAGATATAAGAGTTGCTGAAACATTTCAAAAAGCAATCAACTGCAAGTTAAATAAATACATTTAACTTCGCAAGTAGACCTTTGAAAACTGAACAAAGCAAGCAAACGAACCAATGTGTAGGGCGCTTTTTTATAGAAGCAAACAACATGCAAGCAATAGCTAGCAAAGTTAATTTTTATTTGAGCTTAACAGTCTATGACTGTTCAAACACTTTTTATGAGAGTTTGATCCTGGCTCAGGACGAACGCTGGCGGCGTGCCTAATACATGCAAGTCGAACGCTTCTTTTTCCACCGGAGCTTGCTCCACCGGAAAAAGAGGAGTGGCGAACGGGTGAGTAACACGTGGGTAACCTACCCTCAAGCGGGGGATAACACTTGGAAACAGGTGCTAATACCGCATAACAATACCAAACACATGTTTAGTATTTGAAAGGCGCTTTTGCGTCACTTGAGGATGGACCCGCGGTGCATTAGCTAGTTGGTGAGGTAACGGCTCACCAAGGCCACGATGCATAGCCGACCTGAGAGGGTGATCGGCCACACTGGGACTGAGACACGGCCCAGACTCCTACGGGAGGCAGCAGTAGGGAATCTTCGGCAATGGACGAAAGTCTGACCGAGCAACGCCGCGTGAGTGAAGAAGGTTTTCGGATCGTAAAACTCTGTTGTTAGAGAAGAACAAGGATGAGAGTAAAATGTTCATCCCTTGACGGTATCTAACCAGAAAGCCACGGCTAACTACGTGCCAGCAGCCGCGGTAATACGTAGGTGGCAAGCGTTGTCCGGATTTATTGGGCGTAAAGCGAGCGCAGGCGGTTTCTTAAGTCTGATGTGAAAGCCCCCGGCTCAACCGGGGAGGGTCATTGGAAACTGGGAGACTTGAGTGCAGAAGAGGAGAGTGGAATTCCATGTGTAGCGGTGAAATGCGTAGATATATGGAGGAACACCAGTGGCGAAGGCGGCTCTCTGGTCTGTAACTGACGCTGAGGCTCGAAAGCGTGGGGAGCAAACAGGATTAGATACCCTGGTAGTCCA
>NZ_CP120467.1:1345000-1467500 GCF_029983095.1 Enterococcus montenegrensis
GAACAACCAACGATTATGCTAGAGCCTTGAAAATTCCGCGAGATAATTTGAAATCTGCGGCAGAAGTTATTTTGAAAAAACAAACGATCAAAATGGATATTGGTCAGGCAAAAGAAAATTATTTTATTAATATTGCTGCTGGTGGGCATTTGACAGAATTGACGTATGAAGTGCCTTCAGAGTTAAAGAGTATTTTTGGTTACTTGGCATACTTAGCCAAAGGGGCAGAATTATTGCCACGGGTAAAACCAATTAAAATGCACTTGAAATATGACGAAGGCGAATACGAAGGCAATGCTTCCATGTTTTTCTTAGCTTTGACGAATTCAGTGGGCGGTTTTGAACAAATTGCACCAGATGCCAAATTAGATGATGGTAAGTTTTCTTTGATTATTGTCAAGACAGCTAATATTTTTGAAATTGTCCATCTGGTCGCTTTAATGCTAAATGGTGGGAAACATATCAATGATAAACGGATTATTTATACCAAAACGAGTCGTTTAGAAGTTGATACCGTTGGTGAGAAAAATCGTTTGATGATTAATCTAGATGGTGAATACGGCGGTGATGCCCCAATGACTTTTGTCAACCACCATCATCATATTGAAATGTATGCGAATCTAGATGCAATTCCAGACGATGCAATTGTCGGTTATGAAGAAGAAGAGGCTGACTATGAAGAGGTTAGTCGTGACTTTATTAAAGAAGTTGAAAAACTAACGGATGAAGATATTGATGGCGATGGTCAAATCGCTAGCTCAAATGATAAGAAATAATTATAAACTCCACATTCCTCTTAGCGGATGTGGAGTTTTTGGTTGTATAAGTCAAGTTTATGCCTTAGAATAAACAAGGATTGTTTTAAGCAAAGTCAGTCAGCAGCCGTTAAGGTTGTTTTTTGTTCTAAATTTAGGAGGAACTATGAAAAAAACAGATCAAGTATATCCAGTGGAGAAAAATAGTCGGTACGAAGTTGTGATTTCAGATTTAACTTATGAAGGAATGGGGGTCGCAAAGATTGATCATTACCCATTGTTTGTCGACAATGCACTTCCCGGTGAAAAAGTTATTTTAAAAGTAATTAAAGTCGGTAAAAAATTTGGTATTGGGCGTGTTGTTTCTTACTTAGAAAAAAGCCCAAAACGGGTTGAAGTTGCAAACGAAGATCTATTGCGTACCGGGATTGCACCATTAAGCCACTTAACATATGAAGAACAACTGCTTTTTAAACAAAAGCAAATTGAAAATGTTTTACAAAAAATTGCGAAAATGCCAGATATCCCTGTTTTACCCACAATCGGAATGGCAAAACCTATCGGCTACCGCAATAAAGCTCAAATTCCAGTACGGCGTAAAGATGGACAGCTACAAACTGGTTTTTATCGTAAGAACAGTCACGACTTGGTAGCGATTGAAGACTTTTATATTCAAGATCCCGCTATTGATGCTGCGATTATTAAAGTTCGCGATATTTTGGAACGCTTCAATGTAAAAGCGTATAATGAGCAACAACACGAAGGTTTACTGCGCCATATTGTTATTCGTCAAGGTCATTATTCTCGTCAAATGATGGTGGTATTGGTAACCTTGCGCAATAAATTCTTTAAAGGTGAAGAAATCGCCGCTCAAATTCATAAAGAAATTCCAGAAGTCGTTAGTGTTATGCAAAATGTTAACACTGAAAAAACGAATGTCATTTTAGGGGAACATGAAAAAGTTCTCTATGGTCAAGACTACATTGAAGATACATTGCTAGGAAAAACTTTCCGAATTTCAGCAAAATCTTTCTACCAAGTCAATACAGAACAAACAGAAGTATTGTATGAAACAGCCTTTGAAATGGCTGCCCTAAAACCAGATGATGTTGTCATTGACGCTTATGCGGGTATTGGTACAATTGGTTTGTCTGTAGCAGATCGCGTTAAACACGTGTACGGGATGGAATCTATTCCAGCTGCCGTTTCCGATGCAAAGAAAAACGCTAAATTAAATGAAATTGATAATGCGACTTATCTTGTTGGGGATGCAACAAAGGTGATGGGTCAGTGGTCAAAAGAAGAAATGCAGCCAGCTGTTATTTTCGTTGATCCACCACGAAAAGGATTAACAACAGACTTCATTAATGCTGCCTGTGATATGAATCCAGAAAAAGTTATTTATATTTCATGTAATCCAGGTACAATGGCGCGAGATTTAATCGATTTTGAGGCAAAAGGATACACATGTAAAAAAATCCAACCGGTTGATTTATTCCCACAAACAACCCATGTGGAGTGCGTAGGAATTTTGACTAAAGACTAAACCTGAGTGCAGTACCATAGATACATTGTAATTTAATGATTTTTAGAGTTAGAACTTTCGCGTTTTAACTCTTTTTTTGTTGTTTTATTAAGAAAATAATAGATTTCAAAATAGAAGTCAGAGTGTCTGAGATAAGTAATAAAAAAATTTTAGAGATTTTTTCCCCTCTAGTAAGTATTCAGGTGAACATAGAAAGTAAAGGAGCCAGTTTATCTAGTGTGTTAGTAAAATCAAGCAAAGAATATCGCAAATAAAATTTACAACAAATGCGAATAGTTAGAATACCTGTAAAAAAGCTATCAATGCTATAATATATTCAGCTTGGATTTAGTTACTTCAACTAGTGCTACGGGTGATTTTAAAACACTGGTAGCCATGTTAAAAAAGGGTAAAGGAAATATAATCAAGAAGACTGCACCAAATGGTAAAGAGAGATATCTGCCTTTAAAGTTCTGAATAAACTAGAAAAATATCTTTAGCTACTTTAGACTAGATTTTTGCGATGGCGCATTTTATTGCTTGAAAATTAGGGTTAAGATCCTGAAGGTGATTAGTCTGCTATAACGCGATACTTATAGCTTAGACAAGCGCTAGGAAGTTTTCCCAATAGACGATGGTATCATATTATTGCGCAGGGTTGTCGTCAAATAAACGAGATAAAAGGTTCCGCATTTTTCAAACAAAAATTACACGATTTAAAAAGGAGATTGACAGGTATGGAACAGTATCCACAAGCGCTGACTATTGCAGGTTCTGATAGTGATGGTTCAGCCGGAATGCAAGCAGATTTACATACTTTTTTTGCAAGAAAGGTCTATGGGGCATCCGTTATGACTGCTTGTGTCGCTGGAAATTCCTATGGGATTGAGGCCAGTGTAACATTACCGACAGAATTTATTGATAAAGAATTTGAATTACTAGCAGCAGATTACCAGATTCGCGCTAGCAAAACTGGCATGTTAGGAAATTCAGAACTAATTCGCACGATTGTTAAAAATTACCAGTTGTATGATTTTGGTCCTTTAGTTGTTGATCCGGTTATTATGACAAAACACGGCAATATGTTAATTGAAGAAGAAGCTTTGGCAACCTTAAAGGAAGAATTACTTCCTTTAGCTTTCGTTTTAACGCCAAATTTTTATGAAGCAGAGAAATTAACGGGCATAAAATTAAATACCGCAAAAAATTTTGAAACAGCAGCTCTTATTTTACAGAAGATGGGGGCTAAAAATGTGGTAATAAAAGGTGCCCATCAAGATGAAAAACAAACAGAAGTTGTGGACTACTTGTTATTAGCGACAGGAGAAAGTCATTGGTTAAAAGCCCCATACTTTAAAACAGAGCGAATAAATGGTACCGGAGATTCTTTGTCAGCTTGTATTGCAGCTGAGTTGGCCAAAGGAAACGATGTGTTGACAGCGGTAAAAATTGCTAAAGAATTTGTCAATAAGGCAATTGCAGCTGAACTTTTCATCGGGCATAAATTTGGCCCGATTAACCACTGGGCTGGTAGTGACTTTTTTTAAAAGGTAGTTTAGGATTATTTGATTATGAGGTAATCGGAAATTTTAACGTTTCTAGTATAAAAAAATGTCTCAGTATTGTAGCGAGCGCAAAAAGTTAGACCAAAAATCTAACTTTTTGCGCTCGCTATTTTTATACCTGACTATTCAGATGAACATTGTAGTTTCAAATAGCAAAAATAAATATAAACATTAAATGAATTGAAAAAATAATTAATTTTCAGTAAAACAATATAGAATAGTGTTACATTGTTGAAAAATAAAGGTATAAGTGCTAAATTAATAATTGTTAGTGATACAGTTTTTAAGGAGATGTAATACAGTGAGTAAAAAAGGTGCAGAAATTATTGTCAATAGTTTGGAAAATCATAATGTCCCATTTATTTTTGGCATTCCCGGTGCAAAAATTGATGGTGTTTTTGATACATTAGAAGATCATGGTCCGCAGTTGATTTTGGCGCGGCACGAGCAAAATGCTGCTTTTATGGCACAAGCAATTGGGCGTTTAACGGGAGAACCAGGTGTAGTAATCGCAACTAGCGGTCCTGGCGCAAGTAATCTAGCGACAGGATTAGTAACCGCAACAGCTGAAGGCGATCCTGTCTTAGCATTAGCTGGACAGGTCAAACGTTCTGATCTTTCCAAATTAACACATCAAAGTATGGATAATGCAGCATTATTTGCACCAATCACAAAATATAGTTCAGAAATTCAAGATCCAGAAAATCTTTCAGAAAGCATTGCCAATGCGTATCGGATAGCGAAAACAGCTAAAAAAGGAGCCAGCTTTTTATCAATTCCGCAAGATGTTACCGATGGTGTGGTGAACAGTGATGCAATCAAGCCTCTGTCAGCGCCTAAGTTGGGAGCTGCTTCTGATGAGGATATAGATGATCTAGTGAAACGAATTAATGAAGCCAAATTACCAACATTATTAGTTGGAATGCGTGCTTCTGGGCAAAAAGAAACAGCGGCAATTCGAATGTTAGTTAAAAAAACCGGAATGCCAGTAGTAGAAACTTTCCAAGGTGCGGGTATTATCTCACGAGAATTAGAAAATCACTTCTTTGGACGTGTTGGTTTATTTCGAAATCAACCTGGTGATATGTTATTAAAACGTAGTGATTTAGTAATAGCAATTGGCTATGATCCCATTGAATATGAAGCACGAAACTGGAATGCCGAAAAAGATGCACGCATTATCGTGATTGATGAAGTGCCGATGGAAATTGATCAATATATGCAACCAGAAGCAGAATTGATTGGCAGTATCGCTAAAACGATTGAAAAATTAAGTGGCAAGATTGTGGATTATCGCCTATCCTCAGATGCGAATAACTACCTGGTTACGCTACAAGATAAATTGAAAAATGGCGTGCAAAAAAGTGCGCCTCACACTGGACGTGTTCACCCATTAGAAGTGATTGATACCTTGCAAAAAAATGTTTCCGATGAAATGACAGTGACTGTAGATGTCGGAAGCCATTATATTTGGATGGCACGACATTTTCGCAGTTATGAACCACGCAAGCTTTTATTTAGTAATGGGATGCAGACACTAGGTGTTGCGTTACCGTGGGCAATTTCAGCGGCGTTAGTACGACCAAATACGCAAATTTTTTCAATTTCTGGTGATGGCGGCTTCCTATTTTCAGCCCAAGAACTTGAAACGGCAGTGCGCCTAAAACAAAAAATTATTCATTTGATTTGGAATGATGGCAGCTATAATATGGTGGAATTTCAAGAAGAAATGAAATACGATCGTTCTTCAGGGGTGCATTTTGGTTCAGTTGACTTTGTAAAATATGCCGAAGCATTTGGTGCAAAAGGATTACGGGCAACTTCAAAAGCGGAATTAGAGGCGGCAATTCAAACGGGCTTAGAAACAGAAGGTCCTGTAATCATTGACATTCCAATTGATTATTCTGATAACAAGGAATTAGGTAAAACAATTTTGCCCGATCAATTTTATTAAAAGATAACCAGCAGCTACAGTGGCCACTTAATAAAGTAAAAAAGGTTTATTTTCTTTGTTAAGTTTGAAATAAGAGGAGATTTGATATGTTAGTGAAAACTAAAAATTATATTTATCAACATGGAACTTTAGGCGGTTTGATGCAAGATTTAATGGAGGGAACAGAGAAAATTGGCACGTTGTCTAACTATGGTGATTTTGGGTTAGGGACATTGGAAGGTTCCAATGGAGAAGTCATTTTCTTAGACGGTGTAATCTATCATGCTGACCAGACAGGGGCCATTCATCAACTAAGCGGAGAAGAACTGACGCCTTATGCAGCGGTTACTCATTTTGAATCCGATCTTCAATTTCCAAGCTCTGCTATAACAGATGATGAATTAAAAGCAGAAATTTTAAATAAAATTAGCCATAATCTATTTGCGGCTATCAAAATTGCGGGAACATTTAAGCATATGCATGTACGGATAGCACCTAAACAAGTTAAACCCTATCCAAGATTTGTCGAAATTGCACGCAACCAACCCGAATTTTCAGCCGCTGAAATTTCTGGGACAATCGTGGGTTTTTTTACGCCCAAGCTATTTCATGGGGCGGCTGCAGCAGGTTTTCATTTACATTTTATTAGTGATGACCATAAATTCGGCGGTCATGTCTTGGATTTCAAGTTGACAAAAGGACAAGTAGACGTAATGGAATTAGCTGAATTTCGACAACATTTTCCGACAGAAAGTCCGGAATATTTAGCAAATGAAATAAAATTAGCCGATATAACAAAAGATATTGAAGAAGCTGAATAATGTAAAAAAGATACTTCAGCCTTAGCTGATTTTATAATGGAGTGGATCAATTAAAATATGTATTTTGCGGTTTGTTAAAGCTCCCTATTGCCTAAATAGCGTCTTACTAGGTGCTTTGAATTAACTTTTTTACAAATAGCAATTAAATCTAAGCATAACAAATAGCAGAGAAATTTGATGCCGATAGATTCTTTGAAGCTGGACTAAAAATCTAACGTTTGAAAGAACCTACGTCTTATTTCACTGCTATTTTTTTGAAATGAAGGATTTTGCAGGCAACAACGGACTAAAAGACGATAAAAAAATACACCTTAGGTCTGATTTTTATCATTTACAGTAGCGGTAGACTGAATAAGTGAAGAAAATGACTGTTATCTTATTGGTTATTTTTTTGAAGGCTCATAAGGAGGCGTAAAATGGAAGTAATTGAAACATTAAGTGTAGGGAAAACATATGGTTCAGGAAACACCGCATTCACGGCATTAAAAGAAATCAGTTTGAAAATTGAAAAAGGAGAATCGGTGGCGATTGTCGGGAAAAGTGGCTCCGGTAAATCGACATTGATGCATATTTTGGCCTTGTTAGATAAGCCAACAACAGGTCAAGTCAAAATAGTTGGTCAAGAAACAAATGGTATTAAAAAGAAAGAGTTGAATAAATTACGCAATCAAACCTTTGGCTTTGTTTTTCAACAATTCTTTTTGAATGCCAAAGACAGTGTTTTAGATAATGTTATTTTGCCGTTAAAAATTGCCGGTATTACAGGTAAAGAACGTAAGGAAAAAGCGATGGCGGCTTTAGCTGCAGTGGATTTAGCAGATAAAGCGCAAAACAAGGCCAATAATTTATCAGGTGGCCAAAAACAGCGCGTATGTATTGCCCGTGCTTTAGTCAACGATCCAGAAATTATTTTTGCTGATGAACCTACAGGAAATTTAGACTCTGCCACTGGTGAAAAAGTGGAAGAATTACTTTTTCGTTTAAATCGCCAAAAGGGTATCACCTTAATTGTCGTTACCCATGATCCTGATCTTGCTGCCCGGTGTGATCGGCAAATTCACATTAAAGACGGCTTTATTGTTAAGGAGGAACGTTCATGAATTTATGGGATACAATAACTTCTGCCAGTGCAAAT
Organism: Enterococcus montenegrensis; assembly: GCF_029983095.1. Taxonomy (NCBI): domain Bacteria; kingdom Bacillati; phylum Bacillota; class Bacilli; order Lactobacillales; family Enterococcaceae; genus Enterococcus; species Enterococcus montenegrensis. The sequence goes on from NZ_CP120467.1 coordinate 1,352,735, forward strand.
TTATGGCGGAATAAAGGGCGAACCATTTTAACTATTTTAGCGATTTTTATCGGCGCATTTACTATTTCGATGACGTTGGGTATTAAAGCTGGGGTTAACGACTATGTCGATAAACAAGTAAAAAATGTTGGTCGTGATGATTTATTAATGATAAACAAAGCTGTTAGTGATGACCCAAACAAAGCCAGTGATGAACCAAAAGAATACACGGAAGAACAAGGCAATGCCGAGGACTCTTATTTATTGGACGAAAAAGACGTCACAAAAATTGCAAAAATTGCTGGCTTAACAGATGTAAAACCAGCCGAATCTTTTAGTCCAGATTATATTGTCGGAAAAAATAATAAAAAGTTTGTTTTATCTGCATCAAGTACAGATGGCATTGATGTTGACTTAAAAGCTGGTAAACAAGTGAGTCAAAAAGGCGATGCCTATGAAATTGCATTAGCTGCAAATTATGTCAAGAGTTTAGGTTTTGCTAATGCACAAGATGCGCTAGGGAAAAAAATTAGAATAGCGGCCTCGTCACAAGCGACAAAAGCGCAATCAGAAGTGGTGGCAACTGTTGTCGGCGTGCGCAATCCAAGTATTGTAAATAATGGTGATTCTGTCGTTAGTAAAGCTTTGGCTGAAAAATTAATTGCCATCAATAAGGCTGGCTTGCCTAAGGGGATGCAAAATCAATATTACGCTATTTTGGCAACTGTCAAAAATCCAACAGAAAATAATATTACAAAATTAAAAGAAAAATTGAGTAAACACGGGTATGGGGCGAGTACCTTTGCTGATCAGGTGGGGATGATTCATTCAACCGTCGATGCAATCACAGGTGTATTAACATTGTTTGGTGCTATTGCATTATTGGCAGCCAGTTTTGGGATCATTAACACGTTGTATATGTCAGTACAAGAACGCACGCGAGAAATTGGTTTAATGAAAGCAATGGGAATGGGGCGAGGAAAAGTTTTCTTAGCCTTTAGTATTGAAGCGATTTTAATTGGTTTTTGGGGATCAGCATTAGGTGTTGCTGTTGCAATGGGAGCTGCAAAAGTCGTAAATAAAGTAGCAACCGATTCTTTCTTACAAGGATTAGATGGCTTTAACCTATTGCAGTTTAATTTCTCATCGGTTGCCATGATTATGGTAATCATTATGTTAATTGCCTTTTTAGCAGGAACATTCCCTGCAAATCGCGCTGCTCGGTTGGACCCAATTGACGCATTGCGTTATGAATAAACTTCTAATCATATAAGAGTAGTAAGAATAAAGATAGTAACTAACCTAATTGAAACAATTCAATTTTAACGGTAGTGTTTAATAATGAAGGACTTTAGGTTGGTTTTACAAACAAAAACTTCAGGAAACCGTCTTGGTGACACTTCCTGAAGTTTTTTTGCTTATGGCTTAATGACTAATTTTTGATCAGCTAAATTGGTATCGTTAATGGCCGAATCAATGTATTTTTGTAAAAAGGGAGAATATTTGCCAAGTTCTTTATAAGCAAAAGACTGCTTTATTTGCTCTCTTCTCTTTGATGAATAGTCATCTTGTCCAGTAAAATAATTGTAATTTACTTCACCAACTAATTTAGCTGCAGGCGCTAAAATATTTTCATCCCGAACATTTTGATCTAAAAGCTGTTGATAAGCTAATCTTTGCCCATCTTTGAAGAAAAGTTCTTTTAAATATGCATTATGTTGACGGATATTTTTAGCCGTCATTTTGTTTTCTTTAGCCCAAGCGTCTACGTCAACTGTTTGTCTGTGATAGGAAATTTTTCCTGGGGTAAGCTTTAATTCACCATAAGCATGATCAGCAATCGCAAAGGAGCTGGTAACAACTTCAGTAATGTCAGTTTTTCCAGTAGGATCTTTCATAATATCTTGAGCATGAATATGACCGGAAAAAACTACAGGTACCTGATATTTTGCTAAAAGACTTTTAAGAGTTTGAGCGTTTGACAAGACATAACCTTTGTAAACAAGAGGGTTATGAATAAAAAGATTATGATGCATAAAGAGAATCGGAACTTTGTTTTTACTTTCAGCAATTTGCAATCTTTTTTCAAGCCAATTTAAAGTTTCATCTTTTACTTGGCCACCTGTATGGGGTTGCGCACGACTGGTTTGAATGGGGTATTCATTTGTATCTAAGAAAATAAAGTCATATTTTTTGTCGATTTTAATTGCATAACTTAATGACGCGCTATCTGTACTAGTCGCATGTTTATACCCATCGGGGAAAAATTCTTTAAAGTCAGTAGGTGAGATTTGAGCAATACGCTCTTTGGTATCGCCCTTGTATTTGCGAGCCCAACCATCAAAAATATCGTGGTTCCCAGGAATCGCAAGTATCTTTGTACCAGTCTTTTTTACAGGAGCTAAAATTTCAGCCATTTCTTTGGCCTTTGTTTTTCACCATTTAAGGTTAAGTCACCTGTCAAAATAATTGCCGCAGGCTTTACTTTTTTTGCTTTAGCCACAAAAGCTGTTAAAGATTCTTCTTGATAATCCAAATCTTTTCCGGCGGCAGTTCCTTTAATAAATTGAAATTCTTTGCCATCATCGTGAAGAGACGGGGCAATAAAATGAATATCCGTAGCAATCCAAAACGTATTATTTTTTAGTTTAAATTGATTTGCCTCAGTTGAGGTGTGACACCCAGTAAGGACAAATCCAAATAGAATTAGTAATATTGTTAGCATTTTTTTCATCTTCCACACTCCCGCAGGTTATCATAGCACAAAGGTTGTCATTATGTTAAAAATTAGACAATAAAATAAAGAGTAGGGATAATAAGACTTCACTAAAGCCCTCTTATCCCTGCTCTTTATTTATAAAGGTGTATTAAGTTAAAGTATTAATCAAATTGACGAAGATATTCTGAAAATTTTGCAAGTCCAGTCTTTAAATCATCAGTTTTACAAGCATAGCCAATTCGCACGCACTTTTCAAACTCAAAGCACTCACCGGGTGTGAATAAAATACCGTGATTGTCAATTAAATCCAAGCACAAATCATAACTTGTCATGTCAAAATCATAGTACAGTAAAGTGATCGTCCCTGCTTGTGGTTTCACGTAGTGGATATGGGGTTCGTTTTGTACCCATGTGTCTAAAATCTGCAAATTTTTACGTACTAAAGTTAAGTTACGGGCCATAATTTCTGTTTGATGGGTGAGTGCAATGGCTGCCAGTTCTTCATCTAGCAGGCCACAACTAATCGTATTATGATCGCGATGTATTAAACAGGTATCCATAGCAGCAGAATCTCTGGTTGCAATCCAACCCAGTCGCAAGCCGGCCAATGACCAAACTTTTGACATACTACTTGTGCTAATTCCTTTTTCGTATAAATCAACAATAGAAGGACTAACTTCATCAGTTTGTGTCAAGCCGCGGTATGTCTCATCACACAAAATGTAGGCGTCAACTTCTTTGGCAAGAGCAACGATGCCATTTAAAATATCTGCTGACATTAAAGCACCTGAAGGATTGTTGGGATTGTTAATGACGATAACTTTAGTTTTATCCGAAACTAATTTTTTCACTTCCGCTAAGTCCGGTAAAAAGTTATTTTCTTTTTTTAGTGCATACATTTTAACCGTGGCACCAAATGATTCCGGTATTGAGTATAATTGCTGATAGGTAGGGAGGATAGCCACAACTTCATCTTGGGGATTTACTAAAGAATATAAGACAAGATGATTTGCACCGATTGCACCATGGGTAGTAACAACTTGATTTGGCGTAATATTTTGATAGAGCTTCGTGATTCTCTGTTTAAAAGTTGGATTGCCAAAAATATGGCCATAGGTGAGACGTTTTTTTAAAAGATCATTTAAAGTTTTTTCTTTATCCAGTCCAGCTAATTCGAATAAATCATTGATACTAATTGAGTCGACACAGGTTTCACCAGTGTTGTAAATAGCTTTGTCTTCGTGTTCGTTCATCCACATTTCTACTTTAAAGGGTTTGATATTCATTTTTTTCCTCCTTAATTTAGGGCAGTTCCCGCGTGTTTGTAAAAAAACTATAAAAAGACAGTTTGGCCAATATTTTCTTTAGTAGCTATTTTTAGTGCTAAATTTGAAACAGCTAGATCTTGGAGTGCAATTCCTGTCGAATCAAAAATCGTAATGGCATCATCTGCAGTACGACCTGCAACTTTTCCTGTAATAAGGGCGCCAATTTCACCGCTAATGTCAGCTTTTTTTATAACTCCTTCTTTGATCGGACGTTCAGTTTCACCAACAGTTATTGCTTGTTGTAAATCATCAACGATGATGATAGCATCTTTAAAAATCTGCGGATCAATTTCTTCTTTACCGCTGATGTCAGCGCCAATACAACTAAAGTGTGTTCCTTTTTTTACCCATTTTGCCTTTATAATTGGCGTAGTGGCAGGGGTTACCGTTGCCACTAAATCTGATTTTTCTAATGTTTGCGCAAGATCTGTCACAGCGCTAACATTCGTATTTTTTAACGAAACTTTTTTGGTTGGATTTTTGGCTAACAAACTTTCTAAAGGTGTCGCCAAATTTGTTACAAACGCATTTGCTTTGTTTGCATCTAAGGGATCAAAAATAGAAATATCCGATATACTGTCAAAAACTGTCAAATATGCAGCAATCTGAAAAAAGGCTTGTTGGCCCGAACCAATAATTAGCAATGTTTTGGCCATTTTTTTAGCTAAATATTTTGCACCAATGGCTCCTGCGGCACCGGTGCGCATGCCCGTGATATATTCAGCATCCAACAAGCTGCAAGGTGCTCCTGTTTTACTATCAAATAAGAGGGTAGTACCAAATAAAGCCGGTAAGTTTTTGGCGGGATTATCTTTAAACCAAGAGACGACTTTTAAACCATAACGCTCAAGTTCGGGCATAACACCAGCTTTGATATCCATATCCGCAACACCAGCTTCAAATTCATGGAATATCATCGGAAGAACGAAGGCTTTGTTTAACTCTTTTTGTTTATAAGCCTCTTCAACTGCGGCGATAGTTTCTTCCATTGTTAAAATTTTTCGTAAATCATTTTCATTTAAAACTGTAACTTTATTCATGGAAACAACTCCTTTACTTCTTTCATTGTAAGCGATAAATGTAAGAGGTTTTTTTGTAATATTTCCAAAATTAAGATATATTTTTTGTAGAGCTAATAAAAATGCTTGCGTGTTTTTCATTTATGATGGAGGTGTAAAGATGGGTTTGACTGTCACGGGTCTATTGGACACTATTGATCCAAAGGGATTTGTTTTGTGTGCTGGTTTTAATGGGCTGAAGAATCCGATAATGGATGTGGGGATTTTAGATCACGAATTTGATTTAATGAAAAATAAGGAACAGCCGTATTTTGAACCTTGTTCCATTGTTGTATCCAGCCTATTGTTCATGAAAGACAATACAGAGCAACTGTTACCAACCATTCAACAATTATTACAAGATAAAGTGAGTTCTTTAGCCATTCAAAATGTTTACTTTAAGGATATTCCCCTAGCGGTCCTTAATTATTGCAACGAAAAAAATTTCCCCTTGTTTTTATTGACGGAAGAAGCGGATTACTTAGAAAATTTGATTTTTAAAATTAAAAACAGTATTCATCAAGCGGATTATTTAAATTATTTAGAACATAGTTTTCAACAGTTATTAAATGGTGATGAACACAATTTTGCGTCTTTATATCAACAGCTATCCCTTGTTTTAAAGCCTCAGAGTCGAGCATATTTGGTTGAAAAACAAGATCAAGCCGTCTTTTCTTTACGGGAGTATGACCAATTTAAACGTGATATTCCCCAAGCTGCATTTTTAACGCGGTGGAAAAATAAACTTTTTGTTCTAACAACCTTGGAGCTAACTTTTCCGCCTGGTTTTAAGTCCAATCTTATCGGCGGCTGTAGCAGCAACCAAGAACAAAACAAAGATTTAGCACAATTATTTGAAGAATCCTTGTTGGCTTTAGAAGCTAATAATCAATTTGGCAAAATTTTTCACTACGATGATTTAGGTATTTTAGCTTTGATTGGCAAAATGAAACTAAATACTGGGATTACAAAGCTTGTTGACAAATTAATGGCTGAACTACAAGCAGATTTTGGGATAGAGGTATTTCAAACTGTACTCATTTTTTTTGCCGCAAATGGTGATATTCAAAAAACAGCCGACACGCTATTTATTCATCCCAATACAGTCCGTTATCGCATCAAAACTGTCTGCAACAAGCTTGGATTTCAATCAGAGTTTGAATTGATTGCAAACTACGGTCTACTGTTTAAAATAAGAAAATAATTACTACGAGATAAAATGGGCGAGGAGGGATTAGTTTGACCAATAGAATGCAAATCAATCAAAAATATCAGCAACAAAATAGTTTGCTAATGGAAATTGCTGTTTTGGCAAAAGATACGCCAGATTTAATTGATCTTTCGATTGGTGATTTAGATGTAACCACGAATGAGTCAATCATCGCGGCAGCTTTTGCTGCTGCCAAAAATGGTGAAACAAAATATACAGCGCCAGATGGGACGAAGACATTTCTCGGTGCTGTTTGTCGCTATTACAAAAAACGTTATCACATGACAATTAGTGAAAATGAAGTACGGGCAACAGTGGGTGCGATGCATGGTATGTATTTAGCCTTAATGGCCTTAGTTGATAAAGGTGATGAGGTGATTATTCATGAACCTTACTTTACCCCTTATAAAGAGCAAGTCCTTGCTTGTCAAGGTATACCGGTATTTGTAGCAACCAATCCAGCAGAAAACTATCAATTAGATGTTGAAAAATTAGCAGAAAAGATCACCGATAAAACGAAAATTATTATTATTAACTCCCCTAATAATCCAACGGGAGCAGTTTTTACAAAAGAAACAATGCAAAAAATTGCTGATCTAGCAATTGCAAATAACTTGTATATTTTTTCAGATGAGGTTTATGAAGCTTATTGTTTTAATGAAAATTTCACCCCAATGATGAGTTACGCACCGCAAAATACTATAACCTTTAACAGTTTTTCTAAAACTTTTGCAATGACGGGGTGGCGAATTGGTTTTATGATTGCCCCAGAGCAGATTATTGATGCCTGCCGAAATGTCAGTGAATTCGTAACTTTTACAGCACCTTCCATTTCACAAGCAGCCGGTGTTTTTGCTTTAGATAATTGGGAAGAGCTCTTTAGCGAAGTTGCCAGTCTTGTTTACGATCGGTTGCGCTATATTGAAAAACGGGTCGCCAAAATTAATTTTCTTAGCATGGGGGAAGTTGCAGGAAGTTTGTATGCTTATTTAGATATCTCTAAAACTAATTTGGACTCTTTAACTTTTGTTAAAAAAGTATTAGCAGAATGTCATGTTTTATTGGTACCAGGGGTCGCTTTTGGTGAAACATCTGGCAAAGACCAGGTTCGAATTGCCGCAAATCAACCGGTATCTATTTTAAAATCAGCCTTTGACCGGATGGAAAAGTTAACCTTCTCATAAAAATGCAGTATTTGCTTTCAAGAGTTGCATCTTGTATAATCAAAAGTCGCAGGCTAAACAGCTTGATTTGAAGTTGGTAGCCTAACAAAGTCTGCGCCTGAAATTAATGATTGTTAAAGGCAAATTGAGGAGAAAATCATGAATACAAAAGAAAAAATGATGGAATTAATTAAGAAAAAACAAGGCGGCGGCCGTGTAAAAGAAATGCAAGCACCAAAAAATGATCGCAAAAATATGCGTAAAGGTCCAAAAATTTATAACAAATAAGAAAAAGTCGTACTCTCTGGTTAAGATGGTACGATTTTTTTTGCGATTAAAAATTTACGAGGGATTTTTCAAAATACAAGAAACAGTTTTGTCGCTTACTTTGTTACGTATTTTCTAAATGCCCTCCTGCTATTAGCAGGAGGGCAAATTAGAGACCTGTATTTTTTACGGTGGCAGCTAATTTTTATACCGTTATATTTAGGTGCTTTTATCCTCATGTTGGAATAGAAATTGCATTTTTACTCGTTATTTTGTATTTATCATCTATGGCTGGTTAAACTGCCATTACTAAGCTTGCGCATTACTACCAAATAAACCTATATGCATCCAGACATACTTCTTTTTAACCAAAACGAAGACCTTCATAGAACGACAAAAAATTCAAGTATTTAAAGAAGTATGACTATGTGGTTAATGAAAAATAGAAACTGCGAATTTTAAAGTAAAAGTAGGTAGCGGTTTTTTAACTTAAACCTTGGAATATAGTAATAAAGCAGATATTGCTATATAAAAACCTTTTACCGCAAATAATTAAAGTAAAACGGCCTTAAAATATTGGTATTACCCAATATTTTAAGGCCGTAAAAATTTAGAGTTATTTATTTTCCTAGCTGCTCGTTAAAGAAAGCTAATGTAAGATTCAGTGTTTTCTCCCAGTACCCCTCACCATGAATGGTGCCAGCAATCAGTTTAACACAACTTTCCACACCAACTGCGGCGAGTCCTTGTTGTAATTTTAAAACACCGCTGATCGGCACGAGTTCATGCAACGAATTAGCTAAAAATACAGGACCGCTGTTAGCTGTAATTCGTGTTAAGGGCGTAGCCGCTTTTAACAAATTTAAATCATTTCTAACGTAGTTTAAAATGAACCATTTATAGAATTGATCATTACTGCCATCTTGGTCGATTTCGCGACTTTCGTGTTCATCGAAGTGTTGTTCTTTATTCATAACTGCTTTCACTTCGGGGTGTTTTGTCACCCAATCATATAAATCAATAATCCCTGACCAAGAAGCAGCGGGAATTCCTTTTTGTAAGGCCAGTTCAACTGCCAAATTTCCACCGGCTGAAGCACCTAAAGCAAAAACTAGCTTATTTTTTAAGTCAGCATTGTTTTTAATCCAAGCATAGACATTGAAAATATCCGTTAAAGCGCTAGGATAAAGGTGAGCAGGTGCAAGGCGATAGTTTGGAGCAACTACAAAAAAGCCATTTTCCACAAACTTTTCAGCCAGAAAATTTTCTTTTTCCTTATCGCCACGAAACCAACCGCCCCCGTGGATCAAGAGTAAAACCGCTTTGGAATCACCAGTTGGAGCATAGGTATCCAACTTTAAATCATTCCCCATATCATAGACAATATCATTTACTACTTTCATTTTTATCGCTCCTAAATTAAATCATTGGCATCGTCAGGTTGAAGTTGCATGATTTCATCAATGGTGGTAAGTAAAGCTTTTTGTGCTTTGTCGTATTCTGCGATAGAAGTGAATTTTTCGTTGAAACCTTCTAAGCCACCACTGGCAAAAGCCATTTCATATTGATAGACTGCATCATATTGTGCTGTAAAAGTCTTTAAGAGCGCCATTTGATTTTCTGCTAATTGCAACGCTAATTGAATCACGCGAAAATCAGTATACGCTAATTCAAATTGAACGGCCCAAGCACGCATGAAAGGATGCTGATTTTTTATATGCAAAAAGTGATGTTCTACTGTCCAGGACAAATTTTTTAGCGAACCTTGAATATCTAACATGAAGATTACTCCTTTTTTACTATTCTAATTTTAAGAAAATTCCTTTGTCTTGCATGGCTTTCACAAATTTTGCTGCAGTATTGCTTCTATTCCAATCACGTTGTAATTCGCAAGCAAGTTGCGCAAAGGAGGTCATTTTAGCACCAGCTTGTTCAACACGATGAAGTGCCATTTCATGGGCGATTTTGCTTGTTCCACCAACTGCGTCTGCGACAGCATAGACTTCATAGCCTTCTTTTAAAGCATCCAAGGTTGGAAAAGTTAAGCAAGCCTCTGTCCACAATGCGGCAATAATAATTTTCTTTTTACCCGTTGCTTTAATGGCGTCATTAAATTCGCGATCTTCCCATGCGTTAATGGAGGTTCTGTCATAGCTTGGCAAATCAGCTACTAGTTCTTTTAATTGGGGAATAGTATCTTTGTTACGTCCGGTTGCTACGTTGACCGTTGAAACAATAGTAGGAACATTATAAGCCCGCATCAAAGCTGTTAAATTTACAATACTTTCAACTAATTCATGGCGATCCATTGAATTGATGGAGTTTACTTGTGTAGGCTGATAATCAATTAGTACAAAAACGCTGTTTTCCGGCGAAAGCAGTTCATCTTTTTCGGGATTTCTAGGTTCATAACTTGTCATAATAAAATTCCTCCTTAATGCTATTTAATAGAATGAAAATTTTTACCTCAAAACCAATATACTGCCGTTTTTTAAATAAGGGAAATAATCCGACTTTAAAATAGTAAGCGTTTAAATTTTCATTTGAATTATAAAAGTTTAAAAAAGATAGTAGCAGTCATTAGGGTAAATATGGATTGGAATAGCCTCAATTGTAAATACTCTACGTATAAAACAAATAAAAAAGATTTGACACAAAAGTCTCAAGACTAATCTGTCAAACCTTAAAAATTATTGGTCAAAGTAACCCATTGTAATAATTACTAAAAATTATTTGTATTGATGATAGGTATCCCGTGGTTTTTGATTGTAAGGATAAAATTTACGAATACTTTGACGATATTTTTTTTCGTCCCATAAGGCAAACCAGACTAAAAAAGGGGGAACAAAAATCAAAGCGGCTAGAGCAACACCATAATGACTAATGACAAAGCTGACGATTAAACCTAAAACGATTAAAGAAATATTGCGAATTGTATTCATCCTTTTCACCTCAATTAAAATATACGAACAAATGTTTGTATAATGATTATACGAAAGTACGTTCGGTTTGTAAAGTAAAAAAATAAATCCTCGAAAAATTCGAAGATTTATTATTCGTTCTAGAGTAAATCCCGATAAAGTCCAACTACCAAACCTAAAATTTTAACATTTGGCAAAATGATAGGCTCCATATAATCATTTTCTGGTTGGAGTCTAATATAGTCACGTTCTTTGAAAAACCTTTTACAAGTAGCTTCGTCTTCGTCAGTCATGGCAATCACAATATCACCATTACTTGCGGCAGCTTGTTTCCGAACAATAACTTGATCACCATCCAAAATGCCAGCATTAATCATACTTTCACCGCGGATCGTTAACATGAACAAAGAACCACTGTCGTTTAATAAATGAGGTGGAATGGGAAAGAAATCCGATGCTTCTTCTACTGCTAAAATTGGTTCACCGGCTGTTACAACCCCAAGCATCGGAATTGTCTCCGGCTGAGCGCCGATTTTTTCAAGACCCAATTCGGTTAATTCAATTGCCCGTGGTTTGGTAGGATCACGTAAAATTAAGCCTTTCTTTTCTAAACGGGAAAGATGACCGTGAACAGTTGATGTGGAAGACAAAGCGACTGCTTCACCAATTTCTCGCACAGTAGGAGGATAACCTTTTTGCGAGACGCGATCGTGAATAAATTTTAAAATTTCAATTTGGCGATTTTCTGTGCGTTTAGCCATACTGCACCTTCTTTCTTTAATAATTTTAGTTTAGCATAAAGTATAAAACAAATCAAACAGATGTTCGCTTTGAGTTTGTAGTTGTCACCAGGCTTTTTTTTAGCTAAGATAAGGAAAGATATGCGTCACTCAAAGAATTTAACGTTCATAATAAAAAGGGGATTTTAAAATGCTATCAGAAGAAAAATTAGCACGAATTAATGCGCTAGCAAAAAAGAAAAAAGAAGCTGGTCTAACTGATGCAGAAACACGGGAACAAAAAAATTTACGCGAAGAGTATCTAAAAGCTTTCCGCTCCGGTATGCGGCATCATATTGAAGGCATGAAGGTTGTTGATCCTAAAGGAAACGACGTAACGCCAGATAAATTAAAACAAATTCAAAAAGAAAAAGGTTTACACAATCGAGATTGATATTTAATTGCTTTTCCGGTAATAATCCTATACAATAGGGATGTAAATAATAAAGGTAAAAAAAACCTAAAAACAGGAGGAAGCACAATTGTTTGATAAAATCGATGAATTGAGCGTTAACACCTTACGTACATTAAGTATTGAAGCGATTCAATCCGCAAATTCTGGTCACCCAGGCTTACCAATGGGGGCAGCGCCAATGGCTTACGCTCTTTGGACAAAACATTTGAAAATTAACCCAGCAACTTCTCGTAACTGGGCAGACCGTGATCGTTTTGTTTTATCTGCCGGACATGGGTCGGCTTTACTTTACAGTTTATTACATTGTGCAGGATATAACGTCACAATTGATGATTTGAAAAATTTCCGTCAATGGGATAGCAAAACACCTGGGCATCCAGAAGTAAATCATACTGATGGTGTAGAAGCAACAACTGGTCCTTTAGGTCAAGGGATTGCCATGGCAGTCGGAATGGCAATGAGCGAAGCGCATTTAGCAGCGACTTATAATCGTGATAATTTCAATGTTGTTGATCATTACACGTATGCACTTTGTGGTGATGGCGACTTAATGGAAGGTGTCTCACAAGAAGCTGCCTCTATGGCTGGTCACATGAAATTAGGCAAACTCGTTGTTTTGTATGATTCAAATGATATTTCTTTAGATGGACCAACTTCAAAAGCCTTCACAGAAAATGTTGGCAAGCGCTTTGAAGCCTATGGTTGGCAACATATTTTAGTTAAAGATGGTAATGATTTAGAAGAAATTTCAGCAGCCATAGAAAAAGCAAAAGAAAACGTGGATCAACCATCATTAATTGAAGTGAAAACAATTATTGGCTTTGGTGCACCAAATGAAGGTACGAATAAAGTTCATGGTGCCCCATTAGGAGTAGAAGGAATTGCTGCAGCTAAGAAAGCTTATGGTTGGGAATATCCAGATTTCACCGTGCCAGCACAAGCAGCGGCACGCTTTAAAGAAACGATCAACGATCGGGGACAAAAAGCTGAAGAGGCCTGGGATAAAGTTTTCACCGAATATACCCAAGCCTATCCAGAACTAGCGGCACAATTTAAAGCAGCATTTGCCGGTGAACTTCCAGCTGATTGGGATGACAAATTACCTGTCTATGAAGAAGGCACCGCTCAAGCAAGTCGTGTATCAAGTAAAGAAATGATTCAAGCCTTATCTAAAGCAGTTCCAAGTCTGTGGGGTGGTTCGGCAGACTTATCATCTTCGAATAATACGATGGTAGCTGCAGAAAAAGATTTTGAACCGGGTCAATACGAAGGACGGAATATCTGGTTTGGTGTTAGAGAATTTGCGATGGCAGCTGCTATGAACGGTATCCAATTACATGGTGGTACCCGTGTCTATGGTGGAACATTCTTTGTCTTTACGGATTATTTACGTCCGGCATTGCGTTTATCAGCGATTCAAAATGCACCTGTTGTATATGTTTTAACCCATGACTCAGTGGCTGTTGGTGAAGATGGACCAACTCATGAACCAATTGAACAATTAGCAAGTGTGCGTTGCATACCAAATGTTCAAGTTATTCGTCCGGCTGACGGAAATGAAACAAGAGCAGCTTGGAAAATTGCTATGACAACAACAAATAAACCAACTGTTTTAGTTTTAAGTCGCCAAAACTTACCTGTTTTACCTGGTACAAAAGAAAATGCAGATGAAAATGTGGCTAAAGGTGGCTATGTTGTTTCACCGCAACAAGGTGAAACACCTGAAGGTATCTTGATTGCAACTGGTTCAGAAGTTGATTTAGCTGTAAAAGCCCAAGCTGAATTGCAGAAGGCTGGGAAAGATGTTTCGGTTGTATCACTACCAAGTTTTGATTTATTTGAAGCTCAAAGTGCTGAATATAAAGAAAGTGTCTTACCTCAAGCAGTACAAAATCGTGTGGGGATTGAAGCTGCTTCTCCGTTTGGTTGGGAAAGATACATTGGTTTTGCCGGAAAAGTAGTTGCAATTAATCATTTTGGTGCTTCTGCTCCTGGTGAAAAAGTGCTTAGTGAATTTGGCTTCACTGTTGAAAATGTCGTTAATGTTTATAATTCCTTGTAATTAATCATTAAAAGACTCTTGTAAATTGCTTTTTTGTAGCAGTTTATAAAGAGTCTTTTTGTTTTTGGTAAAATTAGGCAGATTGTCAGAAAAGACGTTAAGAAAACTTTTTAATGTTGCGTATATTAAATATTTGTTACAAAGGGGGAAACATTTGATTAGCCAAAAAATTCAAGCTATAATACATATACTTAGTTATCTTTATAATTATCTTAATTTTATATAAGTTTTTTCAGGAGGAAGAAAATGTCAGAGTATCGTACCCGTAGTGAAAGACATCAAAAAAAGCAAGTCACCTTTCAGTATAAATTCACTGGTAAAAAAGCCATGTCACTAGTTGGCGTGGGGTTAGCGTGTACTCCTGGAGTGATGGCACTTATGCCTGCTCAGAGTGCCCAGGCAGCTCAATTGGAGAATCAAGGAATTGACAATACGGCCAATTTGATTAATCAAATTGGGGCAGCAGCTTCTCAAATTGCCCAGGAGAACGATTTATATGCCTCTGTTATGATTGCGCAGGCAGTACTAGAAAGTGGAAATGGTTCATCTGTTCTTGCACAGGCGCCGTATTATAATTTGTTTGGTGTAAAAGGTGCTTATAATGGCCAATCCGTAACTTTTCCAACGCAAGAATATTTGAACGGCCAATGGGTAACGATGAATGAACCTTTCCGTCAGTATAATTCATATTGGGAATCTTTAGCTGATCACGCTTACGTGTTACGCAGCACAAGTTTCGCTACTGGGACAGCTCATTATGCTGGTGCTTGGAAGAGTAACACTGCAAGCTATCTAGATGCGACAGCTTATCTAACTGGACGATATGCCACTGATCCTACGTATAATCAAAAATTGAATTATCTAATTGCTGCTTATAATTTGACCCAATATGATACGCCAGCTTCTGGTTATGTTCAAACAAGTTATACAACACAAACAAACACAAATACTGAATCTACTGCTGAAAACACAGCAGCAGCCTCTCAAAGTCAAACGACAGGAAATGTGTACACCGTTGTTTCTGGTGATACACTTTGGGATATTGCCGCAACGTACGGTACAACAGTAGAGCAATTGATGGCAAATAACGGTCTATCAAGTGATACTATCATGGTTGGCCAACAACTCAACGTCTAAACATAAAATAGATGATAAATTTTGACTATTTCTTCAATCTTTACAAAAATCATTTTCGTAATGAATTTTTGAATTCTGATTTTAGGAATAGTTTTTTTTAAGACAAATTATTCGCACAATGGTGATAATTTCGCTATTATACTAATAAGTACAGCTGTTTTTTCAGCTAATACAAGGAGGAAGTAGCATGAGTGAAATTTATCAATCTGTTTTGGATTTAATTGGTCAGACTCCCATTGTGCAACTGAATCATTTGGTTTCGAGTGATGATGCTGAATTGTATGTAAAATTAGAATTTTTCAATCCAGGTAGTAGCGTGAAAGATCGTATTGCCCAAAGTATGATCGAAAAGGCTGAAGCACAAGGAAATTTAAAACCTGGCGGGACAATTATTGAACCCACTTCTGGAAATACTGGGATTGGTTTAGCGATGGTTGGTGCCGCAAAAGGCTATAATGTCATTTTAGTTATGCCGGATACCATGAGCGTTGAAAGACGCAAATTAATGCAAGCTTATGGTGCAAAATTAATTTTGACACCGGGTTCAGAAGGAATTACGGGTTCTATCAAGCGAGCTGAAAAAGAAGCAAAAGAAAACGGCTACTTTTTACCATTGCAATTTGAAAATCCTGCCAATCCAGAAATTCATGAAAAAACAACCGGTAAAGAAATTGTTGATGCGTTTGGCGTTGGTGGTTTAGATGCATTCGTTGCTGGTATTGGTACTGGTGGTACGATTACTGGAGCAGGACATGAATTGCGCCGCGTTTATCCAGAAATTAAAATTTACGGCGTTGAGCCAGCAGAATCAGCTGTGTTAGAAGGTGGCAAACCAGGACCGCACAAAATTCAAGGGATTGGTACTGGCTTTGTTCCGGATACTTTAGATACAAAAGTGTATGATGAAGCAGTGGCTGTTTCAAGTGATGATGCAATTGCAACAGCGCGTAAAATGGGAACAGAAGAAGGGATTTTAGTAGGAATTTCCTCAGGTGCTGCGATTAAAGCTGCTGTTGATGTTGCTAAAAAACTTGGCAAGGGCAAAAAGGTTCTAGCAATCGTACCAGATAATGGGGAACGTTATTTATCGACAGTTCTTTATCAATTTGACGAAGAATGATCTTTTGAAAACTTGGCTTAAAAAAAACTCTCGTGCAAATTCGAGGGTTTTTTATTAGCCAAAATTGGCGGTTTAAGTCTGCCAAATTAGGTTTATATTGAATTATTGCATCATTTAGTTTTCTTTGGTTTGAGATTTTAAACAGACACTTTTCTTTTTAGTCTTCTCATAGTATGATTACACTATAATAATACAAAGAGGAGGGGATTAAATGGAAGAGCGTCTTAGCGTCACCGAAGCAATCGAAAAGTTAAAAAAGGATAATATCCGCGTGACACCGCAACGACAAGCCATTTTAGATTATTTAATTGGTCATAGATCCCATCCAACTGCCGATGAAATTTATCATGCGCTATCCCCAGCGTTTCCTAGCATGAGCGTTGCAACAGTCTACAATAATTTACGCTTATTTACTGAAATTGGGTTTGTTCAAGAAATGAAATATGGTGATGCCTCCAGTCGTTTTGATTTTGCGGCAAAACCACATTATCATGCAATTTGTACGAACTGTGGGAAAGTAGTTGATTTCTTTTATCCATCATTGGAAGATGTCGAAATTGCTGCAAGTCAATTAACTGGTTTTGAAATTAATGATCATCGTTTGGAAGTATACGGCTTATGTCCAGACTGCCAAAAAAAGGAGAACGAAAAATGAAAAATGTAACAACTAATTTGGCACCACAAGCAATAGGACCTTATGTGCAAGGCAAAATTGTAAATGGCTTTTTATTTGCTTCAGGTCAAATCCCACTAGATCCAAATACAGGAGAGATGGTCGGAACAACGATTGAAGAGCAAACAGTTCAAGTGTTTAAAAATATTCAGGGCTTACTAAAAAGTTGTGATTTAACAATGGATGATGTTGTTAAAACGACTTGCTTTTTAAAAGACATCAATGATTTTGCGGCGTTTAATACAATTTACGCAACTTATTTCAATGATTCTTTTCCTGCTCGTTCAGCACTACAAGTGGCAGCTTTACCAAAAGATGCCATGGTCGAAATTGAAATTATTGCAGTTGTGAAATAGTACTTTTAAACGACTTTTATTAATTTAAGTCAGTCCAACAGAATCTGTTTGGATTGGCTTTTTTTTCGCCGTGAGATAAAAAATACGTTATACTGATATAGAGAAATGAGGGATACCATGTTAGCTTTAGAAGATTATTTTGCTGCTGGACAAACAGTTATTTCCAATTTGATATTAGATCACTACCATCAATTAGGGATGAATAGTGATGAATTGATTTTTTGGTTACAATTATATCGTCATCATGAACAAGGAGACAACTTTCCTGATTTAAATCAAATTGCAACTGAGATGGGATTGGCGCAACAAAAAGTCTTTGAACTTTTAAATCAATTAGTTCTAAAACAAGTCATTAAAATTGAAACAGTAGTAGTGGATAATAAGCAACAAGATCACTATTTATTTACCCCAATCTTTGAGAAAATTGCGCAATTATTAGCACAAAATAAAGAAAATACTATCCAAGAGGGGCAGCAACAAGAAATCGCGCAAATGTTTCAGCATTTTCAACAAGAATTTGGCCGACCTTTGTCGTCATTTGAATACGAAAGAATTGCACAATGGCTTGAAGAAGATAAATACAGTCCAGAAATTATTATTTTAGCCTTAAAAGAAGCGGTGTTAAACAATGCTCGCAGTTTACAATATATTGAAAGTATCTTGTCAAGTTGGCGGAGCAAAAATATTCAGTCTGGCCAAGATGTGGCAAAAGAGAAACAACACTATCAAAAGCAAAAAACAAAGCCGACTGACAATGATAACAGAGAACTTTCACCTTATTCTTTAGAAAATTGGTTGAAAGGAGAATAATGAGATGTTAAATGTTGAGAAAACTCGTTATGCTTTAAAAGTCATGGGAGAGATGTTTCCAAATGCCCATGGTGAACTGATTTACAATACACCTTTTCAACTTTTAATTGCGGTTATCTTAAGTGCTCAAGCGACAGATGTCTCAGTTAATAAAGCAACACCGGCTTTATTTGCTGATTTTGGTACGGCTGATAAATTAGCAGAGGCTTCGTTAGAGGATATTATTGCAAAAATTAAGACGATTGGTTTATATCGTACCAAGGCAAAAAATATAAAGGCCTGCGCTCGTATTATTGCGACAGAGTATGGGGGGACTGTACCCAATGATCGCAAAATTTTAGAATCTTTACCAGGGGTCGGGCGAAAAACAGCAAATGTGGTCTTGGCAGAGGCCTATGGCGTACCTGCTATTGCAGTTGATACGCATGTGGAACGGGTCTCAAAACGCCTGCGAATTTGTAAGTTAAATGCCACCGTTGTTGAAGTTGAAAAAACATTAATGAGAAAGTTGCCCAAAGACGAATGGATTAAAGATCATCATCGCATGATTTTCTTTGGCCGCTATCACTGCTTAGCGCGTAATCCTAAATGTGAAATTTGTCCCTTGTTGCCAATTTGTCAAGATGGTAAAGAACGAATGAAAAAGAAACTTTAAAAAACCGCTCAGAAATGACGAATCATTTCTGAGCGGTTTTTGTTTTTAAATATTTCCTTAGCCACCTGATGAACTCGTAGCAGGTGGTGTTGTGCTACTTTCTGGCGTCTCTGAAGAGGCAGGTGGTGTTGAACTACTTTCAGGAGGTGTTGATGGATCTGGTGTTGGTGTGACACTACTGCTTTCAGGTGGTGCGCTAGAAGCAGTAGATTCTTCTGTACTTGAACTTGATTCTGAATTTGTTTCAGCTGTTGTACTTGAACTTGGCACGGTTTGGCTTTGTGAATAGGAAGGTTGTGTTTCAAGCGATTGTTCATATTTATCTCGCCAATATAATTCACTACCCACACGGATTAAGTCATCTGGGATTTTCCAATCGTTATTTTCGCCGTTTTGTGCAACATATTGCATTAATTCCCGATAAACATCTGAGGCAATCATATTTGATTCCGATGTAATGGGGGTCAAATGTTTTTCGTAACCCGTCCAAACAGAAATGGCATACTGGCGATTATAGCCGACAAACGTAACATCTGGTGAAATACCGTCTGTAATACCAATTTTTTCTAAATCTTCATCCGAATAATTGGATGTTCCTGTTTTACCAGCTTGAATTAGCCCGTCGATCATTGCATTAGTACCGGTGCCTTGTGTAATCACATCTTTTAAAATATCCGTAATCATATAAGCAGTACCAACAGACATCGCTTTTTTTCCTTCTGGTTTAAATTCATCAGAAGAGCCATCTTGATAAACAATTTTATTAACATATTGTGGTTTATAATAGGTTCCACCGTTGGCAAAGGCTGCATAAGCAGCTGCCATTTTAAGCGAAGAGACACCATATTTTGAGCCGTCTTGGGCTGTATTACTTGAAATCGCATTGGATTGAACTAAATCTTTGTATGAAATTCCAAGACCATTCAAGAATTTTGTAACATTGTCTTTGCCAACTTCGTTAAATAATTTAACAGCAGGGACGTTTCGGGACTCGTAAAGGGCTGTGCGCAAAGAGATATTTCCCATGTATTGTTTATCCCAGTTGTTAACGCTGATATTTGTACCTTCATATTTGTATGGAGCATCATCAATGCGTTTTGCTGTCGATAAATTTAGGTTTTCAAAAGCAGGACCATAATCGGTGATTGGTTTAACGGTTGACCCAAAGTCACGAGCCGTGCTGACGGCTTGATTGTTACCAAAAACAACATTATCTGGCACGTTACGCGCACCAATTTGGGCTAAAACTTTTCCGGTATTGACGTCTACCATCGTTGTTGCCACTTGCAATTTTTCATCGGGATAATTCACGTATTTATTTGTATTCACGATTTCGTACAAGCGCTTTTGTGCATTTAAATCTAAATTAGTATGAATCTCTAGACCGTCTGTATAGACGTCTTTTCCCGTAGTATTTTTAACTTCCTCAATGACTTCTTTAACATAGTTATCAACGAGCTGTAGATTTTCACTTGATTTTTCTAAATCTTTCAATCCGTCTTTAATCGGTTTTTTTATTGCTGCTTGATATTCATTTTCGGTGATTTTGTTGTTTTCTTTCATTGTATACAGCACAGTATCCCGGCGTTCTTTTGCCGCTTCTGGATGTTGGTAAGGATCATAGGCATTCGGAGCTTGCGGCATGCCAGCTAGTAGTGCTGTTTGAGCTAAGTCGAGATCTTTTAAGTCTTTCCCATAATAAGTGTCTGCGGCAGTTTCCATACCATATAAACCATTTGCCATATAAACTTTATTAATATAGTAAGTTAGAATTTCTTGCTTAGATTTTTTTTGTTCCAATTGTAGTGCCAACCAAGCTTCTTGTGCTTTTCTTTTCAACGTTTGATCTGATTTTTTTGTGGAAAAATAAGAAAGCTTGATCAATTGTTGTGTTAACGTACTACCACCTTGTAATCCACCCTTAGTTACGTTGGATAAGGCAGAGCCGACAATCCGAATAGGGTCAACCCCGATATGTTTATAAAAACGACGGTCTTCGACAGAAACTACAGCATCTTCTAGCAATTGGGGAACATCTTGTGCTGAAATCTTTTTGCGGTTTTCAGAACCTAAATCCGCAACGATATCATTATTACTTGCGTATATTACTGAAGAAACAGAGGCATCTAATTTACTATCCTCAATTTTAGGCGCATCTTTAGCATAAAACCAAAAAAGTCCCATTCCTGAAAGTAGGCCGATACAGCCAACGATAAAAAAGCCAATCAAACATTTTAAAATAATTGATCCAACAGAGTTTTTTGATTTCTTTTTCATCTTTTTTGGTTTCTTTTGTGGCGTGTTGCTGCCATTGTGGCGGGACGCCCGTGATGGTGTGTCATTTCCCATTTTTATTTGACTCCTTTAAAACAAATTTTTCTACTGCCTCAAGATACGGAATTCGCGGGGCAATTTTAGGTGTAATTTCGATTCCAATTTTTTCAATCACATCAAGAGGAATCGACTTTTTGCCATTTTTTTGTTGTGTCCACAGTGAAATCAAATTTTTACTGTCTAAAAAAAAGCAACGGTGTAAAGAAGAAAACCAAAGTAAAACAAAACAAATGCCTCCTTGTGCTAAACAAGCTTCCATATGTCGTATTTGATGGTCATGGAAGTTTTTAAAAGGAAATGATGCCTTGTTTTTTGTTTCTTTAGCTTCAAAATCAAGGTAAAAACCGCGATAAACTCCATTATAGTCAGTAGTAGAAGCCTCTTTAAAGTAAGCTTCTTTAATAACTGCTGCACTGCGTTTTGGATAATCTACGTTAACGATTTGAATCGGGGTGGGCTTTTTATGCACCACTGCTTGATTATGCGTTAAATAATAAAGATTACTTTCATTAATTGCTTCTTCAAAGCGCATGCCGCGATTGCTAAAACTAGCTGTTTCTTGAGTTTTAACCTTTGTTTGTTTATGCTTAGCAGGTAGCGCAGCTTGATAAATTTGACCGTTGGGGTACTTTAAAACCATATTCGTCACACTCCTACCGGTGTATTATACCAAAAAGCCAAAAGGAAAGAAAAGGTATCGTTATGGAAACTATAAAAACATTATTATTAACAGGTTATAGGAGTTATGAATTAGGGGTTTTTCAAGATAAGGACCCTAAAATTGCAATTATTAAGAAAGCCATAAAAAATAATTTGTTACCTTATGTGGACGATGGATTAGAGTGGGTGATTGTTAGTGGCAACCTTGGGGTGGAAATGTGGGCAGCTGAGACGGTTAGCGAATTAAAAGCAACATATCCCGATTTACATTTAGGTGTTTTATTTCCTTTTGAAGAATTTGGTGAACAGTGGAATGAAGGCAATAAAGAAAAGTTACTTCGTTTAAAAAAAGAAGCGGACTACGTAGAGTCTGTCAGTCATAAACCTTATCAAAGTCCGCAACAATTACAAAATCATACAAATTTTTTATTACAGCACTCAGATGGCGTTCTTGCTGTTTTTGATCCTGAATTTCCAGGAAAGCCGAAATATTTACTAGATAGTGCCACAAAACTAGCGGAAAATAACGAATATCTCATTCATCTCATTACGATGGATGATTTACAAAATACCTTCTATGAATGATTTTTGTTGCTTTCTAGCTTATTTTTGATAGAATGTTTTAAGAGAGTTTCTAAAAATAAATGAGGTGTATGAATTAATGGCGAATTTAAACTATAGTCCAAAAGACATTTTGCAACAAGAATTCAAAACAAAAATGCGTGGTTATGATCCCGTTGAAGTCGATGAATTTTTAGACAACGTCATCAAAGACTATGAAGCATATAACAAAGAAATTTTAGCGTTACAAGAAGAAAACGATCGCTTACAGGCTAAACTAAGCCAACAAGCTGCCAATCCAACACCGGCACCAAGCCGTGTGCAAACAGAAGCGCCAAAAAGTCAAACAGTTACAAATTTTGACATTTTGAAACGTCTTTCCAACTTGGAAAAAGAAGTTTTTGGTAAAAAATTAGATCAAGATACAACAGCAGACCGCTCAGAAGTCACAACACGTGTATCTCAATCTTTAAATGGTAATTATACCAACGATGAAAATAGTGATGATAACGAACGGACACGTCGTTTCTAACATTTTAATGAAGTCTGTGATTTTCGGGTAATCGCGGTCTAGCAATAGGCTGAGGAAAGTCCATGCTCGCACAAGCTGTGATGCTTGTAGTGTTCGTGCCTGGCGAAACCATAAGCCAGGGTGCTATTTTAGTAACGGCAGGAAAAATTCCTAAGGCGCAAGCTACGGATAAGTATCCTTGAAAGTGCCACAGTGACGAAGCGTCAAGGGAAACTTTGACGGTGGAACGCGGTAAACCCCTCGAGCGAGCAACCCAAACAATGGTAGGGGCACTTCTTTGACGGAATCAAACGAATACAAGAAGGTATCTTTATGATGCAGATAGATGATTACCCCGCAATTTTTGACCCTGAAAAAATTGCGGACAGAACATGGCTTATAGAAAATCACAGGATTCAGGGCTTATTTTGAAACTAAATTAAAAGCTGGACAGTAAGTTCAGCTTTTTTTCTTTGCAATCATTTGCATTCGAGTGATAGTCGTGTTTCAATACATTTAAGAACAATTTATGCCTGCGGGTAAAGGAGAATATATGAAAGAACAAACGTTTAATTTAGTGGCAACTTGTGCCAGTGGCTTAGAAGCTTTAGTAGGAAAAGAATTACGAGATTTAGGAATTGAATGCCAAGTGGAAAATGGTCGTGCGCGTTTTAAAGGAAATTTAACCACAATCGCGACCGCAAACTTGTGGCTAAGAACTGCAGACAGAATTAAAATTGTTGTGGGTGAATTTGATGCCTATACTTTTGATGAACTATTTGAAAAAGTCAAGGCATTGTCATGGGAAGATTTACTACCACTGGATGCAGAGTTTCCGGTTAGTGGAAAGTCAATTAAATCAAAACTTTATAGTGTTCCTGATTGCCAAGCAATCACAAAAAAAGCAATTGTCGACCGTTTGCGCTCCTATTATCATCGCCCTACAACTGTGCCATTAGCAGAAACTGGTGCATTATTTCCTGTAGAAGTCGCACTTTTAAAAGACCATGTTATGGTGACATTAGATACGACTGGTCCAAGTTTATTTAAACGAGGTTATCGTTTAGAAAAAGGTGGCGCGCCCTTAAAAGAAAATTTAGCAGCAGCATTGGTACTATTAACCAATTGGCGTAAAGATCGTCCTTTTGTTGATCCCGTTTGTGGTTCTGGTACAATTTGTATCGAAGCAGCCTTAATTGGTCATAATATTGCGCCGGGCTTTAATCGCGAATTTTTATGTGAAACATGGGATTGGGCTGACGCAGCGATTTTTGAAAAAGTTCGCACAGATGCTGATAATGCGGCAGATTATGATATTGAACTGGATATCAGCGGGTATGATATTAACGGTAAAATGATCGAAATAGCAAAAGCAAATGCCGAAGAAATCGGCTTAGGAGATACGATTACATTTAAGCAACAAGCGGTAAAAGATTTTACTACAGATAAAGAGTATGGTGTGATTGTAGCAAACCCACCTTATGGCGAACGTTTGGGTGAAACAGAAACTGTCCAAAGACTATACAAAGAAATGGGAACTGTTTTACGCCCATTAAAAACTTGGAGTAAATATATTTTGACAAGTGATCTACAATTTGAATCATTTTATGGTGCCAAAGCAACAAAAAAACGCAAACTATATAACGGAGCTTTACGAACAGACTTATTTCAATACTGGGGAACACGCCCACCAAGAACAAAGGAGAAAGCAGAATGAAAGAAAAAGAATTTCTAGATGAATTAGCCGAAATCACACTATTAAATCAAACTCTAGCTTTACTAGAGTGGGATAGCCAAACTGGTATGCCTGAGACTGCTGCGACCGAGCGAGGAGCAGCTAGTGGTTATCTAAGCGGATTAGCTTTTGAAAAGCAAACTGGTCCTAAAATTAAAGCGGCACTTGATTATTTTAATGACCATCAAGCTGAACTTTCGGAAGTTGGCAAAACTGTCTTTCAAGTAGCAAAAAAAGATTATGACGAAATTCATGCAATTCCCAAAGAGTTAATGGTCGAACGCAGTCGCTTATATAGTCAAGCCCATACTGCTTGGGTTAAAGCTAGGAAATCACAAAATTTTGCTGATTTCAAACCGGCACTAGAAGAAAATATCCGCATAACAAAAGAGTTGATTCCTTATTATAAAAAAGATGAAGCAACAGATTATGATGTTTTATTAAATCTATTTGAACCAGGCATGACTACTGCGGTCTTGGATGAGGTTTTTACTGAACTAAGAGATGGATTGGTAAAAATTAGACAACTGATTGCACAAGAAGGCATAGAACCTGATACAAGCTTTAAAGACAGAATTATGACTAAAGAACAACAAAAAGTTTTTGTCGAAAACTTAGTGTCACAACTAGGCTTTGATTTTAATCGCGGACGCCTTGATGATACGGTCCATCCTTTTGCCACACGACTTGCTCGTAATGATGTCCGCATTACAACCCGTTGGAACGAGCAGGACTTTTCAATGGGAATTTTTGGTGTAATACACGAAGCTGGACATGGTATTTATGAACAGAATATGGCTGAAAAATACAATATGACACCAGTTTATGATGCACCATCGATGGGAATTCATGAATCTCAGTCATTGTTTTATGAAATTATTTTAGGTAGTAAGCGTAGTTTTTGGCAAAAGCAATATCCGATATTTCAAGCTGCGGCTGAAGGTACTTTCGACGATATTGATTTTGAAACATTCTATCGTTCATTAAAAGCTACCGCAGCAAGTCTGATTCGCATTGAAGCTGATAGTTTAACCTATCCGTTACACATTATTATTCGTTATGAATTAGAAAAAGCGCTATTTAATGGTGACTTAACGGCAGCTGAGTTGCCAAAAGCTTGGAATGATAAATATGAAGAATATCTCGGAATTCGACCAGACAATGATTTAGTTGGTGTTTTACAAGATGTCCATTGGTCTGGCGGGATGTTTGGTTATTTTCCATCTTATGCTTTGGGGTATATGTATGCAGCACAGTTACTACACGCAATGGAAAAAGAACTAGCGGTGGATGACTTATTAACCCGTGGCGATTATGCTCCGATTAAAGCATGGTTGACAGAACATATTCACCAATTTGGAAGAAGTAAAACACCTAGTGAATTAATCAAAGCAGCAACAAAAGAAACCTTAAATCCTCAGTATCTGCTGGATTATTTGTCAGAACTTTATCAAACTGTTTATCAAATCAAAGCATAACTATTGCTTTTTACTAAATGTATGGAAAGTATAAATAATGCCAAGCGAACTCGCTTGGCATTATTTGGGGAAGTGGCTAGAATTGTCTGCATCAATTACCAGTTAGTGATTGAGGGGGAGATCTTCTAAAACTGTCTTGCAACAAGTGACCACTCTATTATTATTGTAAACGCTTTTTGAAGATTGTGAAAATTCGAATTTGCATATTAACTTGTATATTAAGGAGAAAAAAATGGATAAGATACCAGAAATCATCGCATATGCTAAAGAAAAGTTGCAAGAAGATTTGACTGGCCATGGTTTTGATCATGCCAGCCGCGTGGCGACATTGGCTACTCAGATTGCAAAAAAAGAAGCTGCGCAATTAGACGAAGAGGTTTTAATTGCTGCGGCTTATTTACATGATACAATCGACGATAAAGTTGTTCCGGATGTAGCAATTGCTCTCACAAAATTACAAAATTTTTTGAAGGAAATTAATTTTAGCGCACAACAGCAGGCAGAAATTATTTTTATTATCACAAATATGTCTTTTTCAAAAGAATTGGAAGCAAAAGCAAATTTATCTATTGCTGGACAAATTGTTCAAGATGCTGACCGGCTCGAGGCACTTGGGGCAATGGGGATTTTAAGAACGGCTTATTTTGGTGGTAGCCACCAGCATCCGCTACACGATCCAATGATAAAACCCATCAATTTCACCGATAAAAAAGAATACCGAAAAGGCACTACCGTTATCAATCATTTCTATGAAAAACTGTTGTTACTACCAGATAAAATGAATACCAAAACAGCCTATACAGAAGCTGTGCGGCGGCAAAAATTCATGGAAGCTTTTTTGTCAGAATTTTATCAAGAATGGGAGCCGGAAAACGCGGAGTTCTTTTAATCTAATTTTTTGAACAGAAGGCTTAATAGACAATAAACATGATTACATGAAAAGCTGATGTAAAGATACCACTAAAGAAAAATAAAGTCTTAAGTGCAATATTTGTACGATTGTGCCTTTTGTCACAACACTTATTATTTTATTTTAGTTAGAATATCTCCTATAATCAAGTTAAGGGGGGATGGAGATGTTCTACCAACAAGCTATGGAACCAGCTGAGCTTTTAAATACATTAACTGCCAACAATGAATGCTTTTTTGTTATCGAAGCACATTTGACTAATAAGCTATATCATGTAGCAGTCTATAAGTATGATAAAGAATACTTTTTACTCTTAGACCCTCGTTTATTTCAACAAATTTTGAAAACTAAAGCTGCGTCACACGGAGATGAAGATGAGGTATTGCCATACATCGAAGAGGCTTTAGAAGATAATCTCTATCAGTTAGTAGCTGAAGATTATGTAAAATTAGATCTTTATACACTGACTGCTTTGGCAAAAAAAAATACTGTCAGTATTCGCTTTTACGAATTTTATTAGGAGTGATTGAAAATGAAAAAAACGGAGTATTTAACTTTTAAAGATAAAGGTTTTATTACCCTTTTACAAAATTTGGGTGACGATTATTCTGCAGTGGAATTAATTGATGAACAAAATGATGTCGATGTGGTGGTTTTATCCCAAGCAGATTATGATTATCTGGTCAGTCAATTAGACGAAGAAGAGCGTAGCCAATATGTTGAAGACAACGATGAATCAGAGTTTTTAGAAGATTAATTAAAAAAGAAAAACCCAAACGTACCAAGCCAGGTTATTGTGTTTCAGATAATCTGCACTACGCGTTTGGGCGTTTTTGTTTTGTGTTTTTATCAGAATGCTTTATGATTTAAGTTGTGGTTTAATGCGCTTGTAAGCACGAAAAATATTAATGCCAACTAAAATAATCCCGATAATTAAAGGGATATATAATAACCAAAATGGATAGCTTAAAGCTAAGTTTTTACTTGCTTTTACTAAATCATCTTGTTCTTTTATGGCGTATTGCAACACTTGGTAGCTAAAAGCCACCATAAAGCCCGCTATAATAAACAATACAAACCCCAGATAGGGAATTTTACTTTTTTTACGCAGTAGCAAGATTAGGCCATATAAAACAATTAGTGCAATAGGAACACCCAATGCAAAATACTCGTTTAACATAATTGCACCTCCTGTAATTATCATACGCCAAAGTATTTTTTTTGGGAAATATTTTAAGACTTAGCTTAAGCAAAGAAAGGATCTTTTATGTCTGCTTATATTGAACCACTTAAAACAGCTCTTTTGATTTTCCCGTTTTTAGCCTTATTTATCTCATCTTTTTTCTTTATTTATGAGTATCGTAAATTTGGTCGCTTTATTTTTAGTCGTGCCCTTATTATGTATTCTTTTGTCTTTTATTTGTTATGTGCCTATTTTTTAGTCATTTTGCCATTACCACCAATTTCGGAGGTGGCGCATTACACGGGGCCTCACTATGAATTGCATTTAGGTGCTTCATTGCATAACTTTTTAACTCAAACCGTTTTGAGACTAAATGATCCAAGTACGTATTTGCCCGCCATGAAACAAGGCGTTTTTTTAGAACCTGTATTTAACGTATTTTTACTGTTGCCATTTGGCGTTTATCTACGCTATTTCTTCGGTTTTTCTTTGAAGAAAACGATATTGGCTAGCTTTTTATTGTCATTATTCTTTGAAGTTACACAATTAACCGGGCTGTATTTTATTTATCCCAGAAATTATCGTTTGGCTGATGTGAACGACCTTTTACACAACACCATTGGTGGTACGCTTGGTTATTTGGTTGAACCTTTATTTACTTTATTATTGCCATCACGAGAAGAGTTAGCCGAAACAGCCTATGAAAAAGGGCGAGATGTGACTCTTTTCCGACGCTTTGCTGCCTTTTTCTTAGATTGGTTTTTCATTTATTTCTTTACCTTTGTGCTTACTGTTGCTTTACGCTTTTTTACACAAGATTACGCAATTGATTTTAGTGATACCCCAGCATGGTATTTTGTCACCATTTTACTTTATTTTATCCTTTTAAACTATGGGCTAAATGGTCAAACACTGGGAAAAAAAATTGTTAGAATTCGCGTGGTTGAAAACGAGCATCGCCATATCACCTTAAAAGCGTTAGTAAAGCGTTATGGATTGTTGTATTTAATTTATGGCGGTATTGGACAACTCGGTACCTTATTTGCGCCTTTGGTGAAAAGCAACAACCACTTTTTAGTCGGAATTGCTTCTATGGTTACAATCGGCGCAGCTGTCATTCAAGGATTGTTTGTTATTAACGTTATCTGGTCAGTGATTCGTAAGAAAAGACAATTGTTTTATGAAAAAAGAAGTGGGACTTACGTAATAAGTACAATTTTGCCAAAAGAAATCTGACGCAGTGTGCCATTTGTGCTATAATCCCTAAGAACATTATGAAAAGAAGGTGGAAATATGCAATTTACGGATTTTCAATTTAAGCCCTTTATATACGAAGCTCTTAAAGAAAAGAAGTTTGAA
Organism: Enterococcus montenegrensis; assembly: GCF_029983095.1. NCBI lineage: Bacteria > Bacillati > Bacillota > Bacilli > Lactobacillales > Enterococcaceae > Enterococcus > Enterococcus montenegrensis. The sequence goes on from NZ_CP120467.1 coordinate 1,382,118, forward strand.
AAACCAACGGAAGTGCAAGAACGCTTGATTCCTGTCATTAAACAAAAAAGAAGCGTTGTTGGGCAATCGCAAACAGGTACGGGAAAGACCCATACTTTTTTACTGCCATTGCTTGATGCAGTTGATCCAACTAATGAAAGTGCTCAAGTTGTCATTACAGCACCAAGTCGAGAATTGGCCAATCAGATTTATGCGGCTGCCAAACAAATCGCAGCTTTTTCTGATCCTGTAATTCGCGTGAGCAATTTTGTGGGCGGAACAGATAAACAACGGCAAATTGACAAATTAAAACATCAACAACCTCATGTAGTCATCGGAACACCAGGCCGCTTGTTGGATATGATTAATGAACAAGCCTTATTTATCCATAAAGCTTTTGCTTTTGTAGTCGATGAAGCAGATATGACATTAGACATGGGTTTTTTGCAGGAAGTTGATCAAATCGCGAGCCGATTACCAGAAAAAGTTCAAATATTAGTTTTTTCAGCAACCATTCCCGAAAAATTACGTCCATTTTTAAAAAAATACTTGGAAAATCCAGTAATTGAAGAGATTCAACCCAAAGCAGTCATAGCTGATTCGATTGATAATTGGTTAATCGCTACCAAGGGAAAAGATAAAAATCGGTTAATTTATCAGTTATTGACAATTGGGCATCCTTATATGGCCTTAGTATTTGCCAATACCAAACAACGCGTAGATGAAATTAGTGACTATCTCAAAGAACAAGGATTAAAAGTTGCCAAAGTCCATGGTGATATCACACCCCGCGAACGCAAACGCATCATGCGTAGCATCCAAAATATGGATTTTCAATACGTTGTTGCAACAGACTTAGCTGCTCGAGGAATTGATATCGAGGGCGTTTCCCATGTTATTAATGCAGAGATTCCTAATGATTTAGAGTTCTTTATTCACCGTGTTGGACGAACTGGCCGTAATAATTTGGCTGGTACGGCGATTACTTTATACGGTCCGCAAGATGAGGAAAAAGTAGCTGCAATTGAAAAAATCGGTGTGACCTTTAAACCAAAAGAAATCAAAAATGGCGAAATTGTTACAGGTTATGATCGCAACCGTCGGAAAAAACGGGAACAGACCAAAAAAGATGAGTTAGATCCGACGCTGATTGGTTTGGTTAAAAAGAAAAAGAAAAAAATCAAACCAGGTTATAAGAAAAAAATTCAATGGGCAGTCGACAAAGATAAAAAACAAAAACGTAAAGTCGAAAAACGCCAGCAACTGCGTACAGCACGAAAACACAAGAAAAAATCAAGTCAATAGTTAAAAAAGTCATGATGCTTTAGCATCATGACTTTTTGTTGTTTTCCATTAGCAAAAAGGGAGTGAAAAAAATTTTAAACTACTGCCAGAAATGTTGTTTTCATTGCCAGCTAATATAAGGCCAGCTTATCAAATCAGTCAAACCGTCAAAAAGTATTTTCTTTTATTCTTTGGGATAAGCTTAAGCTTTTTTGCCATTTTCTGACACAAAATACCATCTTCTAAGAAAACATCACTGATAATTTGATAATTCAACTTTTGATAGAAATAAATAGCTGTAACTTCGGCAGTCAGTTGCGAAAAGATATAGCCATCTTTTTTAGCTTGCTTTTCATAGGCTGTTAATAATTTGCGACCTAAGCCACGGTTGCGATAAGCTTTTAAAACACAAAAACGATCCGGTTGAATCGTCTTTTGATCCCAGGCCTGATAGCGAACACTAGCCACGGGGATTTCGTCTTTAAAAAGAACAAAGTACTTTCTTTTCTTGTCATCCAAAGAGTCAAATTCCCATTCTGGCTTGATTTTTTGTTCTAAAACAAAAACGTGATAGCGAACATAAAAGGCTGCTGCTTGTAAACTGCTTTAGCAGCCAAAAGAAATTTTATCCATAATGTACTCCAATCATGATATACTAAATTTTAGCAGGTTAAAAAAGAATAACATGAAAAGTCATTGTTTAAAGGGGAATTTCGATGAATTTATTTGAAATGTTACGTTGGAATAATTGGAAGAATTTGACAGATGAAGCGAAGATTCAAGCGTTCCAGCAAGTCTTAATGTATTTTGTCAGTCCATTAAAAGAAATCACCAATCTTGAATTATTGACTTATCAATTAGATGGCGTAAAATGCCGCACGTTTGAATTGGAAATCGATGGCGAAGCTTTTGTTTTTGTGCCCGGACAAAAAGAAGCAATTTTAGGCTGGGATTTGGGTGTAAAAGGACTAGCAACTAACGCTTGGTCAATTACGAACACACATCCCTTAACAAAAAACGATAAACAAATTGTTGCAGAATATCACTTGGGAGATTTGGATAGTTGGGATTTATATGTCAATTTGCATACCTCTCCCTTACGAAAAAAAGATATTCCCCCCATGTTGATACAAAAGCATGCACTACCGGCAGGAACGCACTATTTAGGCATGTTAGATACTATTACGGGGGAATTTACTGGGAATGTGGCAAAATTTAGTCCTTTTGAAGCGGAGGTTAAAGCACAGCTTACGCCGCCGCAAACTTTTGAAGAAAGCTTAAATTACTCATTGCCATACCATATTTTATCACCAAATGCTTTTTACTTAGAAATTGCAGATGGTACTGATAGTTATTATGTCTTTGAGCATTTTGAATGCACCCAAACAAGTTTAATTCATACGATTCAAAATGAAGGCTTTGATTTATTAAGTGAAGATCAGTGGGAATTTATGGTAGGCGCAGGAACACGTAAACTATTTCGCTGGGGAAATGCTGCTGATGTTGACGAAAGTTACTGGGGCAGACAAGTGAAAAGCTTAAAACAAGGTCCCAATATGTTTGGTGTAGTTATTAACGGTGGAGCCAATCGCTATGAACTAACTTGTGATGCTGTCTTGAAAATGGAACATAGTCAAAAAAGCGGGATTCCTTTATTAGAATTGCTGCCAGAAGCAACTTATTACCGTGCCAATAGACGTCTAAAAGCAGATGAAAAATTAACACCACAAGATTTTTTATATCGTAAAGTAATCTCAATTGAATTAGATTAAATCGTTGACAAGTATAGGTTTGTCTTCTATACTTTGTAAGGAAAAAGGATATAACCGAACAGTTTCTTTGTTACAGAAAGCTTTTGTTTGCTGAGAAAAAAGCACAAACCTGTTTGCAGTTGCTCCCTTTTTTTTAATTCAGTAGCAATACTGACGCAACTCCGCGTTATAGAGCTTAAGAGGTAATGAATGACATCATTGCAAACAAGGTGGTACCGCGGTTTTCGTCCTTGTCTTGCAGTGGTGTCTTATTTTTTTTGAAAGTAGGAGAAATGATGAAAGAATTATCCAGCGGCCAAGTCCGCCAAATGTTCTTGGACTTTTTCAAGTCAAAAGGACACAGTGTTGAACCAAGTGCATCTTTAGTACCAGTGAATGATCCCACCCTTTTGTGGATCAATTCTGGAGTTGCCACTTTAAAAAAATATTTTGATGGCTCTGTGGTTCCAGAAAATCCCCGGATTACAAATGCACAAAAATCAATTCGAACCAACGACATTGAAAATGTAGGGAAAACAGCTCGCCACCATACAATGTTTGAAATGTTAGGAAATTTTTCAATTGGTGACTATTTTAAAACAGAAGCTATTCATTGGGCTTGGGAATTTTTAACTGATGAAAAATGGATGGCTTTTGATCCAGAAAAATTATATGTTACGGTTTATCCAAAAGACACAGAAGCCAAGCGTATTTGGCATGAAGAAGTCGGATTACCTCTTGATCATATTGTGGAAATTGAAGACAATTTTTGGGATATTGGTGCGGGCCCCAGCGGTCCAGATACTGAAATTTTTTACGATCGTGGCGAAGAATTCAACGATTTAGCAGCAGATGATCCTGAAAACTATCCTGGCGGGGAAAATGAACGTTACTTGGAAATTTGGAATTTAGTATTTTCTGAGTTTAATCACAAACCAGACGATACTTACGAACCATTACCGCATAAAAACATTGATACGGGGATGGGGCTAGAACGAATGGTTTCCATCGTTCAAAATGCACCAACCAACTTTGAAACAGATTTATTTATGCCAATTATTAAAGAAGTAGAAGTTTTAAGTGGCAAATTCCAATATGGCGATGCACCACAAACTGATATTTCCTTTAAAGTAATTGCTGACCATATTCGGGCTTTGGCGTTTGCCATTGGCGACGGGGCGTTACCTTCTAATGAAGGTCGTGGTTATGTATTGCGGCGTTTATTACGTCGGGCTGTTATGCACGGCAAAAAACTAGGAATCGATGAAGCCTTTTTGTATAAATTAGTTGTCGTTGTCGGTAAGATTATGGACAGTTATTATCCAGAAATTCTACAACAACAAGAATTTATTGAAAAAGTAATCCGAACAGAAGAAGAGCGTTTCCATGAAACAATCAACGAAGGCTTGGAAATTTTGACCCAAGTCATTGAAAAAGTTAAAGCTGAGAAAAAAGATACCTTAAGCGGACAAGATATCTTCAAATTGTATGATACGTATGGTTTCCCAGTTGAATTAACGGAAGAAGTCGCAGAAGATGAAGGCTTAAAAGTTGATCACGCTGGGTTTGAAGCAGAAATGCAAGCCCAAAGAGAACGGGCCCGTGCAGCTCGCAGTACGGACGTGTCAATGGGAGTTCAATCTGCTTTACTAACTGAAATTAAAGTAGAAAGTGAATTTGTGGGTTATGATAACTATGAAGCTGAAAGTGAATTGCTCGTTTTAATTCAAGACGAAGCGATTGTTAGTGCTGCAAATAGTGGTGAAGCACAATTGATTTTTGCCAAAACACCGTTTTACGCAGAAATGGGAGGACAAGTTGCCGATACTGGTATCATTTGTGATGTAACAGGAAATATCGTCGCTGAAGTTCACGATGTGAAAAAAGCGCCAAATGGTCAATTTTTACACACGGTAACGCTGCAAGCACCCGTATCAGAAGGAACGACTTACTTCTTACAAATTAATGTTTCTCGTCGTAATCGTATTATTAAAAACCATACAGCGACGCATTTATTACACAAAGCATTAAAAGAAGTATTGGGCAATCATGCAAATCAAGCTGGCTCACTAGTGGCCCCAGGACACTTACGTTTTGACTTTACGCACTTTGGTCAAGTGACAACAGAAGAATTAAGCCAAATGGAAGCAATCGTCAACCAAAAAATTTGGGATGCACTACCCGTTGTTACAATTGAAACAGATATTGATACAGCCAAAGGTATGGGAGCAATGGCGTTATTTGGTGAAAAATACGGTCACGATGTCCGCGTTGTAAATGTTGCCGACTGGTCCATTGAGCTTTGTGGGGGCACGCATGTGGCCAATACAGAAGATATTGGTATTTTCAAAATTGTTTCTGAGTCAGGAATTGGTGCCGGTGTCCGCCGAATTGAAGCTGTAACCAGCAAAGAAGCCTATGAATTACTTGATAGTGAAGAAACACAACTAAAAGAAATCGCCACAATTGTGAAATCACCACAATTAAAAGAAGTTGTTGCCAAAACTGTACAACTACAACAACAACTAAAAGATTTACAAAAAGAAAATGAACAATTGGCAAGTAAATTAGCCAATCAACAAGCTGGCGATATTTTCAAAAACGTTGAAACTATAAATGGTATTAGTTTTATCGCCGCTGAAGTGAAGGTTAAAGATATGAACCAATTGCGTCAATTAGCTGACCAATGGAAGCAAAAAGCTACTTCTGATGTGTTAGTGTTGGCCAATGCTAGCGGTGAAAAAGTAAACTTGTTAGCGGCAATGAGTAATGAAGCAATCGCACGAGGCTTAAAAGCTGGAGATTTAATTAAAGTGATTGCACCACTCGTTGGCGGTGGTGGCGGTGGACGTCCTGACATGGCTCAAGCCGGAGGTAAAAATCCTGCTGGCATTAGCGCTGCCCTAGCAAAAGTAGCCGATTTCTTACAACAAGCATAATAAAAATACACGAATAGCTAGATTGTAATCGTGATAAAAGATGATGACCCGAACAATAAATGTATCACTCTTTAATTTTAGAGAGTTGCGCCTTTTAAAGGCCAAGTACATATTGCGTTCGGGTTATTATTTATGTCGTTTTTAAGCCGATAATTATTTATCAAGAATGGCCTTAAATTTGTTTGAAATTGATAAAAAGGGTAAAATGAAGAGAAGTTTAGTTGAAGGAGTTTTACGGCAATGCTTAATTATTTTATAAAAAAAATCGAATCAAAAGACGCAGAAAAGACGCGCACTTCTTTTGGTTTTTTAGCAGGTAGTTTAGGACTTGTTTCAAATGGTCTCTTGTTTATTATGAAATTTTTTATTGGTCTTTTCGCCCATAGTGTTTCAATCATGGCCGATGCCATCAACAGCCTAAGCGATACTGCATCTTCTGTGTTAACTTTGGTTGGTTTTCAAATTGCAGCTAAACCAGCCGACAAAGAACATCCCTATGGTCATGAGCGCTTTGAATATATTAGTGGCTTCATGATTTCGATTATTATTACCTTTGTTGGCTTTCAATTCTTGGTTTCCTCTGTTGAAAAGATAATGGATCCAAGCAAAATTAAACTTTCGCCATTGGTTTTTATTATTTTGCTCTTATCAATTGGCATTAAAATCTGGCAAAGTTTTATGTATCAAAAAATTTCAACCAAAATTGATTCTGAAACACTAAAAGCATCCTCACAAGACAGCTTAAATGACGTTATTACAACGGCAGCTGTTCTCATTTCAGCTTTTGTTGAACTATTTACTGGTCTACATGTTGATGGTTGGATGGGGCTTTTTATCGCACTTTATATTTTATACAGCGGTTTAAAAATGGTGAAAGAATTTATCGATGAATTATTGGGAAGTCGTCCTAGTAGCGAAGAAATTTTAAAAATGGAAACGCACTTAAATGAATATCCTGATATTTTAGGGTATCACGATTTGTTGGTTCACAGTTATGGTCCTAAAAAACAGTTTGCCACAGTCCACATTGAAGTAGATGACACGTGGAGCTTAAATTATGCTCATGATATTATTAACCGCATTGAAAAAGATTTTCGCGAAAACTTGAAGGTGGAGCTTGTTTGCCATTTAGATCCGGTTGCGGTGAAAAGTCCTGAGTACCAGCAAAAATGGGAGATCGTAAAAGAAGCGATTAGCGCATTACAGTTAGATTTGCGTGTCCATGATTTTCGGATTGAAAAAAATCAGTTGTCTTTTGATGTCGTAGTGCCACCAAAATGTGCTAAAAAAGATTCTGAAATTCGCGAAAATTTGACAGAATATTTAACCAACCGTTTGGGTGCTATCACTTTAGAAATAACCTTTGATCACAACTATTTATTATAACGATCTAAATTTGACGTAAAGGAGTTTAGCCAATGACGATTCAACAAGATTTAAGTATCTTACAATCAGTTTTTTTACTTATAATTTTCATTAACACGATTGGTGCTTTGGTTACAGTATTTCGGAAACCACGCTCGATTACGAGCATTCTTGCGTGGTCTTTGACCTTAATTTTTATTCCCATTATTGGATTTATCGTGTATTTATTTTGCGGCCGGGGAATTGATGGTGAAACAGTTTATAAATATGATGTTGAGACCAATCGAAAAGTCAAAGAAATTAATACGTTAATTCACCAGAATAATAAGCGTTATGATATTGAAGAAGTAGAAAAAGAACTAAAATTATTAGAACGCTATTTAAAATCTGTTGATGAATCACCTTTAACAAGGGGCAACAGCGTAAAGCTCTATACAGATGGTAATGAGAAATTTGCGGCTTTATTTGAAGATATTAAATCAGCTGAAGATAATATTCATGTAGAATACTATGCTTTTTTCCCGGATAGAATTGGCCATCAATTTTTACAACTATTAATTGAAAAAGCGAAAGCTGGCGTAGAAGTTCGTCTAATCTATGATCCATGGGGGGCAAAAGGATCCAATGAAAAATTCTTTCAGCCACTAGTTGCAGCAGGGGGAAAAGTTGCCGCCTTTATTACTTCGCGAGATTTAATTCGCAAAACTCGGTTAAATTATCACTTGCATCGTAAAATCGTAGTAATTGATGGTAAAATCGGTTGGACCGGTGGTTTTAACGTGGGGGATCAGTATTTAAGTCGCAGTGAAAAATTTGGTTACTGGCGGGATACCCATGGACGCATTGTTGGTACGGCTAGTTTCAGTTTACAAGAAATCTTTATTCGGGATTGGAATGCTTCGGTTAAAAATGAGAGCGACCAGTTGGATTACGAAGAACGTTACTTTGTGATTAAAAAAGATACGGGGGGGCAAGCTGAGATTCAAGTAGTGGCAGATGGCCCAGAAAATAAAATCGATATTTTAAAAAGTGCCTTTGTTAAAATGATTTTGTCTGCGGATGAGAAAGTATGGATTCAAACACCGTATTTAATTCCAGATGACGTCATGTTTAATGCTTTGGTTACAGCTGCACGTTCAGGCGTTGATGTCCGAATTATGATTCCCAATATGCCCGATCATCCTTTTATCTACCGTGCAACGCAATATTATGCTAATTTACTGCATAAAATGGGAATTAAAATCTATCATTACGACAATGGTTTTTTACATGCAAAAACCATTGTCATGGATGACAATTTATGTTCTTTTGGTTCAACCAACCAAGATATTCGTAGTTATGAATTAAATTTTGAAGTGAACGCTTTTGTCTACGATGAAACGCTAACCAAACAAATGCAGCAGATCTTTTTAGCCGATCAAGAAAAATGCTATGTTTTAACAGATGAAATAATTGCCAATCAGTCCTATTGGCTACGTTTTAAGCAAAACTTTTCTCGTTTACTGTCACCAATTTTATAAGCAAAACTTCCGAACTTATTTATCTTACTAGCAATAAGTTAGATCGTGCTCAAGTAGTCAAATCAATATTTTTTCTTGTATAGTAAAAAAGCCACCAACGGCAAAGATTCAAAGAAAAACTTACTTTGATCTTTGCCGTGTTGGTGTCTTTATTCTTTAATGCTGTCGTAATGCTTTTTGTAGCCCTTGTCTGGCCAGTTGATCAGCGCCTTTATTCTTACTTTCTGGAATCCATTGTAAAATTAATAGGGGGAAATTTGGTAGCAAAGCTTGAATTTTTTGAAAAATTTCTTGGAAATTTTCGTTATTAGTATAGTTTTTATCTACTGTTTGGACTAAAATCTTACTATCAGAGTAAACAAAAATGGTTTCATTTATATAATTGTGTTGGATGAGATAAGTTAATAATTCGTAAAAAGCATGGAATTCAGCTTGGTGGTTACTCATCGTTTTCAATGGTAGGTGGATTTGTTCATGCAGATTGTCAGAAACTAACAACAACCCAGCACCGCTTGGACCTGGATTACCTTTTGTAGCGGCATCAATATAGGCTTTAATCATAGTAATCATCCTTATAATTAAAATAATTCACGTTTTAACTTTAGCAGAAGAGGAGCAATTTACAAGTATGAAAAATAGAAAATATCGTTGGCAGCCAGAACTTGCTGTCAGTATCATTTATTGGTCATTAACATTGATTGTTCTCTTTTATAGTTTGACATTGTCTTTGGAAAATACTAGACCCTACTGGAAAAGCAATTTAGTCATGGCCTTCTTTTTTGTCTGTGTTATAATTGGCTGTCTGCGCCGCTTTGTTTTAACCCATGATCATATTACGGTTTATTATGCTCGCTTTTGGAAAAAGCAAGAACTTTATTACCGCAATATTACCCAAGTCGCCATTATCAAAAATGGTATTGAGTTTTTGTATTTGGGTGAAGAATATCATTTTCTAATGCGTAAGAAAACCAAGTCAGCATTAATTACAGAACTTAAAACCCATATTTCAGCTGAAAAATTTGTGACCAAAGAAAGTGATTTGTTTCAATAAAATAAAAAGGAGCAGTCGTTATGGCGGAAAATGCTGATTTATTTTTAGCTAGTTTTAATCGAATTAACAAATGGTTAAAAGAGCAATTAAATAATCCCAAAAACATGGGCTTTAGTGAAATGGTACGCCGTTTAAGCAAAAAACCAGAATTTTTGACAAATGATTATGCCGAGGATCTACTGCAAATGGCGCAATTGCGCAATGCCATTGTTCACGATCAAATTAGTACAGATTTTGTGATCGCAGAACCAAATGAGTGGGTAGTAAAACGGATTATGGAAATCGAAAAAGCACTGTTGCAGCCAGAACTGGTCTTGCCGCGTTTTCGGAAAAATGTAACAGGTTTTGAAATTACTTTACCAATTTATGAAATTCTAAAAACCATTGCCCAAAAGCGCTATTCTCAATTTCCCTTATACGAAAAAGGCAAATTTAAAGGCCTTATCACTTTGAGAGCGCTAGGTTATTGGTTTGCCAAAGAAAGCTTAAAAGGTGAGATAGTTTTAGGCAATCGCTTGGCAGATGAATTGTTAATTGAAGATGGTAAAGTGACCAATTACCAGTTTGTTGACAGTAAAACAACTGTGGCAGAAGCAGAAAATATGTTTCATCAAAACGGATTGTTAGAAGCAATCTTAATTACACGCGATGGAAATCCTAATGGTAACTTATTAGGAATTATTCGTCCGCGTGATTTATTTAATGTTTAGAAATGAGTTGAATTTATGATAATTTTTATTCTTATTGCGGTACTTTTGATCGTAGTAGATCAATTGGTCAAGGGGTGGATCGTTGCTAATATTGCATTGGGCACATCGATGCCGATTATTAAAAATGTTTTCTCACTAACTTATTTTCAAAATACAGGTGCTGCTTGGAGCATGTTAGAAGGGCAAATGAGTTTTTTTGCCCTTGTCACAACTGTAGCAGTTGGTGCTTGTAGTTACTTATTGTACAAAAATCGTAACGGTGCCAAGCTTTATTCATTGGGTTTAAGTTTGGTGCTTGCGGGCGCATTAGGCAATTTCATTGATCGCATGCGCTTAGGTTACGTAGTGGATATGTTTCAAACTGATTTTGTCTCATTTCCTATTTTTAATGTAGCGGATTCTTGTTTAGTAGTGGGAGTTATTTTGATTTTTATTTACATTTTATTTGAAGAACGCTTTAAAGGAGCAAAAGCATGAAAGAACTTTTAATTGTGATAAAAGAAAACGGGCCGCGCATTGATAAAGCGTTAACGACATATTTACCAGAATATACCCGCTCGCAAATTCAACAGTGGTTAAAAGAAGGTGTAGTCTTTTTAAAGGGACAACCGTTAAAAGCTAATTACAAAGTCAAAGCCCATGATGAGATTGTCATCCAAATTCCAGAACCAGAAACACTGGACTTAGTGCCAGAAAATCTCGATTTAGAAATCGTTTATGAAGATGAAGATGTCGCAGTGATAAATAAACCCCAAGGAATGGTGGTCCATCCTTCTGCAGGTCACAGTCACGGCACGCTAGTAAACGGATTGTTATATCAATTGAGCAATTTATCAACGATTAACGATGTTGTACGTCCGGGAATTGTTCATCGTATTGACAAAGATACTTCTGGGCTATTGATGGTGGCAAAAAATGATGTTGCCCATGAATCATTAGCAGCACAATTAAAAGCTAAAACCAGTTTGCGTAAATATGTTGCTTTGGTACACGGTAATATTACTCACGAAAAAGGGACCATTGAAGCTCCTATTGGTCGTTCTAAAGTTAATCGAAAAATGCAAGCAATAAGAGAAGACGGGAAACCGGCGCTGACGCATTTTACTGTCTTAGAACGCTTTGGTGACTTTACTTTAGTCGAACTACAGTTAGAAACTGGTCGTACTCATCAAATTCGGGTGCACATGCAATACATAGGTTTTCCTCTAGCCGGAGATCCAACCTATGGTCCGAAAAAAACCTTAAAAGGAAACGGTCAATTTTTACATGCGAAGTTACTTGGCTTCACACACCCTCGTACCAACGAAAAAATGGTTTTTGAAGCACCTTTGCCAGAAATTTTTGAAAAAACATTAACAAACTTACGAAAAAAAGATTGATTTTTGATTTAAAGAAGTGTAACCTTGTTTTAGGAAAAATAAATAGTAATCCTTTAAGAGTAGTCCCGTGAGGCTAAGAAGGAGTGTGCAAGTAATTTAGTAAGGTGCGCCTTAGTAAAACTTGTTTAGTGAATTGTAGTAAAAAGGGTCAGTGTACCCAGATACTAAATCAATTATCACTCCTGCCTAACTTCGGGCAGGAGTTTTTTTGTCTTTTAAATTGACGAGGAGGAAAAAAATGGCAATAAAAGAAGTAGTAGACGCAGTAACAATGAAGCGAGCATTGACTCGGATTACCTATGAAATCATTGAACGAAATCATGGTATTGAGGACTTGGTTTTAGTCGGAATCAAAACAAGAGGCATCTACATTGCCCAGCGTATCGCTGAACGTTTACAACAACTAGAAGGTATTAAAGTGCCAGTCGGTCAATTAGACATTACACTTTATCGGGATGATGCAAAAAAAGAAGATGATCCAACTGTTCATGCTTCTGATATCCCAGTCAATTTGGAAGGTAAAGAAGTTATCGTGGTGGATGATGTCTTGTTTACCGGCCGAACAATTCGTGCCGCGTTGGATGCAATTATGGACTATGGTCGTCCGCGTAAAATTTCTTTAGCCGTTTTAGTGGACAGAGGTCATAGAGAGTTGCCAATTCGTGCCGATTATGTTGGAAAAAATATTCCGACGTCATTAGCCGAAGAAATTATTGTGGAAATGGAAGAAGTAGACGGTAAGGACCGTATTGTCATCAATAAAGAAGCCGAGTAAAAAACTTAAGGGAACTATTAGGAGGAAAAAAGATGATCATCCAACAAGAGAGAATTAGTTTAAAACACTTATTAACCGTTGAAGCTTTAACAGACCAAGAGGTTATGGGCTTAATTAGACGTGGTCAAGAATTTAAAAACGGCGCAAAATGGACACCAGAAAAAGAGCAGTATTTTGCGACAAATCTATTTTTCGAAAATAGTACCCGAACACATAAAAGTTTTGATGTGGCAGAAAAAAAATTAGGCATTGATGTCATTGAATTTGATGCTTCAACAAGTTCGGTTCAAAAAGGTGAAACATTATACGACACCGTTTTGACCATGTCTGCTTTAGGCGTCGATGTTGCCGTTATTCGTCACGGAGATGAAAATTACTACGATGATTTAATTCAAAGTAAAACAATCCAATGTGGAATTATTAACGGCGGCGATGGTAGTGGCCAACATCCAACGCAATGTTTATTGGATCTAATGACAATTTATGAAGAGTTTGGCCGTTTTGAAGGTTTAAAAGTAGCGATTGTCGGAGATATTACCCACTCCCGCGTGGCAAAATCAAATATGCAAATGTTAAAACGTTTAGGTGCGCAAGTCTTCTTCTCTGGACCGGCACAATGGTATGATGAAGAATTTGAAGTTTATGGGCATTACTTACCATTAGATGAACTTGTTGACAAAGTAGACGTAATGATGATGTTACGGGTTCAACATGAGCGTCACGATGGCAATGAAAGCTTTTCAAAAGAAGGCTATCACGCGCAATATGGACTAACTGTTGGGCGTGCCAAAAAAATGAAAGAAGGGGCAATTATCATGCACCCAGCGCCAGTTAATCGTGATGTTGAATTGGCAGATTCTTTAGTAGAAGGCTACCAAGCTCGCATTATCCAACAAATGACCAACGGCGTTTTTGTCCGGATGGCAATTTTAGAAGCAGTTTTAGCCGGCAGAGCTTAAAAGAAAATAAAAAAGGAGATGTGCTGACAAATTAGCCATCTCCTTTCCAGTAAATAAAGCAATTTTTTCAACAAATTTTAGGAGGATGATTATGAAAACACTCATTAAAAACGGTAAAATCAATACTTATGATAACAACCTAACGACAGCAGAAATTTGGATTGAAGATGGCGTAATTAAAGCTATCGGCACAAATTTTGACCCGACCTTTTTTGATGAAGTGTTTGATGCAGCTGGTCAGTTGATCACACCAGGCCTTGTAGATGTTCACGTTCATTTAAGAGAACCAGGTTTTGAGTACAAGGAAACAATTAAAACTGGCAGCCAGGCAGCCGCTCGTGGCGGTTTTACTACGGTATGTGCCATGCCTAATTTAAATCCAGTTCCAGATACTGTTGAAAAATTTCAAAAAGTTCAAGCAATTATAAAAAAAGATGCCGTCGTGAAGGTGTTGCAATATGCACCAATTACTGAAGAATTGCGCAGTGAGGTCTTAACAGATCAAAAAGCGTTAAAAAAAGCTGGTGCTTTTGCCTTTACCAATGATGGTGTAGGGGTTCAAACAGCAGGAACGATGTATTTAGCAATGAAAGAAGCTGCTGCCAATAATATGGCTTTGGTTGCCCATACAGAAGACGAGTCACTGCTGTTTGCAGGTGTTATGCATGCTGGAAAAAAAGCAGCAGAACTTAATTTGCCAGGAATTTTAAGTGCAACAGAAAGTTCTCAAATTGCCAGAGATCTAATTTTAGCCGAAGAAACCGGCTGCCATTACCACGTTTGTCATGTTTCAACTAAAGAAAGCGTGAGAATTATCCGAGATGCAAAAAAAGCTGGTGTTCATGTAACAGCAGAAGTATCACCTCACCATCTCATTTTGTCTGAAGAAGAAATTCCCAATGATTTTGGCTACTGGAAAATGAATCCACCATTGCGAGGAGCAGATGATCGCAAGGCGTTAATTGAAGGCCTATTAGACGGTACAATCGACTGTATTGCAACGGATCATGCTCCCCATGGGTTTGAAGAAAAAAATCAAAGTTTCTTAAAAGCGCCTTTTGGCATTGTTGGCTCTGAATATGCTTTTCAGCTAATTTACACTCATTTTGTTAAGACCGGCATTTTCACTTTAGCACAAGTTATTGATTGGATGGCGACAAAACCAGCAGCAATTTTTGGCTTAAACGCAGGACGTTTACAAATTGGTCAGCCAGCTGATCTAGCAGTTTTTGCCATCGAAACAGAATATGAAATCGACTCAGAAAAATTCTTATCAAAATCAGTTAATACACCATTTGATCACAAAAAAGTTTATGGCGATACGCTTTTAACCTTTGTTGATGGTCAAAAAGTTTGGCAAAAAGGGGAGTAAATATGAAACGTTGGTTAATCTTAGAAGACGGCACCTACTTTGAAGGGGAAGGTTTTGGCGCTAGCAATAACGTATTTGGCGAAATTGTTTTTACAACCAGTATGACCGGTTATCAAGAAACCATCACCGACCAAAGTTTTAATGGACAGATTATTACGTTCACTTATCCAATGGTAGGAAATTATGGGATTAACCGAGATGACTACGAGTCAATTGCCCCTACTTGTAAAGCGGTCGTTGTTAAAGAACATGCCAGACTTGCTAGTAATTGGCGCAACCAAATGACACTAGACGAATTTTTAAAGCGCAAAGAAATTCCTGGCATCGCTGGGATTGATACGCGAGCTCTAACCAGAAAAATTAGAGAGCACGGCACTATGAAAGCTAGTATTGTAGCAGAAGAAGATTTCACCCATGCCTATGATCAATTAAAAGCAGCAGTGCTACCAACCAATCAAGTGGCTCAAGTTTCCACAGCTAAACCATACCCAAGTCCAGGAATTGGCCACAATGTCGTTGTGATTGACTTCGGATTAAAACACAGTATTTTACGTGAGCTATCAAAAAGACAGTGTAATCTAACTGTTTTACCTTACGATACGAAGGCTGCCACAATCTTAGAGTTATGTCCCGATGGTGTTATGTTGACCAATGGACCAGGAGATCCTAAAGATGTACCAGAAGCGATTAAAATGATTCAAGAAATTCAAGGAAAAGTGCCGATTTTTGGAATTTGTTTAGGCCATCAATTATTTGCACTAGCAAATGGTGCGGATACATTTAAAATGAAATTCGGCCATCGTGGCTTAAATCATCCGGTGCGTGAAATCGCAACAGGACGGATTGATTTTACTTCGCAAAACCACGGCTATGCTGTAGATGCCAACTCCATTGACAACAAACGTTTAATGGTCACCCACATTGAGGTTAATGATGGAACGATTGAAGGGGTGCGCCACAAAGATTATCCTGCCTTTACAGTTCAGTTTCACCCAGATGCAGCCCCAGGTCCTCATGACGCTTTGCACTTGTTTGATGAGTTTATTGAAATGATGGATGCAGGAAAGGAGCAAAAAGATGCCAAAGCGTACGGATATTAAAAAAATTATGGTGATTGGCTCTGGCCCGATTATTATTGGCCAGGCAGCTGAATTTGATTATGCCGGCACACAAGCGTGTTTGGCATTAAAAGAAGAAGGCTATGAAGTTGTTTTGGTCAATTCAAATCCGGCCACAATTATGACTGACAAAGAAATTGCCGACAAAGTATATATCGAACCGATTACTTTTGAATTTGTTTCCCGCATTTTACGAAAAGAAAATCCAGATGCGCTTTTGCCAACTTTAGGTGGGCAAACGGGTTTAAATATGGCCATGGAGTTAGCTGCTTCAGGTATTTTAGCCGAGTTAAACATTGAACTTTTAGGTACAAAGCTTGCCGCGATTGATCAAGCCGAAGACCGTGATTTATTCAAACAGCTAATGGAAGAACTAAATCAACCCATTCCTGAATCTGCCATTATTAATACGGTTGATGAAGCAGTTACTTTTGCTGATGAAATTGGTTATCCTGTTATCGTTCGTCCTGCCTTTACGCTAGGTGGTACAGGTGGTGGTATGTGTGATAATGAAGAGGAATTGCGTTTGATCGCAGAAAATGGCTTGAAATTATCGCCAGCTACGCAATGTTTAATTGAAAAAAGTATTGCCGGCTTCAAAGAAATCGAGTATGAAGTTATGCGAGATTCAGCTGATAATGCGATTGTCGTATGTAATATGGAAAACTTTGATCCTGTCGGTATTCACACCGGCGACTCCATTGTTTTTGCCCCTAGTCAAACGTTATCAGATAGCGAATATCAGCTGCTGCGAGACGCCTCACTTTCAATTATCCGTGCTTTAAAGATTGAAGGCGGCTGTAATGTCCAACTAGCACTAGATCCCCATAGTTTTAATTACTATGTTATTGAAGTAAACCCACGGGTATCGCGTTCTTCAGCTTTAGCAAGTAAAGCTACCGGTTACCCGATTGCTAAATTGGCGGCTAAAATTGCGGTTGGTTTAACTTTAGATGAGATGAAAAATCCAGTAACGGAGACAACTTACGCTGAATTTGAGCCGGCATTAGATTATGTCGTTTGTAAAATTCCCCGCTGGCCCTTTGATAAATTTGAAAAAGGTGAGCGCATTTTAGGAACACAAATGAAGGCTACAGGCGAAGTTATGGCCATTGGGCGTAACATTGAAGAATCCTTATTAAAAGCTGTTCGTTCGTTAGAAATCGGGGTCACACACGTTGAATTAGCAGAATTAGCAACATTAAGTGATAATCAGCTGACAGAAAAGATGATAAAAGCTCAGGATGATCGGTTATTTTACGTAACCGAAGCTATCCGGCGTCAATATCCGATTGAAGAAATCGCGGAAATGACGAAAATTGATCTCTTTTTCTTAGATAAATTATTGCACATCGTTGAGTTAGAGACTGCGTTAAAAGCTGCCCCAAATGATTCGACTATTTTGAAAAAAGCCAAGCAAAACGGTTTTACTGATAAAAAGATTGCTGAACTTTGGCACTTGAAAGAAAGTGAAGTACGTAATTTCCGCAAAGAACAAAATCTCAAACCTGTTTATAAAATGGTAGATACTTGTGCGGCTGAATTTCAATCGGAAACACCCTATTTTTATAGTAGCTATGAATTTGAAAATGAAAGTAGCGTCACTAAGAAACCATCTGTTTTAGTTTTAGGTTCAGGTCCTATTCGAATTGGCCAAGGTGTCGAGTTTGATTATGCAACTGTTCACTCGGTTAAGGCAATTCAAGCGGCGGGTTATGAAGCAATTATTATGAATAGTAATCCAGAAACGGTCTCGACTGACTTTTCAGTTTCTGATAAATTATATTTTGAACCGTTAACTTTAGAAGATGTCTTAAATGTGATCGAGTTGGAAAATCCAATTGGGGTAATCGTACAATTTGGCGGACAAACAGCGATTAATTTGGCTGAGCCTCTGCAAGATAATGGTGTCAAAATTTTAGGTACCAGCATTGAAGACTTAGATCGAGCTGAAAATCGTGATTTATTCGAACAGGCCTTAAAGGAGTTGGCGATTCCACAACCTCCAGGTGAAACTGCAACAAATCAAACTGAGGCTGTCGCGATCGCTGAAAAAATCGGCTATCCCGTTCTGGTTAGACCAAGCTATGTTTTAGGTGGTCGCGCGATGGAAATCGTGGAAAATCAAGCTGATCTTGAAGATTATATGAAAAATGCGGTTAAAGCTTCGCCAGAACACCCCGTTTTAGTTGATCGTTATTTGACCGGTAGTGAATGTGAAGTGGATGCGATTTGTGACGGTGAGACAGTTTTAATTCCAGGAATTATGGAACATATTGAACGAGCGGGGGTGCACTCGGGTGATTCAATGGCTGTCTATCCACCGCAATTTTTAAACAGAGAAATTCAAGCTACAATCGCAGCCTATACAGAGAAATTAGCTTTGGGATTAAATTGTGTCGGGATGATGAATATTCAGTTTGTCATTAGTGATAATAAAGTTTATGTCATTGAAGTAAACCCACGGGCTAGTCGAACGGTTCCGTTTCTAAGTAAGGTTACAGGAATCCCAATGGCTCAAATTGCAACTAAAGCTATCTTAGGAGAAAAAATACGCGATCAAGGTTATGAAAATGGGTTATATCAAGAAGATGATTACGTTCATGTTAAAGCACCTGTCTTTTCATTTACAAAGTTACAAAAGGTCGATACTTATTTAGGGCCAGAAATGAAATCAACTGGCGAAGTAATGGGAAGTGACCGTAACTTGGAAAAGGCACTATACAAAGCCTTTGAAGCTTCGGGGTTGAAAGTACCAGAATTTGGTTCTGTTTTATTTACCATCGCAGATGATACAAAAGAAGAAGCCTTAGCTTTGGCTAAGCGCTTTGCAGAAATTGGGTTTAGTTTAATTGCAACAAAAGGAACAGCCCATTATTTTGTAACAGCGGGTTTGCGGGTGAAAGAAATTGCCAAAATTTCTGAAGAAAAAGATGCAAATGTCGTTGAACTAATTCGGAATAATCAAGCTCAACTGGTTATTAACACGATGGATAAAGATCGTCAGAGCGCTTCTGTGGATGGGTTTATTATTCGCCGCGAAGCCGTTGAACATGGGGTACCATTACTAACATCTTTAGATACAGCCGATGCTATTTTAAAAGTAATGGAAGATCGCGCCTTTTCAACTAAAGCAATCTAAACGACAAAACTGTGACAGCAGTTACCTGAAAAAACGCTATTTATTTTCTAATAAGGGGCTGTGACAAGTCTTTTGTCACAGCTTCATTTGCGAGCATAATGTCTATTTTAAATACCAGGGGGAGCAGCATGAGACAAGGGATTTTGACCGTAGTAGCACAACAAGAAATTGCACCTAATATTTTTGAATTGGTTTTACAGGGTGAATTAGTAAAAACGATGGAAAAACCGGGGCAATTTTTGCATGTTTTGGTACCACAAAAAGATTTATTATTACGCCGACCAATTAGTATCAATCAATTTGACAAAAAAAATCTGACCTGTCATTTGATTTGTCGCGTTGAAGGTCAAGGTACAAAAGTTTTCACGCAGTTAGTACCAGGAGATGCGCTTGATTGTTTAGGACCTTTAGGCAATGGCTTTGATATTAGTCTGTTACAAGAAGGTGATACAGCGTATATAATTGGGGGCGGAATTGGCGTACCACCATTGTATGAGTTATCACGCCAATTGGTGCAAAAAGGAGTAAACCCAATTCACTTTTTGGGCTTTGCCAAAAAAGAAGTTGTCTATTATGCTGAAAAATTCCAATCCTTGGGAAAAACCCACATTGCAACAGATGATGGTAGCTTGGGTACTAAGGGTAATGTTTCCCATCTTTTAGCAGAGTATACACATGCACAAACTCCTGCTGCGGTGTTTGCTTGCGGCAATAATGGTATGTTAAAAATGGTCGATGAAAAATATCAAAATCATCCCAACGCGCAAATCTCAATGGAAGCACGAATGGCTTGTGGCGTTGGTGCTTGCTATGGCTGTGTTTGCCACGTTAAAGATGAGCCAAATAAAAGTGTTAAAGTTTGTGATGAAGGACCAATTTTTAAAACGGGGGTAATCATATTATGACCAATTTATTACACATCCAATTACCAGGCCTTGAGCTTCAAAATCCAATCATGCCAGCTAGTGGTTGTTTTGGCTTTGGTGATGAGTATGGCAAATTTTATGATTTAAATAAATTAGGTGCCATTATGATTAAAGCAACAACTCCTGAAGCGCGTTTTGGTAATGAGACACCCCGGATTGCCGAAACTCCCAGTGGCATGTTAAATGCTATTGGCTTACAAAATCCTGGCCTAGAAGTTGTGCAATCAGAAATTTTACCCAACTTAAACACACGTTATCCAAATTTAAATATTATTGCCAATGTTGCCGGCTCTTGTGAAGAGGATTATGTAGCGGTTTGCAAGGAAATTGGCAACGCGGAAAATGTAAAAGCAATCGAGCTGAATATTTCATGTCCAAATGTCAAACACGGTGGAATTGCTTTTGGAACAGATCCCAAAGTAGCCGCTAGTCTAACAGAAGCGGTAAAAAAGGTGGCCAAAGTGCCTGTTTATGTTAAATTATCTCCCAACGTAACCGACATTGTTCCCATTGCAAGGGCAATTGAAGCAGCCGGTGCTGATGGCTTTACTATGATTAATACCTTACTGGGAATGCGAATTGATTTAAAAACACGTAAACCACTTTTAGCAAACCAAACCGGTGGATTGTCTGGTGCTGCTATTAAGCCTGTCGCAATTCGTTTAATTCATCAAGTCTTTCATGCAACCAATATTCCGATTATCGGAATGGGTGGTGTACAAACAGTAGATGATGTACTGGAAATGATGATGGCTGGTGCTAGTGCTGTCGCAGTTGGAACAGCTAATTTTACTGACCCTTATGTTTGTCCTAAATTAATTGATGCACTCCCTAAAAGAATGGCTGAACTAGGTATTAACAGTTTAGGTGAATTAATCCAACAAGTAAGAGAGGAAAAATAAAAAATGAATGAACGTCCAATTATTGCCCTAGATTTTTCAAGTCGGGGAGAAGTTGAATTATTTTTCAAAAAATTCCCAAAAAAAGAACCATTATTTGTTAAAATCGGTATGGAGTTGTTTTACCACGAAGGACCTGAAACAGTTCGTTGGTTAAAAAGAAACGGACATGACGTCTTCTTAGATTTGAAACTCCACGATATTCCCAATACAGTTGAAAAAGCTATGCGCGGATTAGCCGGCCTTGGTGTTGATATTACTTGCGTTCACGCAGCTGGTGGTGTCAAAATGATGGCTGCTGCGATGCGTGGTTTAGAAGAAGGCACCCCCATGGGGAAAAAGCGTCCGAAGCTTTTAGCAATCACACAGCTGACTTCAACGACAGAACAAGAAATGCACGCAGATCAATTAATTGAAGTGCCTTTAGCTCAGAGTGTCATTCATTATGCGCAATGCGCAAAAAAAGCTGGTCTTGATGGTGTTGTTTCTTCTGCGCTAGAAGTTTCTGAAATAAAAGGCGCCACAAGTGACGACTTTATCTGCTTAACGCCAGGTATTCGTCCTACTGGTAGTGAGGTAGGGGATCAAAAACGTGTGGTGACACCTGGCAATGCACGAAAAATCGGATCGAATTATATTGTTGTTGGTCGTCCAATCACCCTGGCTGAAGATCCTTATAAAGCATATACCCAAATTAAAAATGAATGGAATGGTATTGAAAATGACTAGTTTAGAAACCACAATTGCAAAAGATTTGTTAGAAGTAGAAGCTGTATTTTTGAGTCCAAATGAGCCCTTTACATGGGCTAGCGGCATTAAAAGTCCAATTTATTGCGATAATCGTATTACGATTAGTTATCCTAAAGTGCGTAAACAAATCGCCCAAGGTTTAGCCGATAAAATTAAAGCGCAGTTTCCTGATGTGCAAGTAATTGCTGGTGCAGCTACAGGTGGCGTACCACATGCCGCTTGGGTAGCAGATATTTTAGACTTACCAATGGTTTATATCCGTGCCAAGGCTAAAGACCATGGTAAAGGAAAACAAATTGAAGGTCGCATTGAAAAAGGTCAAAAAATGGTAATCATTGAAGATTTAATCTCAACAGGAGGCAGTGTCTTGGGCACTTGTGAGGCAGCTGAAAAAGAGGGTGCCGATGTCTTAGGTGTTGCTGCAATCTTTACTTATGAATTGCCAAAAGGAAAGGAAAACTTTGCGGCAGCGAATGTCCCATTGGTTACGTTAACTAATTATTCAACTTTAATTGAAGTGGCATTGGCTAGTAATTACATCAGCGAAGCAGACCTTAAATTATTAAAAGCTTGGAAAGAAGATCCAGAAAATTGGTTAGCCAAGTAAAATGAAAAAGTTGTGATTCTGGCAAAAGCGAGGATCACAACTTTTTCATTTATTGCATATAAATGATATGCAATCGTGAAGGTTAATAATAAAATCACTCTTTCAAAGTTGTAAACTACAAGGTTGAATTAGACAAAATCTGAAGCTAAAACCGATGAAAGTAGTGGATAAAAATCACTTTATTTTTCTTTGACAGAAAGATTACATAATATTGGCACATCGTGATAGAAATGCGTCATGTTTTTCGTATATTAAGTAAATAAAGGAGGGATAAGATGGGGGACAATGAAATCATAACCTTAATTAGAAATCATGATTTTACAGGTTTGGAAAAAATGATTGAAATCTATGGTGAAACCATTATTAAAACAATCCGGGGTGTTTTGTCAGACAACTCTGAGCGTAATCTTTGGTCAGATTGTGAAAATGAGGTTTTTTATACATTATGGAAAAAAATCCCCAACTATGTTGCGGATAAAAGTAGCCTAGCAACCTTTATCATGGTTATAACCCGCAATAAGGCAATTGACTTTAAACGTAAACAACAGTTACAAAACAGGCGACAAACAGACCTCAAGACTGAAAATGTTGCTAGTAATTATCAACAAACTGATAGTCCCTTAGCAAAAGAACAATTTTTAGAATTATTGGATGTTTTAAATGAACAAGATCAGTTGATTTTTTTGCATTATTACTTTTATCAAACAGCACCCATAGAGATAGCCCAGCTTTTAGAAATAAAGACAAGTGCAGTATATAATCATCTATCGCGGGGGAAAATACTGTTGCAAAATGCGTTAAAGGGGGAATTAGCATGAGCTTTAAAGAGATTATTTTTGCAGAAAATGCCAAGTTGCAACCGGGATATTTAAGCACTAGTGCTAAAAAAGATTTATTCAAGCGCAGTAAATATTATATTTTATTTCAAGAGGTCAAAGAAAAATTGCAACCAAATTTAGCTGTCAGCGAAGAAATTATGGGCTATTTGCCTATGACCGTAGAAGGAAATTCTGGTTTTATGAATGCTGGTCCCATGGCAATGGGCTATGCCCGAACTTCACAAGCCAAACAATATGTGAAAACGTTTAATGATACACGGGGCAACCGCCTCCTAATTTTTACCAATACGCGCATGATTTTCCTTACCCTCTTAGATTTTTTTGAAACAGGGGGGTTCTCTAGTTTTCCTTATGACAAAATAAAAGGAATCACAACCAAAAAATGGAGTATGCGCTATTGGGATGAAAAGCGCAAACGACAAACAATAAATTGGTTTTTTCTTGATTTTGCTGCAGACACAAAAATTTTTAATGAAGTTTTGACTGAAAAAGAAATGATATTATTTAAAGAAAATTGGCAAAGAATTGAAAAAATGCGCGCCATTGCCGAGACAGATAAAGTTTTACGTAATCAAAAAATGGATATGCTCTTTAGCAATTTAAGACTTTGGTTCAACTTATTACAAGGTGCAAATGTCTTACTAATCGTCTTGGCTATTTTCCTTATTTTAGCGGTCTTATTCTTATTAGGGCCGAAAAAGACGTTATTTGGTGGTACAATTTCCCCGATTGCTTGGTTTTTGTATTTGCCACAATTAAAAGGATTTGATATGCTATTTAAAATCTTTTGAAATTTGTGAGGTGGAAAAGTGAAACGAAATTTAGATGTTCCTTGGAGTTATACAGGAGAAAATGGTCCAAAATATTGGCATACCTTGTGTGAGTGGTATAAAGAAGGGGCGCAGTTTCCTTACCAATCACCAATTGCCATTGAAACGATCAAAACTCTAGCAGGAAGTGCAAAACAGCGTCTGACTTTTTCTTATCAAATTGAGAAGTTTACCGAAAAAGAATTTAAAAATACCATTCATTTTGTTCCGTTTGATTGTCAGAGCTATGTTGTCTTTGCAGGGGAAAAGTATGGTTTAACGGATATTCATTATCATTTACCTAGTGAGCATATTTTAGATAACCAACAAGCGCCACTAGAGATACATTTGGTACACATGAGAAAAGATGGGACAAATTTAGTTGTAGGCGTATTGTGTGACATCATACCGGGAATTTTGCCAGAAGGTCCACTAAAAAAAGCGCAACGTTGGGATTTAAAAGAGCATATTGAAATTTTCAATCCCGAGTTGTTTTTACCAAAAGAACAACGCTATTTTCATTATGTTGGTTCTCTGACTACCCCACCGACAAAAGGCCCGATTAACTGGTTTGTCTTTAAAGAGCGACATCAAATATCCCGCGTTTTTTTATCCCAATTTCAAGAAGAAATCTTAAAAGGTAATAATCGACCCTTACAAGATAAAAAAGACCGAAAAATCTATTTTTGTGAATAGAAAATGAACGAAGCCACTACTTGAAAATAAAGGGGCTTCGTTCATTTTTTTATTGTTTTTTTAGTCGAGTAGTAATATCTGCTTCTGGAGTAACGTAATAAGTTTTTTGATTTTCGTAAATGACATACCCGGGTTTTGCGCCATTTGGTTTTTTAATGTATTTGACTTGAACTAGATCGACTGGAACCTGAGCGGAATGACGATATTTAGAAAAGTAGGCAGCTAATTCTGCGGCTTCTAAAATGGTTGCATCAGTCGGCTGGCTGCTTTTGATGATTACATGAGAGCCAGGTATATCTTTGGTATGGAGCCAGTAGTCAGTCTTACGGGCGGTTTTTAAAGTTAGTTGATCATTTTGCAAATTGTTTTTCCCAACTAAAATAGTGGTACCATCACTTGCTGTATATTCGTCAGGTTTAGATTTTGATGCTACTTTTTTACGTTTTGAGTTTTTTTTCAAATAACCTTGTGCAATTAATTCTTCACTAATTAGATCCAAATCCATTGGTCCGGCAATTTCGATTTGAGCGAAAACAGATTCCAAATAGGCAATTTCTGCTTTTGCTTCATCGATTTGTTGATAAATTAATTTCACTGCATTTTTCAATTTTTGATAACGGTGAAAATATTTTTGCGCATTTTGACTAGGGGATAGGGCTGGATTTAACTTAATTTCTAGTGGTCGATCTTCATCGTAGTAATTTGCTAAAACGACTTTTTTTCCACCTTTTGGTACTTCATGCAAAAATGTCGTTAAAAGTTCACCTTTTTGCCGATATTCCTCAGCGTTTTCAGATTCTTTTAGCGTTTGTTGTCGTTTTTTCAACTTGGTCTGATTGCGGGCCAACTCATTTTCTACTTTTTTAAGCAGTTGTCCCCCTTGTTGTTTGACCCGATCGCGTTCAGCTTTATCGCCATAAAAAGCATCTAACAAGATATTGAAATTTGGATATGTCGTAGCACTAACCGTTGTTTTAGCTAAAGATTGAAAAGCAATTGGTGTAAAAAATTCTTTTTTTTGTGTAACAGTTAAAGTAGGGCGTCCAGGATTGAGACTTTCAAAAAATGCACGCCAAGTCAGTACTTTTTTATTTTCATTTTTGTTTAGACGAAAGGCTAGTTCTTGTGCTGTATCAAAACCTAGCCCTTGGAATGTCTGTTGGAGCGCCTTAGCTGTAATTTTGGGTAATTGCGAGAGTGCATCAAAAAGCGTAACGTCTGTAACCGTAAAAGGATTTAGCAGTGCTTGTTTAGGTGGTGCGACATAAATGGCACCAGGTAAAATGGAACGATAAGTATTCTGACTGCTACCAATATGTTTTATCGCATCTAAAATTTTGCCGTTTGCTTCGTTTAACAATAAAATGGTACTGTGGCGACCCATTAATTCCACTACTAAAACAATATTTTGCAAATCCCCCAATTCATCTCGTTTATTGAAGGTAAAATGGATCACGCGATCATTTTCAATCTGCGAAATGCCTGTTAAAATTGCGCCGTCTAAGTATTTTCGTAACATCATAACAAAATTAGGTGGTGTTTCAGGATTTTGATAGGCGATATCGGTTAATTGTACCCGGGCGTAACTCGGGTGCGCAGATAGTAGTAATTTATGGTTTTTTCCTTGGGAGCGAATAACCAAAATAATTTCATTTTGATAAGGTTGGTGAATTTTAGAAATGCGTCCACCAACTAATAAGTCAGTTAATTCATTGGTAATTAAATGGGTAAAAACACCATCAAAAGACATTGTGTAACCTTCTTTCATGACAGAATAACTACATTATAGCAGATAAAAGCCAGATTCTTTGTGATCGAATCTGGCTTTTCATCGTTGTTGAAAATTAAAGGGTGTCATTTATTTATTTTTGTTAAGCTTTTCCATCGTTTCTTCGTTATCCAAAGCATCTTGGATTTCACGGTGCAAGAAATAAGAGATTACCGTTCGAATAACAACGACTGCTGCAAGGCGCAAAATATCAGCTGAAGTAGGATTAATAATTGACTCAATAATATCGGCAGCAATTAATATCTCCAGGCTCAACAAGACATAACTACCCAGAAAGTTACGGATAAAATTATTGTGACGCGCCGCCTCAACATGATTGGCGTGGGAACACTCTGATTTAATGAAATCATAGCCTGCGATAATCACACCCCACACCAATACTAAAATAGATAAAAAATTAAGAAAGACGATAATGATATCAAATAAAGGCATTGCCAGGTGCATAATAGTATGACCAAGATCTTCCACTGGTGGTCCTCCTAAAGTTATTTTAACTCTTGTTCTTATGATAGCGAATATTTAAAGAATTGCCAACTATCTTGACGATTCCAAACAATGATTGCTACTATAAAGATAGCGATAAAACACGTTACAGTCTAAATGCACATTTTACTAAGGTCATAAATGGGAGCTTACATTTCTTACTGTGTTTCTTGTCATGGTAGAAATCCGGCTAGCGTATACTTAATTAGAACTTATAAGCAGTGAATGGATTTCACAAGAAAACGAACAACCCTACTTAAAAAGCTGCTTTTGTGGTGCTATCTGTTATAAAATGCATATATTTCATAAAGATTACTCGATTTTTCTTATTAATTTATTAGGAGCCAGACAATGAAGATCATTCAAAATTTTTTTGTCAGCGTAAAAGCTGGTTTTAAACAAATATGGCAAGATTTTGCCAGTTGGGCCGAAGAAAATCAACGTAAAGCACTTTTAACAGTCTTAGGTCTATTGATTGGTGTCACACTTTTTTCTGCAACTATGGTGGTGGCTGTCGCCCACATTCGACAATCTGAATATGTAGAATTAATTCATCCTACTATTAAAAGTAATAAAATCAAGTCCTTTGACTACGGAAGTGAAGACCAGGAAATAAAGTCGGCTAACGCAATTTCTGTTATGTTTGCACCACCATATGGGCAAGAATTAAACCACGTGTTGAATACGTTAAATGGTGAAAAGAAAGAAGAGTTAAACCGGACTTTTTATTATTATCCTTTAGTGTATGACACACAAAATCTAGCTCAAAAATACAAAGTTAACCCTAGTAAAGTAACCTTTATCTTCTTTGAAAAAGGGGTGGAAAAAAACCGCTTTGAAGTAAGTGAGCTGACAAATTACGACGAAGAATTTATTCCAGAATTAAATCGACTGCCGATGTGGAATATTAAAGACTTGGATGATTGATTTTACTAAATTTTCTGAAAAATTAAAATTAGTATTGACGCTTGAAAAATTCTACGGTATTCTTAACTACAACAAAAACAAAACGAGGTGAGCCATCATGAAACTATTTACTACAACCAAAGGAAATTTATTTGCATGGCAATTTTGGCGTAGATAGTTGTATTGATGGATTTTTCCATAGATACAACTTTTTAGAGAACTCTAAAACTTGTATCTATGCTGGTAATATTGAGATGATTCCGCATAGAGACAATCTCTATGCGGATTTTGTTTACAAAAGCAATTTCCGCGGGTAGAGGAAATTGCTTTTTTTCATCTCAAAACATATCTTAGGAGGAAATAATGATGAAAAACAAAGGGTTAATGTACACAGTGATTGCATTGGGAATTATCTTAGTTGGATTTTTAGGTTTTCAATTACTTCATAATTCAAAGGATAACAAAGAACAAACGGTAAATGATAAAGAAAAAGTCCTTACTGTCGGTGTTTTACAATTTGTGAGCCATCCAGCTTTAGATCAAATTTATGAGGGCGTGAAAGAAGGTTTGAAAGAAGCCGGCTATGAGGAAGGTAAAAATTTGAAAATTAATTTTCAAAATGGCCAAGCTGATCAAAGTAAATTAGATACCATGAGCAAACAGCTAGTTAGTGATCAAGCAGATGTTTTAATTGGGATTGCAACACCTGCCGCACAAGCTTTAGCAAACGCTACAACAACCATTCCTATCGTATTAGGCGCGGTTACTGATCCTAAAGGGGCAGGTTTAGTGGAAAGTAACGAAAAACCAGGGGGAAATATTACCGGCGTTTCTGATCAGCCGCCAGTTGCTTCAATTATTGAATTAGCCCATAAGCTTTTACCAGCAGGCAAAAAAGTAGGTCTTTTGTACTCTTCTTCTGAAATGAATTCAAAATTTCAAACAGGTCAAGCAGAAACGGCTGCTAAAAAACTTGGCTTAACTGTCGAACGTAAAGCTGTAACTTCAACAAATGAAGTCGCACAAGCTGTACAAGTATTGTCACAGTCTGTTGATTTTATCTTTATTCCTAATGACAATACCGTCGCCAACGCCATGGAGACAGTGACGCAAGAAGCTGATAAAAACAATATTCCCGTTTTTCCGTCAGTAGATACGATGGTAGAACAAGGTGGATTAGCGACAATTGGAATTAATCAAAAAGAGTTAGGTGTTAAAACAGGGGAAATGGCAGCGGCAATTCTAGCGGGCAAATCAAAACCACAAGATACAGCCGTGTACACCTTCACTAAAGGTGATACTATTATTAATGAAGAGCAATTGGCAAAATTTAATCTGACTTTACCTGCAGATTTAAAAGATACTGCAAAACTAGTACAAACAGCTAAAGGAGATAACTAATAAAATGATTGTTTCAACAATTGGGCAAGGACTGTTATGGTCCTTGCTGGGAATTGGGATTTATTTAACTTATCGTATTTTAAATTTTCCTGATATGACAACAGAGGGAACGTTCCCTTTAGGTGGCGCTGTGTGCGTGACTGCAATTACCAGTGGAATTCATCCTATCTTGGCAACGTTATTAGGTGTTTTAGCTGGGATGGCAGCTGGCTTTGTTACCGGAATTTTATTTACCAAAGGGAAAATACCGGTGATTTTAGCTGGGATTTTAGTTATGGCAGGGTTGAATTCAGTTATTTTATTTGTCATGCAAAGTCCCAACAAAGGGTTAAGTAATTTTCCTAGGATTCAAACTTTTTTTACTAATTTAAACCTACCTAATTATTTTGACATCGTCATTTTAGGCTTACTTGCGGTTATTATTACAATAATTTCAGTCCTTTTTTTCATTAATACTGACTTAGGCCAAGCCTATATTGCTACTGGCGATAATGAAGTAATGGCCCGCTCATTAGGGATTAAAACCGATCGCATGAAGATTTTAGGGTTAACAATTTCTAATGGCGTAATTGCATTATCCGGAGCACTTATTTCGCAAAATGACGGGTATGCTGATGTTTCAAAGGGGACTGGGGTAATCGTTATCGGTCTGGCTTCAATTATAATTGGAGAAGTATTATTTGGTGAATTAGCCTTTGCTGAACGGCTGATTGCAGTGGTAGTGGGCAGTATTATTTATCAAGCAATTATCACCTTAATTATTTATCTAGGCTTTGATACAACGTATTTGAAAATTTTCTCTTCTACAATCTTAGCGATTTGTTTAATGATTCCAACCCTGAAAGAAAAATTGAATTTAAAAACTGGATTGGAAAAGGAGGCATAGCCTGTGAGCGTATTAACGATAAAAAATGCTGTTAAAAAAATTAAAAATGGTGTCGCTGACGAGCGGACGATTTTAAACCATGTCAGTTTAACTTTAAATCCTGGTGATTTTGTCACAATCGTTGGTGGCAATGGGGCAGGAAAAAGTACGTTATTTAATACGGTTACTGGAACACTGCCTTTAACGAGTGGCCAAGTTTTTTTAGATGGTGAAAATGTTACTAATTTTGGTGAAGAAAAACGAGCAAAATATTTGGGACGGGTCTTTCAAGATCCTAAAATGGGCACAGCCCCGCGGATGACAGTAGCAGAAAATTTACTTTTAGCCGAGCGCAGAGGACAAAAACGGCGCCTGCGTCCCAGAAATTTAAACGAACGCAAAGAAGATTTCAAACTACTTTGCGCCAAGGTAGGTAATGGCTTAGAAGAACAGCTTGATACGCCTACGGGCCATTTATCTGGTGGACAAAGACAGGCTTTAAGCTTATTGATGGCCACCATTGAAAGACCAGAACTTTTATTATTAGATGAACATACCGCAGCACTTGATCCGAAAACATCAAAAAATATTATGGCACTGACTAATGATTTGGTGACAGAAAATCATTTAACGTGTATGATGATTACCCATCAAATGGAAGATGCTTTAAAATATGGGAATCGCTTGTTACTTTTGAAAAAAGGAGAAATAGCAAAAGATTTAAATCAAGCAGAAAAAGCGCAACTTACATTGACTGATTTACTGCTCTTTTTCGAAGAAGATTTGTAAAAATTGATGAAAGAAACAATAGTTCTTACAAAAACTAGTTGACAGACCTAAAAAATCAATCTATACTTAACACCATCTTAATCAGTTCGGAGGACTTTTTTATGTTACAAAAAAGCAAACCACAACTGAATAATTATTACTTTAGCTATTTTAGATAGTTTGTATTCATGAAAACATGGATACAAACCAAAGCAGTTTGTATCTATGATGGCTAGGGGATTTTGGAATGACTTTAAAGCCACGTAGATCAAGAATCTATAGTGGCTATTTTTATACCATCGAAAAATGTATTTTTCGTGTCAGGTGTTCACTGTAGATTGTTGTATCTTAGGTGGGCACTTTTTTTGTACCCATAGGCTTTAAAAATTTAAGGAGTGAAAAAAAATGGAAATAACTGGTTATACCCGTTTGGCAGGTCTTATTGCTAAACCAGCAAAGCATAGCATTTCACCATTAATGCACAACACCGCTTTTAAAGCCAATAATATTGATGCAGTTTATTTGTCTTTTGAGGTTGAAAAGCCACAATTAGCCGCTGTAATCAAAAGTATTACGGCACTGAATATGATTGGTGCAAATGTTTCAATGCCCTATAAAATGGCCGTCATTCCTTATTTGGATGAATTAAGTGAGGCAGCCAAATTAATTGGTGCAGTTAATACAATTGTTCCTTCAGGTAATGGGCTAGTAGGACACAATACCGATGGAAATGGTTTTATGCGTAGCCTAGCAGATATCAATGTGGACATTATCAAAAAAGAAATGACCATTATTGGTGCAGGTGGGGCAGCGACAGCCATTTGTGTACAAGCTGCCTTAGATGGGGTCAAAAAAATTAATGTTTTTAATCGCCAGGATGATTTTTTTGCGACAAGTCAGGCAAAGTTAGAGACAATAGCGCAAAAAACACAATGTACGATTACTTTACGTGATTTGGCAGATACAAAAGCAGTAAATACTGCGATTTACCACAGTCATTTATTAGTAAATGCTACTGCTGTCGGCATGAAACCAAATGAAGATCAGACTGCACTTTCTGATTTTAGTGCCTTTCACGAAAATTTAGCCGTCTATGACGTCATTTATAATCCAAGGGAAACAAAATTATTACAAATTGCAAAAGAAAAAGGCTTAAAAACAGCTAATGGCTTAGGTATGTTACTGTATCAAGGTGCCTATGCATTTGAATTATGGACCGGTAAAAAAATGCCGTTAGAAATTGTTAAACCACTAGTAGAAAACAGTTAAAAGGAGCAGATAAAATGATTGTAATTATGAAGCAAGGTGCCACGAAAGAACAAGTAGAATTAGTTGTTAAACGAATTAAAAAAGAAGGACTTGATGTAAATATCGATCAAGGAACTGAACATATTGTAATTGGATTAAAAGGCGATGTTAGAGGGATGCAAGATGTGCCTTTTAATACTTACGAAGGTGTCGAAAAGACACTAAAAATTTCCAACACCTACAAATTAACCTCTCGGGAATTCCACCCAGGAGATACTGTTGTTGATGTAGATGGTGTTAAAATTGGTGATGGAAGTTTTGTAACAATGGCTGGACCTTGTTCCATTGAAGGCTTAGAGCAAATTCGAGAATGTGCCAAAATTGCGAAAGCTGGCGGTGCACAAATTTTACGAGGCGGCGCTTTTAAACCCCGAACTTCACCTTATGCTTTTCAAGGTTTAGAAGAAGAAGGGCTAAAATATATTCGCCAAGCGGCCGATGAATTTGACATGAAAGTTATCACTGAAGTCATGGATGAAGGCCATATTGAGATGGTGGCTGAATACAGCGACATTTTACAAATTGGCGCGCGTAATATGCAAAACTACAAATTATTGCAAGCTGTCGGTAAAACTGGCAAACCAATCGGCTTAAAACGCGGTATCGCAGGAACAATTGATGAATGGTTAAATGCGGCAGAATACATTGCGGTTCAAGATAAATCTCCTGTAATTTTTATTGAGCGCGGAATTCGCACTTACGAAACTGCCACCCGGAACACTTTTGACTTGTCTGCTGTTCCTTTGATTAAAAAACTAAGCCACTTTCCAATTATCGTCGATCCAAGCCATGGTACTGGTGTCTGGGATCTGGTTACACCAATGGCTAGAGCAGGTGTGGCAGCAGGAGCTGATGGCATGATCGTTGAAATTCATCCTGATCCAAAGAACGCTTGGTCTGATGGACAACAATCATTAAATGAAGAAAACTACATGAAGATGATGCAAGAAGTTACTATTTTAAATGCTGCGATGGAAAAAATTAAAGAAATCGAGGGCTAGTTATGTGGGTTGATTTAAAGGAACATTCCTATGAAATCATAATAAAGCGTGGTGCATTGGAACAGTTGGGAACTTGGGTTGCTTCTTTATGGACACCACAAAAAATAGCAATTATTACCGATAGTAATGTCGCGCCTGTATATAGTCAAACGGTTATGAAGCAATTAACTCGTGTAGGTTTTTCACCCTATTTAGCCGTAGTTCCGGCCGGAGAAGCAAGTAAATCTTTAACGCAAGCTGCACAATTGTACGACTTTTTAGCCGAAGCAGGATTTACCCGTAGTGATGGGATTATTGCTTTAGGCGGTGGTGTAATTGGTGATTTAGCCGGTTTTGTTGCTTCGACATATATGCGGGGCATTCATTTTTTGCAGATTCCCACGACCTTATTAGCGCAAGTTGATTCAAGTATCGGTGGTAAAACAGGCGTCAATACGCAAAAAGCAAAAAATTTAGTTGGAACTTTTAGTCAGCCAACAGGGGTTTTAATCGATCCAGCTGTTTTAAAGACTCTCGAAATACGCCGTGTGCGTGAGGGAATTGCAGAAATTATTAAATCGGCAGCGATTGCTGATTTAATTTTATGGGAGAAATTAAAAGCGTTAAAAGATGAAGCAGATTTATTAAATCAGGCAGAAGTTGTTATCACGTCAGCACTTGAAGTAAAGCGTCAAGTGGTGCAAGAAGATGAATTTGATAACGGAATGCGACTCATTTTAAATTTTGGGCATACAATCGGCCACGCAATAGAAAATACTGCCGGTTATGGCGTTATTAGCCATGGCGAAGGCGTTGCTTTAGGTATGGTGAAAATTAACAGTGTTGCTGAGGCAAAAGGGTTATCTCCAGTGGGAAGTACCGCACAACTAAAAGAGATGATTACAAAATTTCATTTACCTACCCGTCTACCAACTTGGGATGAACAAGCGCTGTATAGTGCAATTACACATGACAAAAAGGCTCGTGGAACTAATTTAAAATTGATTTTACTAAAAGAAATTGGGGAAGCAAAAATTGTTGAAGTTCCCTTAACTGAAATGAAAGATTACTTAAAGGAGGCGTTATGATGCGCTATTTAACAGCAGGAGAATCTCATGGACCGGAATTGACTGCCATTATTGAAGGTATACCAGCAGGACTGCCACTTTTAGCAGCAGATATTGATGTGGAATTAGCACGGCGTCAAGGTGGCTATGGTCGTGGTGGTCGCATGAAAATCGAAAAAGATCAGGTTCGCATTACTTCTGGTGTGCGCCATGGTAAAACATTAGGCTCACCAATTACTTTAGTCGTAAAAAATCGTGACTGGAAAAATTGGCAAACTGTTATGGCTGCAGAAGAAGTAGCTAAAAAAGATCAAAAGCTCCGCCAAGTCACACACCCACGGCCGGGTCATGCGGATTTAGTTGGTGGCATGAAGTACCATCACGATGATTTGCGTAATGTTTTAGAACGTTCTTCAGCTAGAGAAACAACAATGCGGGTGGCTGTTGGAGCCGTGGCAAAAAAACTATTAAAAGAATTAGCAATTGAGGTGGCCGGCCATGTTACAGTTCTAGGTGGCATTAAAGCGAGCATTCCTGCAGAAATTAGCATTGCAGAAGTAAAGAAGCGCTCTGAGGAATCTGATGTTCGCGTAGTGGATGTAGCTGTTGAAGAAAAAATGAAACAGTTAATTGATCAGACGAAAAAAAATGGTGATACAATTGGTGGTGTTGTTGAGGTTTTAGTGGGAAATGTTCCCGCTGGTCTTGGTAGCTATGTCCAATGGGATACCAAATTAGATGCCAAACTGGCCCAAGCGATTGTCGGAATCAATGCTTTTAAAGGCGTAGAATTTGGTGTTGGTTTTGAGTCGGCGAATTTACCAGGTTCTAAAGTAATGGATGAAATTATTTGGTCACAAGAAACTGGTTACCGCCGGACAACCAATCACTTAGGTGGCTTTGAAGGTGGAATGACCAACGGTGAAACGATCATCGTAAAAGGTGTGATGAAGCCCATTCCGACTTTGTATAAACCTTTAATGAGCGTCGATATCCAGACAAAAGAACCCTACAAAGCGAGTGTGGAGCGTTCAGACAGTACAGCTGTTCCTGCTGCAAGTGTCGTTTGTGAAAATGTGGTTGCGACTGTCTTAGCAAATGAAATTTTAGACAAATTTTCCAGCGATTCTTTTGAAGAATTGAAAACAGCTGTGGCCCAGTATCGCCAATACCTTAAAAACTTTTAGGAGGTCTTTTAGATGGAGCAAAAAGTTTTTATTGTAGGCTTGGGACTAATTGGCTCATCTCTTGCTTTAGCCATAAAAAAAGAACATTTAAACGTAAAAATTATTGGGTTTGATTGGCACGAAAAAACAGGTGCAATTGCCCTTAAAAAAGGTATTGTTTCCGCTTTAGCAACTGACTTTGCAGCAGGTGCCAAAGAAGCTGATATTATTATCTTAGCAGTACCAGTTTTTAAAACCATTGACTATTTAGAAGAATTAGCCCAATTGCAGCTAAAAAAAGATGTAATCGTAACCGATGTCGCCAGTACAAAAGGTCAAATAATGGTAGCTGCTACAAATTTACCATTTACTTTTATTGGCGGACACCCCATGGCCGGTTCACATAAGTCTGGCGTAACAGCAGCGGACGTCAATTTATTTGAAAATGCCTACTATATTTTTACAAATCAAAACGCACCGCAAAGTAAACTGCGCTTATTAGAAGAACTATTACGGGGAACTCGGGCAAAATTTGTAGAACTAGCGCCAAAAGAACATGACCAAATTACAGCTATGCTAAGTCATTTGCCACACATCATTGCAGCAGGGTTAGTCACGCAAGGGGACATCTTTAATCAAGAACATCCTCGCGCCAAACAATTAGCCGCCGGGGGCTTTCGGGATATCACGCGAATTGCATCTTCTGATCCGATAATGTGGACAGAAATACTGTTAAGTAATAAGAATGCGATTTTACAGCAGTTGGAAAGTTGGACCGAAGAAATGAAAAAAGTTCAAAATTGGCTAGTAACTGAGGATGAGGGTGCAATTTTTACTTTTTTTAATCAGGCTAAAGATAACAGAGACCGCCTGCCAGTTCATAAAAATGGTGCGATTCCTGCCTTTTACGATTTGTTTGTCGATGTTCCGGATGCGCCCGGCGTAATTGCAGAGGTAACGGGTCTATTGGGGCATAATCAAATCAATTTAATTAATCTGAAAATTCAGGAAACTAGAGAAGATATTCACGGTATTTTGCAAATCAGTTTTCGCAATGAACAGGATTTAATGCGTGCGAAAGCCTGTATTTTGCAAAATACCAATTATCCCGCGCGAATTAAATAAGCAACTAAAAGGAGAGCATTATGGATTTATTACAAGCACAAAAAGGTTTGCAAGGAAGCATTACGGTACCGTCTGATAAGTCAATTTCTCATCGTAGTATTATGTTTGGTGCTCTGGCGACGGGCCAAACGACCATTAAAAATTTTTTGCGGGCCCAAGATTGTTTAAGTACGCTAAAGGCTTTTAAAAAATTGGGCGTTCCAATCTTCGATGATGGAAAGACAATTACGGTGACAGGCGTTGGATTCAATGGTCTAAAGGCTTGTGATAAAGCAATTGATGTTGGTAACTCTGGCACTACTATTCGTCTAATGATGGGAATTTTAGCTGGTCAAGATTTCTCTACCACTTTGTTTGGCGATGCTTCTTTAAATAGACGGCCAATGGAACGGGTAATGGCTCCTTTGCGCCAGATGGGAGCAACACTATTGGGGGATAATGGCAGTGAGTTTCCGCCAATTACAATTAATGGAACAAACAACTTACAGCCCATTCACTACCAAATGCCAGTTGCAAGCGCCCAAGTAAAATCGGCTATTCTTTTTGCAGCACTGCAAGCTAAGGGAACTTCCACCATTGTTGAAAAGGAAATTTCCCGTAATCATACCGAAGAGATGATCCGTCAATTCGGCGGTAAAATCACCGCAAATAAAAAAGAAATAACCGTAAGTGGACCGCAAACTTTGACTGGACAAAATGTGGTTATTCCAGGAGATATTTCTTCGGCTGCCTTTTTCTTGGTTGCTGGAGCGATTACATCCGGGAGTCAATTGATACTAAAAAATGTTGGAATGAATCCAACGCGGACCGGAATTGTGGATGTTTTGACACAAATGGGCGCCCGCTTAGAAATAGAAAATTATGACGAGAAAAATCAAGCAGCGGATTTAAAAATGACAACATCGACATTGACTGCCACGATTATCGCCGGTGAAATCATTCCTCGTTTAATTGATGAACTGCCCGTGATTGCTCTGCTGGCAACACAAGCTCACGGTCAAACAATTATTAAAGATGCCCAAGAACTTAAGGTGAAAGAAACGAATCGAATTGATGCTACAGCAGAAGAATTACAGAAGATGGGGGCAGATATTACTCCGACAGCAGATGGCTTAATAATCAATGGCCCCACACCATTAAAAGGCGCTCATGTATCCAGTCGCGGCGATCACCGCATTGGGATGATGTTACAAATTGCTGCTTTAATTGCCACCGGCAAAACACAATTGGATCAACCTGAGGCGATTAATATTTCTTACCCTGGATTTTTTGACGATGTTAAAAATATAGTAGGTGAAAAAAATGAATAGTATCTTACTAATTGGCTTTATGGGCGCAGGTAAATCAACTGTAGGCAGCTTATTGGCCCAAAAGTTAAATTGGCCAATGATTGATTTAGATGATTTAATTACTGAAAAAATAAAAATGCCGATTAATGACTATTTTGACCAATTTGGTGAAGCTGCTTTTCGTCAAGTTGAATCAAATGTTTTGAAAGACAATCTAAGAACTAAAGCAATTATTGCCACTGGAGGTGGTATTGTGGTCAGTGCGTTAAACCGCAGTCTTTTAAAAGCACAGCCAAAAGTTATTTATTTAAAAACTGAACCACAAACGCTAGTGACACGGATTAAAAATGACACGAAAAATATTCGTCCCCTTGCAACAGAAAAAAGTCAGGGAGAGATTATTTCTTTATTAAATGGGCGCCTTACTCATTATGAAGACAGCGCCGCGATTGTCGTTGAGACCACAGAGCGATCGCCTGAAGAGATAGTTGAAGAAATTATGGAAAGGCTGGCAATGGCATGAAAATAGGTTATTTGGGTCCCGAAAGCTCATTTTCTCATCAAGCGGCACGAAAGCAATTTGCAAAAGAAAGCTTAATTGCCTATGCTTCTATTCCAGCCTGTTTACAAGCAGCTCTTAAAGAAGAAATAGACTTTGCAATTGTTCCAATCGAGAATTCTTTAGAAGGAACGGTTCATGCTACGATTGATACGTTATCTCAAAATCCTAGATTACAGGTCTTATCCGAAGTAATTTTACCAATCAAACAACAGCTGTTAGCCTTAACAAAAGGGGATTTCAAAAAGATTTATTCTCATCCGCAAGCTCTAGCACAATCACAAAAATTTCTAGCGACTAATTATCCAGCGGCAGAATTAATTCCAACAGCTTCCACGACTGCTGCTTGCGATTACGTTGTCACGCATAGTGGTGAAGCAGTCGCTGCAATTGCCTCTTATGAAGCAGCAACGTTTTATGATTTGAAGGTTATTAGTTCTGATATTCAAGACAACGATTTCAATCAAACCCGTTTTTGGCTTGTGGGTACCAATCAAACCTTTAATTTTGGTACAGCAGAAAAAATGTCCTTAATTTTAACCTTACCAGCAAATCATGCGGGTGCACTGCATCAGATGTTAGCGGCATTTGGCTGGCGCCAAATTGATTTAAGTAAAATTGAATCGCGACCACTTAAAACGAGTCTAGGAGAATATTTTTTTGTAGTCGACCTGTTACTCAATTGCCCGCAGCAATTAATCGAAAATGCGTTGGAGGAGATTGAACTTCTAGGCGGTGAAGTTACTTGTTTGGGGACATACCCTGTCAAATTTGCTCACAACTAACATAATTGAAAGAAATGCTATGAAATGCTTAAGTTTTTTCATAGCATCTTTTTTTGTGACCCAGTTAGGGTAAACTTGTAGAGAAATGATTTACTTTTGGAGGTAGCCTACATGAGTCGCATGGATCGCTATAAAGAAATACACGAAGAAACCAATAAAAAAGAAAGTTTATTTGCTCGTAAACAAATAAAAGATGGTGATAGTGTCAAAAAAACAGACTATCAGCAAAATGATGCCCACCAAGAAGAGCCGCCAATGGCTGAAGCTGATCGTAAAAATAGAAGTAAAAAGTCATTGCCAAGCTTTGGTATTAAAAAAATAAGAAAAAACAAATCAAAATTATACGGGGATAAATACAGGCAATAATGGTAACAATAGCTACAATGAAACTGGAAATAAAAAAGAACCTCGTCAAGTTAAGCCCAAAAAAATAAAGAAATCAAAGAAAAAACATCCCGTAATCCGCTTTATCATTGGGCTTTTGCTTTTTTTACTCGTTTATAGTGGGGTCGCTTTTGCAATGGGAAAAATGTCCGCCTCTTCTGATAAAGAAATTCCCAAACAAGAAACAGAAGCATTTAATGGTTTTACCTCAGCTGATGAGGCCAATAATATTTTGCTGTTAGGTAGTGATAGCCGTAAAGGGGAGACTGCGCGGGCGGACACTATTATGGTGTTACAACTAGATGGACCAAGTAAAAAACCCAAATTGATTTCATTTATGCGGGATACATTAGTTGATATTCCAGGTGTTGGACAAAATAAAATTAATGCTTCTTATGCGTATGGGGGAGCTGATTTGGTTCGTCAAACATTAGCGCAAAATTTTGGATTGGAATGTAAATATTATGCTGTTGTTGATTTTAAATCATTTGAAAAAGTCATTGATACTCTATTTCCAGGTGGCGTAGCCATTAATGCTGAAAAAAATATGAGTACAAACTTAGAAGTGCCAATTCAAAAAGGACAACAAAACATGGATGGTTTACACCTTTTGCAATATGCACGTTTCCGGATGGACGAAGAAGGTGACTTTGGTCGGGTAAGACGTCAGCAACAAGTAATGAATGCTATTTTTAGTCAGATGAAAAATCCTTTGGCCATTGCTAAATTACCTTATGCCGCTGGTAAAGTTTTAGGTTACACTGGAACAGATTTAAAGACTAGTTTTCTTGTAAAAAATAGCTTTAGTATCCTAAAAGGAGCTAGTGGTGTTGATCGTTTGACTGTGCCAGCCAAAGATACGTGGGAATACGGGAATACTGCTGAAGCTGGTAGTGTCTTAGTGGTGGATAAGGAAGCTAATAGGACAGCAATAAATAACTTTTTAGCAAAATAACTTGCCATTTTTTAAGTAAAATTTTAAGTCAAAGAGAATTGGGCAGCACAAACCAATCCTTTTTGACTTTTTCTTTTCTCAGTTTGGTTTCTTTTAAAGGGAATCTGGCAGAAACTATTTTCCTAAATCGTAGTTTATGCTATATTTGTAGAAGTAGTGAAATTTTCTTGAAACGAGGATTATAAATGAAATTAGCAGTAGTAACAGATAGTTCTGCATTTCTACCTGAAACCATCAAAAATCATCCAGATTTATATATTATTCCGGTACCTGTTATTATTGACGGCCAAATTTACAACGAAGGCATTGATATTCATGCTGACGAGTATTATGACATGTTAAATAGCAGTAAAGAATTTCCCACAACGTCACAACCTGCGTTAGGGGAAGTAATCGAGCTTTATGAAAATTTAGTAACAAAAGGTTATGATACGATTTTAAGTATTCATTTATCTGGTGGTATTTCTGGATTTGTAGCAACTCTAAATACAATTAAAGATGAAATTAAAGGTGCCAAAGTTATTCCTTATGATTCTAAGATTACGAGTATGCCTATGGGGCATATGGTTGAAAGTGCTTTACAATTAAAAGATGCTGGTAATTCTTTGACTGAAATTATCAGCCACTTGGATATCATTCGTGACAATACTTATGCTTATTTAATCGTTGATGATTTAAATAATCTCGTTCGTGGCGGGCGTTTAACCAATGGTGCTGCTTTAATTGGCGGTTTACTAAAAATAAAACCAATTTTAACGTTTAATGACGGGAAGATTGAGTTGTTCGAAAAAATTCGTTCTAGTAAAAAAGCCTTTAATCGGGCAGAAGAAGTGATTGGTCAGCGAGATCAAGAGATTAATCGTCCTGTTAAGTTATATGTCATTCACGCGAATAATTTGACTGTTGCCCAAGAAGAGAAACAAAAATTAGCTGAAAAATATCCCCATGCAGATATTGAAATCGGATATTTTGGTCCGGTTATTGGAACACATTTAGGTGAAAAAGCGATTGGAATTGCAATTTCAGCTTTATAAAAAATTTACAAGATAAAGAAGTTAGAACAAAAGGAGAAATGACTTTTGTTTTAACTTCTTTTTTTATAAGAGCGAAACACGTTAAAGTTCAGTTACTATTTTCATCAGCTGTCAGTCATTATAAATTTTAAATTGAACGCAATGCAATTGCTTTGGTTTTGTTAGAAGTAGGGAGACTTATTATAATAAGTCAAAATAATTGGCAATTTATCCATCCTTTTTTATAATTTAGTAGAGTAGTATGTTAGTAAATTACTAAATGAAAACTTGCAATTTTTTTGCACACAATAACGAGGAGTGGTTACAATGGAAATTCCAACAAATTTGAAGCATAAACCTGTTTTAGTGGTAGAAAATTATGATAATGCCGATGGTAAGCAAGCGTTTGAATCGGACGCAAAAGGGCTTTCTTTGGGCTTAGCCCAATGGAATGATCGGGGGAAAGTAGATATTTCCGGGAAGGTTTGGCGCCATACAGGCGAAAAATGGTCTCGTCAATCTGAAGAGTTACCCATTAATCGTATTTTGGATTTAGCAATTTTAGTCGCACAAGCTAGTATCTATTTTCAAGATGCTTATCGCTACCCGAAATTTTACGATCCAGAAAATCCGGTTGTCGACATTGTCGGTGTACAAGGAAATCGTATGACTGTTGAAGTGGATACCAATAACCCCATGATTGACGAGGATATTAAATTGTTTCATGATACATGGCAAAAAGATGGAGAAATTTTAGGCGAGCGGTTTCGGATTTTAAAACGTTTATTAGAAGAAGCCGGATATTAAAATAAAGCAGGTGAAACTATGACAATGCCTTATGCAGTTACCAATAAGCGCGTTTTTAGTCGTTTAGAAAAACAAATGATTTGGCAAAAACCAACAAGTCATCAAACCAGTGAAATTGAATTACGCATTGCCAGCGAGATCAAAAATAACTGGGACGATACTGAAATGAAGATTATGAATGTCTTGTTAGAAGGAGACGCGGGTTCAGGAAAAACTCAACTCGCCAAGGCTTTATCCTATGATTTACAACTCCCTTATACCAAAGTAACTTGTTTTGCGGATATGGATAAATCAGACGTTTTTGGGGCCTTACTTCCTGTCGTAGCAACAGATGACAAAACAGATGGAGAATTGCTTGAAGCGATTTATCAAACAGATAGTCTAGATGCCGTTCTAAAATTAATTGCGCAGCATTATAGTATTGATTTAGCTGCTGCAAAAATGCGTCTGGCTGCCCTTGTTAGTCGTGTGGATGCAAATGAACAAGAAGTTGTCCATTACAAATTTTATCCGTCTGAAATTGTTCGGGCTGTGGAAAAGGGCTACCTATTGGAAATACAAGAACCCACAGTGATCCGGGATGCTTCTGTTTTAGTAGCCTTAAATTCAGCTTTAGAGCCAAATGGTATGCTAAATTTACCTACAGGGATTATAAAACGCCATTTGGATTGTGTTATTGTCATTACAACCAATCGCAATTATCAAGGCAATCGGCCCTTAAATGAATCCTTGCGGGATCGGATGCAACATGCAGAACGCATGGATTTACCTGAATTTGCAGTTATGGTAGAGCGGGCTGTAGCAAAAACTGGAGTCACTAATTTACCCCTACTAACAAAAATGGCTGAAATTATTCGCTTATTAGATGAAACGGCGAAAACCAATGCGATTAAAGGTGTAGCAGGGATGCGCTCATATTTTTATTGGGTGAATACTTTTAAACAAGGACAAGACGTTTTTAAAAGTCTTTATCCTAAAGTTATCTACAAACTAACAACTGAACCAAATGAAATTACATTATTGGAACAAGCGTTAGACGACAGTAGACTTCTAGTATCACTGCGCCAAGTACTTGTACCAGATGCCAGTGATGCCCTAAAAGAGATAAGAGGGCGTAAAATTTCTGCACAAGAAGCTGATATGCGCAACATCACAAAAGAAGCCCCTAGTGAAGCCGTTTTACAAAGCTATGAAGTAAAAGATGCAACAGATGCAACGGATGCCAAAAATAATGAAGCAGAATTAGAAGAATCTTCAAACAAGACAACAGAAAAACCTTCACCAGAACAGCCGCAAACAAAAGGCGAGCGAGAAGCCCATGATGGTGCAAGTGAAACAGGTAAAGAAAATACCGAAGGAATCTCAAAAGAGCAAAATGTTGATATTGAAACTTACGAGAAGGCTGAAAAAGAGTTACGTAAAGAGTTAAACAAAAAAGCGCGTTCTGCTATGAAAGGGACAATCCACGAAAAAGAGGGACTAATTATCCAACGTCCCAAATTTACCAAAGAAGATGTCGCTAAAGCTCAAGATTTAACGCAAGAAGTGATGCCTATCGTTACCCGTTTAACCAAGAAGATAACTGATATTTTAGAAAACGACCAAAGTGAAGTTTACGGAAAAGGGAAATATAGTGGCACGCGTTTTGATGCGAGTCGGGTGGCTTATGGTGATTATCGTACTTTTGATAAAAAAAATCCGCCCCATGAAGAACCATCATTAGCATTGGCAC
The DNA here is from genome assembly GCF_029983095.1 of Enterococcus montenegrensis. Lineage (NCBI taxonomy): Bacteria > Bacillati > Bacillota > Bacilli > Lactobacillales > Enterococcaceae > Enterococcus > Enterococcus montenegrensis. The sequence goes on from NZ_CP120467.1 coordinate 1,426,370, forward strand.
TGCGTATTGATGAATCAGGTTCAATGTTAAAAGATGAACGGATCAAAAACGCTCGCTTGGCAGCTTTAGCTGTAGCTAGTTTTGCTGAAAAAGTGAATATCCCATTAATGATTTATGGGGATACAGCAGATTTATCCTCCCGTGAAAAAACTTCTATTTATTCTTATAAGGAGTTTTCTGATGACTATTTGTATCTTGGCGCAAAACTTGTGACGATGAAGCCCCGGCAAAACAATCGTGATGGTGTTTCTTTGCGACTATTAAGTCAAAAACTCGCAGAAGAAAATGCAACTACGAAGTTATTAATCAATATTTCTGACGGTCAACCAAAAGCTTTGCCTGATTATACAGGGACAAAAGCCAAAGAAGATATACAAGCAGTGATGACTGAATTTGAACGCCAAGGGATTATTTATTTGGCTGCAGCCATCGGAGATGATAAAGAAGCGATAAAAACAATTTACGGTAGTGAGCGCTTCTTAGATATTAGTGACCTAGAAACTTTTCCAGAAGATTTAATTCAATTGATTTCACGTTACTTATAACCATAAAATTATTATGTCAACCATTTTTCCTCTTAGTCAAAATAAAAACTTTTAAGTCTCACTTTTATGAGAAAAATGAGAAAGTTTTTGTTTGAAAGAGCTACTTTTATCCGTTAAAGTTAATAATAGACTCACTGGTCGCCCCTGCGATCGGTGTCTATTTTTTGTCATTATATAATTTGATTTACAAGAAAGGACGGAGGATATGATAAAAAAATTATTGGCCAATGTTGGTCAGTATAAAAAAGATAGTCTGTTAACACCGTTGTTTGTTGCCGGCGAAGTCGCGCTTGATGTCATCATGCCGTTAATTATGGCGATGATGATCGACCAAGGGGTAGAAAAGAGCAATAGTAGTGTTATTTTTAAATTAGGTGCTGTTTTGTTTTTATGCGCTTTAATTGCGTTAATTTTCGGCGCTTTGGGTGGTCGAACAGCTGCGATTGCTTCTGCTGGCTTCGCCCGTAATTTACGGCATAATTTGTTTAACCGGATTCAAGATTTTTCATTTTCAAATATTGATCGCTTTTCCACCTCAAGTTTGATTACGCGTCTAACAACGGATGTCACGAATGTGCAAAATGCGTATCAAATGATTATTCGCATCCTAGTGCGTAGTCCTTTAATTTTGATTTTTTCACTAATTATGGTCAGCCTCATTAACCCACAATTGATGCTTATTTATTTGGTAGTCTTACCGTTTCTAGCAATCGGTTTGGCAATTGTGATTCATTTTGCTCATCCTTTGTTTATGAAGGTTTTTCGTATTTATGACAAATTGAATAATGTTGTGCAAGAAAATTTGCAAGGCATTCGCGTGGTAAAATCTTATGTGCGAGAAGAACAACAAGAAAAAGTCTTCGATGAAGTTTCTACTGACGTCTATAAAAACTTTACCAGAGCACAACGAATCGTAGCTTTTAACAATCCGCTATTACAAATTTCAGTATATACGTGTATGCTTTTACTTTCTTGGTTTGGCGCAGAATTAATCGTTGATAAGGGAAGTTTAACGACCGGTGAGCTCGTTAGTATGTTTAACTACACCATGCAGATTTTAATGAGCTTGATGATGATGTCGATGGCTTTTGTCCAAATTTTAATTGCGCGGTCTTCTGCTGAACGTATTACTGAAGTCTTATCAGAAGAAAGTGATTTAAAAAACGAAACAACACCCTTGTTTACAGTAGCTGATGGCTCAATTACATTTGAAGATGTCTGCTTTAGTTATGCTGATGATATGGATAAATTAGCTTTAGAACATATCAACCTTTCCATAAAAACAGGGGAAGTAATTGGGCTTATTGGTGGGACAGGTAGTTCTAAATCTACATTAGTTCAATTAATCCCCCGCCTTTATGACGTTACTTATGGGGCAGTTAAAGTTGCTGGTGTCGATGTAAGAAAATATGATCTAGCTACTTTACGGGATCAAGTAAGTATGGTTTTACAAAACAATGTGTTATTTACAGGTACCATTAAAGATAATTTGCGCTGGGGCAATGAAACGGCTACAGATGAAGAATTAGTTGCAGCTTGTAAAATCGCTCAAGCAGATAGTTTCATTAACGAATTTCCCGATAAATATGACACGATGATCTCCCAAGGGGGCAATAACGTTTCTGGTGGTCAAAAGCAACGCTTAACCATTGCCCGGGCCCTACTTAAAAAACCTAAAATTCTCATTTTAGATGATTCCACAAGTGCCGTAGATACGAAGACCGATCGCGCAATCAGAGAAGGTCTAGCAAGTGCCATCCCTGGCATGACAACCATTATCATTTCCCAACGAATCAGCTCCATCCAAGATGCTGACCGCATTGTGGTTTTAGATGATGGAAAAGTCAACGGGGTTGGTACCCATGAACAGCTACTAGCAAATAATCAAATTTATCAAGAAGTTTATCAATCCCAACAGAAAGGATTTGGTGAAAGTGGAAATGAGTAAACCAACCGTGAAACGGTCAACCGGATCTAATCTGAAACGGTTGTTAACTTTAATGTTTAGCCAGTATAAAATTCAACTGGTTTTCGTTTTGATTATGATTTTACTTAGTGCCTATGCAAACGTTAAGGGCTCTTTGTTCTTACAAGTTGTTATTGACCGATATATTACGCCACTGATTGGGCAGTCTGATCCTAATTTTTCTGGACTGCTTCAAGCCATCATGCAAATGGCACTCATTTACCTGATCGGGGTAGTCGCTTCTTTAACGTATAACTTTATGATGGTCAAAATCAGTGAAGGAACGCAAAAGAAAATCCGCGATCAAATGTTTACCCATTTGGAAAGTTTGCCTATTCGTTATTTTGATGCAAATTCTGACGGCGACATTATGAGTCATTTTACAAATGATACAGATACCTTGCGCCAAATGATCTCTCAAAGTATCCCAAACTTAATGATGGCCTTTGTTACTTTTGTTTCAGTCTTTATCGCGATGTTTACAATAAGTTTGCCATTAACAGGGTTTGTTTTAATTTCTGTCTTTTTGATGTTAAATGTCATTCGCTTTATCTCGAAAAAAAGCGGCCGCTTTTTTGGCGCACAACAAAAAGACTTGGGCCAAGTTAATGGTTATATTGAAGAAATGATGCATGGTCAAAAAGTTGTTAAAATTTTCAATCACGAAAAGAAAGTAATGGAAGAATTTGACACGTTAAATGATCAACTTCAAGAAAGTGCAACTAAGGCGAATATTAATGCCAACACATTAATGCCAATTATGATGAATTTGTTAAATGTACAATACGTTTTAGTTGCGATTATTGGCGGCTTATTTGCTATTAATGGGATTTCAGGATTAACTGTCGGCATGATTGCCTCTTTCTTACAATTGAGTCGTTCTTTAAATGGTCCGATTAGCCAAATCTCACAACAAATCAATTTTGTAATTATGGCCTTAGCTGGTGCTGGTCGAATTTTTAATTTATTAGATGAAAAATCTGAACAAGATGACGGTTACGTTACGCTAGTAAATGCCAAGAAAATTGATGGTCAATTAGTAGAAACTGAAGAAAGAACGGGTCTATGGGCGTGGAAACACCCCCACAGCGATGGAAGTATCACCTACACACAATTAACAGGGGACGTTGTTTTTGAAGATGTTGATTTTGGCTACGTAGATAATAATATCGTTCTCCATGATATCAACCTATATGCTAAACCAGGGGAAAAGGTAGCCTTTGTAGGTGCTACCGGTGCTGGTAAAACCACGATTACGAATCTAATCAATCGTTTTTATGATATTCAAGATGGTAAAATTCGTTACGACGGAATTAACATTAAAAAAATTAAAAAAGATTCTTTACGTCGTTCATTAGGGATTGTATTGCAGGATACTCATTTATTCACCGGCACAATTCGTGAAAATATTCGTTTCGGTAAACTAGATGCCAGTGATACAGACGTCTTAGCTGCAGCCAAATTAGCCAATGCGGATAGCTTCATTAATCATTTGCCTGACAAATATGATACTGTAATTACTGGTGATGGCGAAGGATTATCGCAAGGACAGCGTCAATTACTTGCGATTGCTCGAGCTGCAATTGCTGATCCACCCGTTATGATTTTAGATGAGGCAACTTCTAGTATTGATACGAGAACAGAGAGTATTGTGCAGTCGGGAATGGATAAATTGATGCATGGAAGAACGGTCTTTGTTATTGCACACCGTCTTTCTACCATTCAAAATGCTGATGTAATCATGGTGTTAGACCACGGACGTATTATTGAACGTGGGAGTCACGAAGATTTATTAGCACAAAAAGGCATGTATTACCAACTTTATACCGGAAAAGTTGAATTGGATTAAGCTGAAAGGTTCTTCAACCCTTCAGCTATAAGAACAAAAAAACGGGACAGACCATTATTAGCTGGCTGTCCTGTTTTTTTATGAAAATTTAGCAAAATTAAAAATTAACGTTTTTATTCGTAGACGGCCCGAGGACCACCAATATATTTTGGTCGGGTTCTTAGCGCAGTGACATGTGCTGCTCCAAGTGTATTAGAGCTAGGACGTACGGGAACTTGAACATGTTTGACATGCATCCCAATAGATGTGTCCCCAATATCAATACCTGCTTGCGCCACGATATGTTCTACTTCAACTGGATCAGTAAATTGATCAAAAGCTGCTACTGAACATGCACCCCCGGCATGTAATGACGGCTTAACAGAAGCAATTTCAAAATGATTCGCTTTTGCTACCTTGCGTTCAACCACAAGTGCCCGATTTAAATGTTCACAGCCTTGGACTGCCAAATGGATATTTAAAGGATCTAATATTTCTTTTAGTGTACGAATAACCCATTGGCCAACTTCAGCACTAGAATTTTTACCAATTACACCACCGATAATTTCGCTAGTAGAACAGCCTAAGACAAAAATATCATCCGCTTGTAAATTAGCAGTGGCTAAGACACTTTCAACCATCGCAGTTAATTGTTTTTTTAACTCATTTTCAGTAATTTGGCTCATTTTTTTCACCTCTGATTTTATTATCACCAAAAATAAAAACATTGCAAGTAACTCTTATTAGTATCAGAAAAATCAAACAACATGGTAAAATAAAGAGTAAGGAGGGGATTACGATGGAAGAAACGGTTTTTTTCAATCTTGGGAATGCCATTGCATCCAACTTTGATACCAAAGAACTGGCCCGTACCGCCCAAATTGAGCAATCAAAAGATTTGAAACGGCGGGGACTCGTTATTGCTACAGATCTTGATTCCGGGGAACATTTTCTTTTTTATGCCGATGATGTAAAAGAGGCAGATCCTACTACAAAAGAATTTAAACTTCACGATAAACTGTAGTTTTTATCTCAGTCTTTGACAAGCTTCTAGCTTCATGTTAGGCTTTACGTAATACCATCTGGATATAAACAAAAGCGGCGGATGAATTTTATCTGGCGCTTTTTATTATGAGAAATGAGGATTCAACCATGTTACGCTTAGAAAATATTACCCAACAATTTGGCGATAAAGTTTTATATGAAGACGTATCTGTCCAAGTTAATCGCGGCGAACACGTCGGATTAATCGGCCGCAACGGAGCAGGAAAAAGCACCTTAATCAAAATTATCACCGGTGAGATTTTGCCTGATGACGGGCACGTCAATTTTCCTAAAAATTTACGTTTAGGTTATTTAGATCAATATGTTGGTGTAGATGAACACTTAAGTATTCGAAAATTTATGCAGACCGCTTTTAAGGAAGAATTTGAAAAAGAAGCGAAAATAGCAAAACTTTATGAAGACTATAGCGAAAGTTTTGATGACCGCTTATTAGAGCAGGCTGGTCGCTTGCAAAACGAGTTGGATCAAGGTTCTTTTTATCAAATGGATACCTTAATTGATGATTTAGCTACGGGACTGGGAATTAACGTATTGGGAATGGATAGTCTTTTAAAAAATTTGAGTGGTGGACAACGTTCAAAAATTATTTTGGCCAAAATGCTGTTAGAAAAGCCAGACTTGTTAATTTTGGATGAACCGACAAACCATTTAGATGATAATCATATTCAATGGTTGACACAATTTTTACAAGACTTTGATGGCACTTTTGTCGTAGTATCCCATGACCAAGTCTTTTTAGATGCGATTACCACTCATGTTATTGATATTGAATTTGGCAAATTAACCAAATACACTGGAAATCTTAATCGATCATTGAAGCTAAAGGAACTCCAACAAGAAACCTATATGCGCCAATATGAAGCCCAACAAGATCACATCAAAAAAACAGAAGCCTATATTCGCAAATACAAAGCCGGTTCTCGTTCTACAATGGCCAAAAGCCGGGAAAAACAGTTAGCAAAAATTGATCGTCTCACGCCGCCAACAGATGCACCAAAACCTCATGTAACCTTTACCTATGCCCCAATTGTAACAACTTTGGCACTAGAGACAGCAGAACTTGTTATCGGCTATGAAAAACCATTGTTAGCACCAATTGATTTGACGATTCGAGCCGGGGAGAAGATTGCTTTGCGCGGATTCAACGGGATCGGTAAATCAACCCTAATTAAAACACTATTAGGGCTTATTCCAGCCCTCAGTGGCGAATTTCACTTTCCGCAGCATACAAAGATTAATTATTTTGAGCAAGAATTAGCTTGGGAAAATCCACTAGCAACACCTTTACAGTATTTAAGTGACAAATATCCAACAATTAACAACAAAGAATTGCGACGTTACTTATCTCGTGCAGGATTAACCAGCCAACATGTTCAAGAATCATTAAAATACTTAAGCGGTGGCGAACAAACAAAAGTTAAACTATCCGAAATGATGCTGCCAAAAAGCAACTTCTTATTTCTTGATGAACCCACCAATCACATTGATCAGGCTTCAAAAGAAAATCTCCAAGAAGCTTTAATTGCTTTTCCTGGTACGATTGTCGTCGTTTCCCATGAAGCAGAGTTTTATGAAGATTTTGTCGATCGCATAATCGAATTAGAAGGCTAAATTAAAAGCCTAAACAGGGTTAGTTCCGCTGTTTAGGCTCTTAATTTTCAAAAAAATGGTCTTTTAGAAAAGCCACAAATTTTTTAGTGGTGTAAACACCTTGTTGCTATTTCATTTTTCCCGCGATTTTAAAACTTTGCGCTAGCATCGTGATTTTCTTCACTGCCTATCGCGATTGTGCTACAGTTAAATAAAAGGGAATAATTTAGGCGAAAAAGGAGAAAAATTTTGCAGCTAAAATCAGAAACATCGCCCATTACAATTAAGAACATAACAAAAACAGAGTTAAAGGAGCTATGGGAGTTAAGCTACGGGCCTAAAGCAGATTTAACCTGGAAAAATTTTGATGGTCCTTATTTTAAAGACCCCATTCTTACCTGGGAAGAATATCAAAAGGGATTTGGCAAACGGCTTATAACAGATGAAAATGCCGGCGTCATTTTTTATGGAGCTGAAATGCTGGGTGTGGTAACGGCCTATTTTGAAGACGGCTCTTTAAAAAGATGGCTGGAATTTGGGATTGCGATTTATCAACCTAAAAACTGGAATAAAGGCGTTGGACAAGTAGCTGTCACTTTATGGATTAACTATTTATTTGCTCTTTATCCTAAAATTGAACGGGTAGGGTATACCACCTGGTCAGGAAATGGTGCCATGATAGCATTAGGTGAAAAGCTGGGGCTGAAAAAAGAAGCGCAAATTCGAAAAGTGCGCTATTGGCAAGGTCAATATTGGGATTCTATTAAATATGGAATTTTAAGAACAGAACTTCAGTCATTGGAAAAGGTTTAAGGTTATGAGTAAACTAATTATTTTACGGGGGAATTCTGGCAGTGGCAAAACTACAGTCGCCAAAGCATTACAACACAGCTTTCCGCAAGGAACTGTCATGAATATTGGACAAGATGAAGTAAGGCGAGATATGTTAAACATCAAAGATGATACTTCTAATTTGGCTGTTTTAGCAATTGAAACCCTCGCAATTTTTGGATGCCAACATTATCCTATCGTAATTATCGAAGGAATTTTAAGTCGAAAGAAATATGGTCACATGCTTGATAAACTGCAGGAACTTTTTGATCAGACACATTGTTACTATTTTGACCTTTCGTTTGAAACAACTGTTTCACGCCACCAACAACGAATACAAAGATTTTCTTTTTCCGAGATCAACATGGCTAACTGGTGGTTAGACAAAGATTATTTGAAATTTGAAAATGAAAAAATGATTGGTCCAGAAATGTCGCAAATTGAAATTGTTAAGCTGTTACGCGCCGATGTTTGGGAAAATTGATAAAAATTTTTTTAGGGAGCTTTAAAACCGTCAGTTCCTCTGGTTTATAATTTCGTAAGCACCGTCATTTAAATTACTCAGTTAAAATTTATCGTAAAATGTAGAGTATAGTTTGAAAATTAGCACTTAGCAGAGTGCTATAATTTCAGGTTGTCTTTTAGGAAGTGTGGTAAACTGGCTTTGAAGGCGATAGGAGGTGCTATAAAAATGACGGAAGATTTTTCTTTGCATTATGCCAAAAAGAACAAGAAAATCTTAATTTCTTCTATTACTGAGGGGAAAGATATAGAAGAGGAAAAGACTGCCATTTTTATGGCGGGAAGTCCTGGAGCTGGAAAAACTGAGGTAGCACAAACTTTGATGGCGTTAAATAATAATCTATGTATAATTGATGCAGATAAGTTTCGGGCTTTATTTCCTGGTTATATTGGAAATAATTCTGATGAGTTTCAAAGAGGCGCGGCTCTTTTGGTAGATGCGGCTCTCGATCTAGTTCTAAAAAAGGGGTATAGTTTTATTCTTGATGGTACTTTTGCGACTGCTAAGGTAAATCAAAACATTGAACGAGCGCTCAAAAAGAATTATAATGTTCTTGTCTATTATGTTTATCAAGATCCGTTTATCGCTTGGGATTTTACCAAAAAACGAGAAGTGGTTGAAGGCCGATTTGTCCCGAAAGAACGTTTTATCAATGCTTTTTTTCAATCACGGAAGAACTTGATACACGTGAAAGAAGAATTTCAAGAACGAGTTACAATCAATGTCTTGGTGAAGGATTTTCAAAATACGATTTCTGATTTTCTAATGGATATTGATAATATTGCGTTGACATTACCGATTAATTACACAAAACACGGATTGGAGGAGGAGTTACATGACTGAAAAAGAAAAAGTTGAAAAAATTATGGAAAAGTACGATCGTAACTTTTCTAAATTACAAAAGAATGCTTCTGCAAAAGAATTGAAAACAGTCTTTAAATTTGTAGCAGATGAATCCAACCGTAAGCAGCGTGAATTGATTGGCTTGGACAAAGAAAAATGAATACCTAATTAGGATAGTTAAAAAGCCAAGAAAAAATGTTCTTGGCTTTTTTTTACCTCAAGGATCTTGATTCAATACATGCTTTGTCAATAGATATGTTATGCATAAACAGCTACTTTATTCCCAATAGCTGTTTAATTAAAAGTATGCTCTAAACAACTTTAAAGAATAAAATGGAGATGCCGACTTTAGAAGATAAGATTTAAAATATAAACACTATAAATTAAAAACCAATCTTTAATTTTTTATCTAAAAAATAAAGATTAGTTTTTTTACCTCATGTCTATGACCAATTAAACGCATCTATAGTCTAATATGGTATTCTAAAAGAAAACCTTATCATTTAAAAGGAGACTTTCAATGCTAAAAAAAATTGCTAGTAATATTGGATACACACAACTTGTATACGATCGTTTCAACAAAAAACTAAAAACAAATTATACCTCGAGCCAAATTGAGGAACTTGTACAAATTATTTTGCTAGCAGCAGACACCGAAATTACCCATTTAGGGAAAAATTACTATGTCTGGCAACCAGCAAGAAAAATTCAATTAACGATTAATGCCAACAATTATCGCTTAATTACTGCCGATTCCGCTAAAAAAATTCCAGCACAAAAAAAGGCAGCCGAAAAATCACAATGGTATCAAAGAGGCGCTAAAGCAGTGCATCTCGTCTATTTGAATCGTGAGGCAAAGGAACTACCAAAACTCTTATCTGGCGAAAAAACGATGATTATTCGTGGTGCTGCTGGCAGAAAATCGCCTTTAGGGGGTAGAGCAAGAGCGGGGGAGGATATTTATTTTGTCGAAACTAACAGCAATCTAGTGGTAAATTATCGTGCTGTGATTAAAGCTGTGATTGAGTCTGAGCAGATGACTCCAGAAGAATCCGCTTCTTTTGTAGAAAAGTACGCCAATCAACTTCAACTCTCAACAAAACAAGAACAACGCTGGACTGGGAAAAAATATCTAGCGGTTTATGAAATTGCAAATTTAGAAAAAATCGATTCTTTTTACTATAAACGCAAAAAAAATATGGATGACTGGATTATTACGGAAGATATCGCTACGATTTCAGAATGAAAATTTACTAATAGCAAAATAACTTTCTTTGAGTGATCAAAAAGTTGTTTTGCTATTTTGTTATTTTTGCAAACGATTTTAGCAAAATTTTGTCTTTTAAATGAAAGTAGTATTAATTGTTGGTGAAACTGTGCTAAATTCATTATTTTAGTAGTTGAGAATTCCTTTAAAAATAACTATGATATAGAAGTTGCAATTTATTATTTAAAGGAGTTTTTTCATGAGTCAAAATCAAAAACAACTGCGGTGGTTCACCGTTGGCTTAATTGCCTTTAATATGGTTTGGGGTTTAGGAAATGTTGTAAATAACTATGCCCAACAAGGAATCTCTGTTGTTACTTCATGGATTCTTATCTTAGCACTTTATTTTATTCCATATGCTTTAATTGTCGGTCAGTTGGGCTCGACTTTTAAAAACAGCAAAGGCGGCGTTAGCTCATGGGTTGAAAATACCTCAACAAAACGCTTAGCTTATTATGCGGCCTGGACATATTGGGTCGTGCATATTCCGTATCTTGCGCAAAAACCGCAAGCAATCTTAATTGCGTTAGGTTGGGCTGTCCAAGGTAATGGAGATATGGTATCAAGCATGTCAATGACAACCATTGCACTTTTAAGTTTAGTTATTTTCTTGCTGTTTTTATATTTATCGACAAAGGGATTAACAACATTAAAAGTTATTGGCGGTTTGGCTGGTACGGCAATGTTTGTGATGTCAATTCTGTTTATCTTGCTAGCAGTAGGTGCGCCGGCTGTAAGTAAAGGTATGGAATTTGCGACCCCTGACATGGGAAATATTAAAACATACATTCCAAAATTTGACTTTTCTTATTTTACAACCATCTCCATGTTAGTTTTTGCCGTAGGGGGAGCTGAAAAAATCTCGCCTTATGTTAACCAAACTAGAAACCCTGCCAAAGAATTCCCGCGTGGTATGTTCTTATTAGCTGGTATGGTAGGGGTTTCTGCAATTTTAGGTTCTGTGGCTATGGGTATGTTGTTTGCTAGCAATAATATCCCAGCGGATTTAATGCGTAACGGGGCTTACAGCGCATTCCAACAACTAGGTAATTATTACGGTGTTGGCAACTTATTAATGATCATTTACGCATTAACCAATACAATTGGCCAAATTTCAGCGTTAGCTTTTTCAATTGATGCGCCATTACAAATCTTATTGGCGGACGCAGATCCAATGTTTGTGCCAAATTGGTTAAGAAAACGTTCAGCCAAAGGTACTTTAGTTAATGGTTACTTATTAACTGGTATTTTAGTTAGCGTCATTATCTTATTGCCAATTTTAGGAATCGGCAATACAGATGAGCTAGTGAAATGGATGACTAACCTTAACTCTGTCGTAATGCCAATGCGTTATTTATGGGTATTCTTTGCTTATATGATGTTAAATAAAGCTTGGAAGAAGTATCAATCCGAATATAAATTCTTAAAAAATCCAAAACTTGGCTTTATCGCGGGTACATGGTGTTTTGCCTTCACAGCTTTTGCTTGTGTCTTAGGAATGGTTCCAAAATTGGATTACGCAACAAATCCAAAAGCTTGGTGGTTCCAGTTAATGACAAATGTCTTAACACCGATCGTTTTAATTTTATTGGGCATGATTTTACCAGCAATTGCCCGTAGAGATAAAAATAAAACAGCACTGCCTGAATTAAAAGAAGTTTAAAAACAAACCCTGCTGGCTATTTAAATAGTCAGCAGGGTTTTTTAGTCTACAAATCGATTATAGTGTATTCAAAGCCAATTGCGTTGACAAACTTTAAGACATCTTTAGTTGATAGGAAAATTGTCTTCGTATTGACGTTTGGATGAAAACTCATTTTCTTTTTGTCCAAGATTTCTGCATCAAAAAATACTTGAACATTTTTTTTGGTATTATTTAATAAACCAAACACCGAAACCACACCTGGAGGGAGTTGTAATTGCTCCATTAGGCTATCAGTAGAGGCCATTTTGATCCGATTAGCGCCTACAATCTCTTTAAACTTATCCATATCTAAACGCTTTTCATCGTCCATAATCAGTAAATAATAGGCAGTTTTCTTTTTATTCGTTAGAAACATTGATTTTGTACGGACACCTTCAATTCCAGTAATAAAGCTGTCGGCCTCCGCAGTTGTCAAAGCAGGAGGGTGTTCCACTATTTCAAAAGGGATCGCCAAAGCTTTAAGCGTTTCTTCAACTTGCAAAGACAAATTCATTTTATCCCATCCTTTCACCTTACTAGTACTATTAAACTTGATTTTAGCACAAACAATCAATTAAATGGTGCGACAATTGCAAAGATAAAAAGTAAGAGGGGGGGTATAATTAAAAAAAGAATTAACAAAGCCACTTAAAATTTAGGTTTTAATACGTTGGAATTTTCAGCTTGGGCATGTTGGGCATAATGATAATTTGCGTTATATTATGAAATTTCATCTTGAAGCGTCTAACAAAGTTTTCTTATAAAAATAGCTAAGCAGCAGACACAGTTGCCTCTAAGCGAGTTTAACAGCGGACCCAGCAAGATTTATCGAGTACAAATTGAGACATTACGTAGCAATCAAAATACCAAACAAAACTAGTTGACCCACGATGATTACAATCACGCATTTAGTAGAAATGTATCCCCATGATGTGAAATCAATCACATGTGACTATGAAAACGAATTTTTAAATCAATTTGAAATTGGACTTATTGAGGAAATATTCAATCGTAAAATATATTATGTATGTTTTAATTCGTGTGTGCTGCAGGAACGCGGATCTGACCTGACAAAAATCACAACGGATTACTTAGAAAATATTTTCCAAAACCGTCTGATTTTAAAAATATTTCGCAAAGTAAAATTGATCAACCTGTGCAAAGGATGAAAATTTAAAGTTACGAAAAATTTTTAAATAGAAATTTCCTCAGTACAAATTTAATTTCGAGTACTCGGAAGCTTTCTAGAAACAATCAAAATAATTTTACCGTGAACAATATTATACAATCATAAAAAATAAACATGGATTGATAGACCTAATCACGGGTAATCATTATTTGATTATGATAGCTAAGGCAGATTTTGCGCTTAATTCTAACATGCACTTTTGAATATTAACTTCGTATAATATATATTATGTAAACTAAAATGTAAAACTAATCTAATTTACTGATTATATTGCTACTTTTGCACTTCCCTGCCTAATTTTTAAGGCTGCATTTAAAAACTGTTAAATGCAGCTGCGCGAAATAACTTACTATAAAGAAATTTTTTGATCTGATACTGTCTCACGAATTTTAAAGTGCACTATTAATTTCAAACTGAATTTTTTATCTCAAATAAAATCATAAGCTGAAATACTCAAAATGATTATGTTTGATCCATTTACCTGATATGAACAATCATTTTGATTTAATGATCAAACTTCAAACGTTTCCCTGTTGCCTTTTTTAACATGGTCGTTATTGGGATTGCGATTAATGCGCCAAATGTGCTTTGGAATAGATTGCTTGGAATCGAGGCAATCGCAGCCCCAAGTCCATAAAGTAATCCTGTAGTTAAAGCGTAACCCACAACCATAATGATGACGCCCAAAACTAATCCTAATGACTTTAAAAATTTCTTTTGTTGGAAAAAATAACCAAATACAAATCCTTGTACGCCATGAATAAGTAGTGAAAACAAAATCCATTGTGGATAGCCCGCTAATAAATCGATAAATCCACCACTGATAGCACCGACAAAAAGTCCCGCTGTTGGACCTAATAATATAACCCTGTAATCGCAATGCCGGCATCACACAGAGTTATAATGCCATTTGTACCCGGAATTGGAATTATAACAAGTAAAGAAACTGCACTTGTTAAAGCTGCTAAGACAGCATATAGTGTTATTTTTTTTATTTGCATTGTTTCCCCTCTCCTTTAACTTTAAGCTGGAAGATTATTTGATTTAATAATCGATTCTTCAAAATAAACACTGCCAAATTCTGCTGTCACCATCACGCCGGCTTGTATGCTTTTGTAAACATAACCTTTTGCATCACTTACGGCCTTTTCTAGCTTATCTTTAGTTAGACCAGCTGTAATTGCAGCAGATAGACTACAACCGGCACCATTAATTGTAATGGCCTTAATTTTTTGTGCCTGATATTCTACTATTTTCGTTTCTGGTAGTGCTAATAAATCAATAGCACGCTCTCCTGCAAGTCGCCCGCCACCTTTTATTAAGACAGCTGTTTTATACTCTTTTTGTAGCAGGATAGCTACCTCTTTCATTTCCTGCAAGCTGTTAATTTTTCTTTTGCTCAACGTTTCGGCTTCAGTTAAATTAGGTGTGATTAAACTGGCCAAAGGAGCCAATTCACCACGAATTCCTGCTAAAATCTCTTTTTCAATCGCTGAATTTCCCTCTTTAAAAACTAAAACAGGATCTAAGATAATGGGGATATCGGGATGCTTTTGCAAAAATTCCTTAATTAAAGGAATAAATTCGAGATTTGCAATTAACCCAATTTTAATTCCACTAAAATTTACCTGCTCGATACTTTTTAATTGGGCTAAGAATATTTCTTTTGTAACGGGATGAATTGCTAAATTATTGTTAACAAGCGTAACAATAGAAGTTAAAACTGATATACCAAAAGTGTGATAATCACCGAATGTTTTTAAGTCCGTTTGTATTCCACCGCCGGCAAAAGGATCTGACCCACCAATCGTTAACACTATTTTTGTCATCCTCTTATCCCCCTTTGTGATTAAAAGTCTAGCAAACTTCCAGTGGGTTGCCCACAACCAATTGGCATGTTTTCAAACCAACCATTTGCAAAAAAATACCACAGCAATTAAATTGAGTAGCGTAACTTACAATACTTATTTATTGAATTTCTCCTTCTGAAGGATTATTAGCAGAAAATTTTTCTTTTATAAGAAGAAATTATTTGCTTGTTATTACTTCTGCAGTAAAAAAGTTTTTCTTTTTTTGATAGTTGCATCACAAGTACTTTTGCATTTGCAATTCACGTAAAAAACCTCATCTTAGTTCTTTTAAGAACACTAAAATGAGGTTTTTGTATTATTCTTCGGTTTCTTCTAAATTAGTCGTTAATGCTTCTGTTTTTTTCAAGAGATAAATTTTACGAATATTAATAATCAATGTCTTAATTACCGCATAGACAGGAATGCAAATCAACATCCCCATGATACCAGAAACTCTACCAGCACCCAATAGAACTAAGATAATAGTAATAGGATGCACATTTAATGATTTCCCAAATAAAAGCGGTTTAATCAGATTCCCATCGAGTTGCTGGATAACTAGAATAGATAATGCCATGTACAAGGCTTGCCACGGTGAAATAAACAGCCCCACAATCACAGCAGGTACAGCACCGATAAACGGACCGACATAAGGAATTATATTGGTGATACCGCAAATTAGAGCTAATAATAATGAATAGGGCTGCCCGAAAATTGTCATGGCGATAAAGCTCATAATTCCAATAATAAATGCATCTAATACTGTACTGCTAATATAAGCAGACAACGTATCATTTAACTCTCGAACCGTTTGTCGTAGTTCAGTGCGAATTGTCCGCGGGAAAAAATTTGATAGCGCATCTAAGAAACGATGACCATCTTTAAACATAAATAGCAAAATAAAAGGTACCGTAAACAAGAGAACAAAAAATTTCGTTAAAATAGAAAAAATAGAAGATAAACTGGAAGTTACATTCACAATAATAAAATTAATAATGCGATTAATCGTAATATTGGCCGAATCCAGTTGTTGTTCTAAATTAAAATTTTTGAATTCATCTTGTTTAGCTAGTCCATCTAACCACTTAACTAATTCATCAGCATAAGTAGGTAATTGTTGTGTTAATTGGACTGTCTGCTCAATCAACTGGGGAATGACATTCATTGCTGTTAAAACAATAATGATGACTACGACTAAAAATGAAAGTAAAAAACCTAAGACTCGGGACAATCCACGCTTTTGTAAGAAGTTGACGATTGGGTCAAACATATAATATAAAAATCCTGCAATAAATACGGGTAATAAAACGGCCCCTACCATTTCAAAAACAGGTTTAAAAACTTCTGGCATTTGCCATAAAAAATAAACACCTATAATAACTAAGACCAATTCTGCGGTCCAATAAAACAATTTCGAATTTTTAAACGATTGCATAGCAAAACTCCTAATCCACTTAATAACTCTATTTTAGCATAACAATTTCTGAAATCGTTTTTTCAAGTGAAGATAATGTTAAAAATTTCGATTTTTTTGAACTTTAGATTCTAAGATCTTTCAAAGCCTTTTTTCCATCTGCTTGGAAACATTTAGCTAATTTACTGATTTTAAAGTAGCTAACTAGTGCGTGAGATCCTTTTGGTAAAGGTTCAACCAGCGATCAAAAATGTCTTTTTCTTCGCCGATTTTATGGTATCCGAATTTTTCATATAGACCTAAATGTTGCGTTGCGATAAATGTATGTTCAAATCCTAAAGAACGCGCTTTTTCCTCTGCTTTTGCAACAAGTTTTTGGCTAATTCGGTGTCCGCGATATTTTTCAGCCACAAAGACGACGCCAATAAAGGGCGTTAACGCTGTTTGTTTTAATATGTCTTTTTTTAACAGCGCGCAAAAACCGACCAATTCTTCTTTTTCCCAACAAACCAAGACATTTTCCCAATCAGTTAAAGCGTGATTTTTCATTTGCTCTGCTAAATGGGCCCCAGCTGGCCAAGGGACTTTTTCAATCGACAAAATGGCCTTATCCCACATCGCTGTCTTTGCTACCCAAGTATATTTCATTGTTATCATCTCCTGGGTTAAGAATAGCATAAAGTAAAATATTTTTATGCTTTTTGCGCCTATTTTACACCAAACAAAAAGCAGTCAGAATAAACTGGCTGCTTTTTGTGTAGGAAATAATATTAATCTTTTTTACCGGCTAAACCAGCAAAAATAGTTTCTAAATTTTCCTTCATCATGTTGTAGTAGCTATCCCCAGGATTACCAGGAGTTGCAATTGAATCAGTAAAAATTTCCCCGTAAATTGGTATCTTGCTATCTTTTGAAACGCTTTGCATCGGTTTTTTATTAACAGAACTTTCTACAAAAAGCGCCTTTACCTGAGAAGCTTTCAATTGATCAACTAACGAGGTAATTTGATCTGGTGTCCCTTCTTCTTCTGTATTGATTTCCCAAATATAAGCAGAAGGAATGCCGTATGCTTTAGAAAAATATTTAAAACAGCCTTCACTGGTTACAATTAATTTTTGATCGGTAGCAATACTAGCAAATTGTTTCTTTGCCACTTTATCTAAAGCGGATAATTTTTCTTCATACTTTGTTAAGTTTTCCGCATAGATCGCTTTGTTAGCAGGATCTTTTTGACTTAATGTTTTCGCGATATTTCTAGCATATAAAATTCCATTTTCGATATTTAACCAAGCATGAGGATCTTCTTTACCATGACCATCCCCTTCAAGATAAATCACCGCAACACCGTCACTTACTGCAAAGTAATCTTCATTTGGCTTTTTCTGTCCATTGGCCATTAGCTTGGTAAACCAGCCGTTACCACCTGTTTCAAGGTTCAAACCGTTATAAAAAATGACATCTGCATCCTGAGTTTTACGAACATCCTTGGCTAAAGGTTCATATTCATGGGGATCTTTTCCTACAGGGACGATGCTGTGGAGTGCCACTTTGTCGCCGGCTACTTCTTTTACCATATCGGCAATAATCGAATTTGTCGCTACTACCGAAATTTTTTCTTCACTGCCATTTACTTTTGGTGTACTAAAATGCTGATAGCTAAAAATACCAATACCAAAAACTGCAAGAACAGCAATGGCCGTGTAAACTTTTTGTTTCGTTTTTGTTTGTTCAGCTTTTTTAGGGGATATGAAAAAGCCGATTAAAAACATTGTCGCTGCTGTTAAAACGATTGAAGAACCAGCAGCAATATTAAAACTATACCCTATGAAAAGTCCGATAACAGAAGCTAAGCCCCCTAGTGTTCCGGAAAGTAAAATCATATATTTTAATCGCTTAGTAAATAAATAGGCTGTTGCTGCTGGTGTAATCAGCAGCGCCACCACTAAAATCGTCCCTACACTTTGCATTGCAGTAACAGAGACCAATGTTAACATTAACATCAATAAGTAGTGGTACACATTTACTTTCATTCCAAAGGCTTTTGCCATCATGGGATCAAAAGAGGTCAACAATAAGGGACGGTAAAAAATAATAAGTAATAGTAACACCAAAGCGGAAATTCCAATGGTAATCCATTTGTCACTATCTTGAACTGCAAGAACGTTCCCGAATAAAATATGGAATAAATCTGTGGAACTGTTAGCAACACCAATTAGAATCACACCTAAAGCTAAAAACGAGCTGAAAGTAATCCCAATGGCAGTATCACTTTTGACCGTACTATTATTGGCGATATATGTGATAACCAAGCTTGCTAAAATACCGAAAACAGCCGCACCAATAAAGAAGTTTATCCCTAAAATATACGATAACGCAACTCCTGGTAAGACCGCATGAGAAATTGCATCCCCCATTAGTGACATTCCACGTAAAATAATGAAACATCCAATTGCACCGGCTACAATCCCAATCACAATTGACGTAATTAAAGCGTTTTGTAAAAAATGGTATTCTGTTAAACCGTTAATAAAATGCGTAATCACGTAAAATCACCTCCAATAAGTATTGCATCCCCATAGGCTTCTTTTAAATAGTGGGGGGTAAAAACTTCTTGGACTGTTCCGTAGGCAATCTTTTGTTGTCTTAATAGTAAAATTTCGTCAAAATACACTGAAACTTTACTTAAGTCATGGTGAACGATAAAAATAGTCTTTCCATTTTCTTTTAACTTACGCAACAAGCCCATAATTATTTGTTCACTCGTGGCATCAATGCCAACAAAAGGTTCATCCAAGAAAATCAAACTTGCGTCTTGTACTAATGTGCGTGCAAGCAAGACACGTTGAAATTGACCGCCAGACAGTTCACCAATTTGACGTTTGGCAAAATCTTGCATATCCACCGCTTTTAGGGCATCCATAACTTTTCCCCAATACTTTTTCATACTAGCCCATGGTTTTAAATGCGGGTAGACACCTAACGAGACTACTTCTGCTACTGTAATTGGAAAGGTATAATCAATTGCACTTTTTTGTTCAACGTAGGCGACTTCTTGCTGATTTTTTTGTAAGGGTTCCCCTTTATAAGTGACTGAGCCAGTTGCAGGAATTAATCCTAAAGCCGCTTTTAAAAAAGTGGATTTACCCGCTCCGTTGGGTCCTAAAAGACCCACGATAGTTGGTTGTGTAACTTCAAAACTAACATGATCGACAGCAATTTGTTGACTATATGCTGCCGTTATATTTTCAAAACGAATCATTTCATTCACCTCATCATTTTATATTTTTAGGCATACCTAAATAATAATACTTTAGATTAGTATACCCAAACTTTTATTTTTCGGCAAGCCTAACTTTTGTGCAAGGTAAAAAAAATACACAGTTTCTAAACTGTGCACTTTTTATTTATAAGGATAATATAAAATTTTCACATGAATAAGTCTTTTTAAAGTTGGCATATCCATATGTAACTTCACAAACTATTTTTTCGGAAAATATAAATTTTGAAATCTGAAAAATGAAAATGAAATATCTTAATCTTATTGCGCAATAACAAAAGAAGTTTGCAAAAAATGTTCATTCCTTTATTTTTGTCTCAAAAAAACGACTCATCAATTCTAAATGGTGCATCACGCAAGCTTTGCGTAGGACACCCATTCCGGGGAATTTTCCTTTTGCGTAACTTTGTTTCAAAATTTCCAACCCTAAGGTATCGTTACTTAAAAACGCCGGAAATTGGCTAACCTCTGCCATCACCGCCATAAAACGCGTCGCAAAATCAGGTAATTCTTCGGCGGGGGAAACAAAATGATGAATTCTTAATTGTTCTTGTTCAGCAAAATAAACCAAATGTAACACGATTTCTTTTGTCGGGTAGTTTTGCTCATAGTAAAGTCGACTATCAATTGAAAAGTCGCTAAAGCCTACAAACCCTCTTTTTTGATACGTTAGATGACTGAGAGTAAAAACTTCATCAGGTATTTCCCGATAGGAACTAGCTCTTAAGCGTAAAAAATTATCTTCTAAAACTATTTTGGGTCCTTTTACATGTTGCAACAGACGAAATTCTAAAGGTACAATTGTAGGTATCTCAAAAGTAGGAAAGTCAGCATCTTGTAGTACCGCTGCGCTTTGCGCAATCAAAAGTGGATACTCTGTCACACTTTTGACAGGTTCCGTGATAATGTGCGTCTTAAGACCATTTAACTGCTGTAATTTTTCTTGCCCTGCTAATGTTAAAAAATCACCTGCTTGCGGGTTGTCAATGAGAAAATAAGGTTGATTGACGTTGTTAAATTGTAGAAGCAATTTTCCTAAAGCAGGATTATCTTTGACTGGCTCAATAACAGGCTGAATAACCGGGCTTAATTTACCGGCTTCACTGAGTTGGCGTAAAGCTAACAAGTCAAATTGTTTACCGCGAAAATAAGGATAATACATTACTACTCCTCCAATAGACGTTGCTCAAGAGTGAAATAAGCGGCCCGCGTTGCTTCTAATTCTTCCTTTAGTGCTTCTACTGCTTGGTTTTGTGTTTCTGCAATAAAACGATCATAATAATTAACCGCACCGCTAAAAATATCGTAATCTTTTTCCCGTCTTTTTAACTCTTTATACAGTTGGTCGGTGCTAAATACTCGTAACCCACGTTCGGTTTGTTTGGCTTTATTCACTTCCCTTGCTTGAGAAGTAATCAAGTGATACAAGAGTTCATTTTCATTTACTTGTAAAAGTTGGCGCTGCGCTTTTTTTACCGTTTCAAAATATCCCGGCACGCCATACTCCAAATCACTTAGATATGGGTGAAAGAGAAGTACGCCCACATGCGGTGGAATCTCTTCTTTGACTTTTTCGTACAAAGACGGAGGTAAAACAAAATAATTTAAGTGACCCACAAAAGACAACTTTGCGGTACTTTTAAAATCAGCCTTACTCACTTTTAACTCATAACAACGCCATTCAAAAGTTTGATCCGGTAAAATTTTGCAAGATAAAGTATCCACGATCCCTTTATTGTCTGGCATAACAACTTCCTCAATTACCACATCACCTTTTTGGCGGCAATGAAAATATAAAGCTTCCTCCATGGCTAAAGTTAGTGCTGTCTTCATAACATCCCTCATTTAATCAGTTGTCCAACTGCCAAAATTTATTTATTTTAAAATAAACATAAAAGAGTTGGTGATAACAACAGTATAGAACGTTTGTTCGTAAATGTGAAGTCAATTAGACCACAAATAGTTAATATCTGCCAAAATACTTTTTGCATCCTCTAGTCCACTAAAAGGTAAAGCAATTGTTTCTACCTTCGTGGTTAGTAAAACCGCAACACTTTCTTTTGCTAAACTGGCTTGAACTTCACTTGGGGCATAAAAATCATAGGTAAACTCATCCAATGATACATTGGGGGTTACCAGATATAAACCTTTTTGACTGATCAGGCTAAAGCGGGCATCCGTTGTTTCATTTAACAAAAATGTCATTAGCTCTTCTTCACTCATAATTTCATCTGCATAAGCTTGTAATAAAAGAAATTGTTGGGTCTTTTTAAAAACTGTAAAAAATGGATTCATAATTTTACTCCTGACGTAAATTGATTTTGTAATCTCTTAAAAAAGTCCTATTAAAAGTATTCTTTTTCAAGAACTCTTTTCCAAACTCATCGATTAACCCATGAAATTCTTGTGCCTCTGCTAAGGTGAAATCACGCAAGTTAACCAGTTTTTTTAAAGCTTGATAGTTATGTAGTTGTGGTGTTCCCAACTGTGTAAAAAGACGTCTGGCATAACTATCTGCGACAAAAACAGGCAGATCAAAAACATACAGTAATAACACATCGGCTGTCTCTGGACCAATCCCGTGTAAAGTGAGCAATTGATCTCTTAAATTTTCACCATAATAGCTACGCACTTTAAAAAAATCGCCATCAAAAGCTAGCAACCAGGTAAAAATTTCGTGAATAGCCTGACTTTTATTTTTGAAAAAGCCACTGGGACGAATCAATGCTTGTAACTGTGCCACAGATAAATTCGCAATTTGGAAACTAGAAAAATCCGTTACCATTTTCAAATTTTCTAGTGAAATTGCTGCATTTTGCCAGTTGGTGTTTTGAACAAGAATAGCTCCTAATATAATTTCTTCTTTTGAATCAGCTGGCCACCAGCCTTGAGGCCCCATCTTTTGGAACATTTTCTGATATAATGCATATACCTGTTGTTTCAAACTATCACCTCTTCTTCATTATAGCGCAATTACTTATGAATGTATGAAACTGAGGTTAGGAGGTTTTTGTGATGTGTGGTCGTTATCTTTTTGATTTAAAGACAACGGAATTATTAAAATATTATCAACAACTACAACAATTAGGGAAAATCGGTGAGGTTGCTCCTAGCGAAAATGTTGTAACCCTTGCTCCTGGTAAAGACGGAAAAATCCGCTTGGGACTTACACGTTGGGGATTTACGACAACCAAAAATAAAAGTCGTATTATTAACGCCCGTAGTGAAACGGTAACAGAAAAACCACTTTTTGCTGAAAGCTTTTATCAGCGTCGCTGTGTTTTTCCAATGACAGGATTCTTTGAATGGGATCATGACAAAAATAAAATTCTATTTACCCCTACCGATGAAAAAGAAATTTATGTTGGTGGCTTTTATCGCCAACACAATGACGAGTTGGAATCTGTTATTATGACGACGAGTCCCAATGAAACTGTTGCTAAAATTCATGATCGGATGCCGTTAATTATTGAAAAAAAAGCTATTCGCACTTGGTTAACTGACGATAATTTTGCCAATAGCTACCGTAAACAACAATTAGAGCCCAAATTGACCCTAAAAAAAAGTATGCCAGAAAAATAATGGCATACTTTTTCAGGTTTCAGGTTGTAAGTTTACATATTCTAATTATACGAAACTTATTGTTACCCAATTAAAACTGATTCTTCCGGATATTTGAAATGTTGTTCTTGCTGTCTTGCTTTTGCAATTAATGAGAATAATACTGTCATAATTCCCACCCTGCCAATAAACATCAAGGCTATAATAATTACTTTGCCTACCATGCTAAGTTCAGGGGTTAATCCCATCGTTAAACCGACTGTCCCAAAAGCTGAGACAACTTCAAAAACAATATACTCTAGTCCCAAACCATCAACATCGGGAATTTTTTCTGTGACTGATAAAATCATCGTCGCAAAAATGCAAAGTGATAATGTAATAAAAAATAGCGTTAAAGCTCTAAAAATAGCACCAGCTGGAATCGTTCGGCCGCTAAATTCCGCCTGATTGCGTCCTTTTAGGATGCTCTTCATCTGAATAAGTAACACACCAAAAGTTGTGGTCTTTAAACCACCAGCAGTGGAACCTGATGTGCCACCGATGTACATTAAAACAATGGTTAGAATTAAACCGGCATGGCTCATCTCAAAGTAATTGACCGAGTAATAACCTGCTGTTCGTGGTGTTACTGCCATAAACATGGTATTAAATAGACGTTGCAACCAATTTCCTACTACTAAGCTTTCACCGTTATGTTCGGTCAGATAAAATCCCAAAGTGCCCAATAAAAGAAGACTACCTGTCATGATCAGGGCAATTTTAGAGTGGATGGACAGGCGCTTGCGCTGGCGATATTGCATAATATCGTACCAGACTAAAAAGCCTAGTCCGCCTGCGATGATTAAAATCATCACCACAAAAAGAAGCCAAATATCTTGTTGGTCACCTGCTAAACTATCACCCAATAAGTCAAAACCAGCATTACAAAAACTCGAAACAGAATGAAAAATACTAAACCAACTTCCTTTTGCCCAACCATAACGCGGTATAAAGGAAAAACTCAGAGCCAAAGCGCCAAGACCTTGAATAATGACAGAAGTTAATAAAATGTAGCGCATCAAATTGACGCCGCCATTCATTTGCTCCAAATTAAGTGAGTCTTTTAATAGCATTCGGGTGCGTAAATTGATTTTCTTTTTAGCAATCATAAAAAAGAATACCGGTAACGACATAAAACCTAAACCGCCTGTTTCAATCATGATTAAAATAATAAATTGACCAAAAGGTGTCCAGTGTTCTGCAGTATTAACTGTTGTTAAGCCGGTAACACAAGTTGCCGATGTTGCAGTAAATAAGGCATCAATAAAGGGCGTAACTACGCCTTGACGACTAGAAATAGGCAACATCAATAATAAAGCTCCGCCAAAAATTACCGCGGCAAAACCTAATGATATTAGCTGCGGTGTTGCTAAGGGAGCTTTTTTACATCGTTTCAAGAAACTTACCTCCAATTACACGTTCTAGGATAATTTAAGTTAAAGCAATGAAATGCTTACCCTAGATTGTACCAGATAATAAAAAAATCCGGGGAAAAATTCGCAATGATTTCTCCCGGATTTTTTAAAGCAAAATTTTGTTACATATTACGGTTCATATTTTTTATTTTAATCATCCGCGTTACTTCAGAACGCTCATTTTCTTCCAACTTCATTTTGATGTAATAAATTGTCTCTTCCAACTCTGGAATCGTCATATACTCTAATGCGTTCACTCGGCGTCTTGTTTTTTCAATTTCACCAGCCATCAATTGACACGTTTTTTCCACCTCGGTTAAAGCTAACAACTTCGGTAAAACGGTCGTAAATCGAGCAATGGCATTATCTAAAGGAACATTAGAATTCAGGTAGCCATACTCTAATGGTGCCTCAAAAAGATCCTCATCGTAATGGAAATTCAAAACAGGAACTTCCACACTCATAATATTCTTTTGATCCATTTCCAGTTCTACTCTGGTAGCGGGCAAAATGAACAATTCTTCAATAAAGGCTTCATTTAAAGTTGCATTAGCAAGGCGAAAAGCGCGCATGGCACTTTCCATCAAACCTTCTACTTCCTGGCGTAAATGATTGTTTTCTTTGACCATCAAAATAAAGCGGCGCATTAATTCATCTTGTTTATCTTTTAGTAATTTATGTCCCCGTTTGGCCGTTGTCAGCTGCTTTTGCAAGCGCGCCAACTCCATTCGAGTCGGATTAACATTTAAACGCGCCATCTAAACTACCCCTTTTCTGGCAAGTACTTTTCAATCATATCATCTTTAATTCGTTTTAATTCAGTTTTTGGCAAAATACTTAATAATTGCCAACCTAAATCAAGGGTTTCGGTAATCGAGCGATTCGTTTCATAACCTTGGTTAACGTATTCAGTTTCAAAACGTTCAGCAAACTGGGCATAAATTTTATCAACTTCAGATAAAGCAGAATCCCCTAAAACAACCGCCAATTCTTTCGCTTGTTTTCCTTGAGCGTAGGCTGAGAATAGTTGGTTCATGGTCGCAGCATGGTCTTCTCTAGTTTTACCTGGGCCGGTTCCTTTATCTTTAAGTCGCGATAAAGAAGGTAAGACGTCAATTGGTGGTTTGATCCCACTCTTATACAAATCTCGAGATAAAATGATTTGTCCTTCTGTAATATAGCCAGTTAAATCGGGAATTGGATGTGTTTTATCATCTTCTGGCATAGTTAAAATTGGAATCTGCGTGACAGAACCTTTTAACCCTTTAATCCGACCTGCTCGCTCGTATAACGTTGCTAAGTTGGTATATAAATATCCTGGATAACCTCGTCGGCCCGGAACTTCTCGCCGTGCTGCTGAAATTTCCCGTAATGCCTCACAATAATTTGTCATGTCTGTCATGATAACTAAAACGTGCATTCCTTTTTCATAAGCCAAATACTCAGCAGCAGTTAATGCCATACGTGGTGTCGCAATCCGCTCAATCGCAGGGTCGTTAGCCAAGTTCATAAAGACTACCGAACGGTCGATTGCTCCGGTTTTACGAAAGTCTTCCATGAAATATTCCGCTTCTTCAAAAGTAATCCCGATACCAGCAAAAACAACAGCAAAATCATCATCGGTATTTAACACTGCTGCTTGTCTGGCGATTTGTGCAGCTAGTTCTTTATGAGGTAAACCTGAACCAGAAAATACGGGTAGCTTTTGACCTCTGACCAGTGTATTCAGGTGATCGATGGATGAAATACCGGTCTGAATAAATTCATCTGGATAATCTCGTGCCATTGGATTAATTACTTCACCGTTAATATCCAACATTTTTTCAGGCAAAATTTCAGGCCCATTGTCTTTTGGTCGTCCTAACCCGTCAAATGTTCGACCAATCATATCTAGTGATACGCCCAACTGTAAAGGATGACCTAAAAAACGTACTGCTGAATCTTTAAGATTGATACCGCCAGTACCTTCAAAAATTTGAACCAAGGCCTTATCTTCTGAGATTTCTAAAACTTGACCTTTGCGCATCTCTCCTGTTTGTAAACGTACTTCGATTAATTCTTCGTACTTCACACCGGCAACTTTATCAACAGCCATTAAGGGGCCAACAACTTCGCCAATCGTTTTATATTCCTTAATCACGATTCATGCCCCCTTCTTGGATAATCGTTTTAATTGTTTCTTTAATTTCTTGCGCCAAATCTGTAATTTTATTGATTTCGTTTTCTGGCACGTATTTCATACGGGCAATTTTATCGCGCAGTAAGATAGTGCCTGACATGATTTCTGACAAGTAAGATCCTAATTCTAAGGCTTTTTCTGCTTCATCCCCAAAAGCGATAATATTAGAAAGCATCTGATATTGTTTTTCTCTTGAAGTGAAAGTATCAACATCATCAAAAGCATTTTGCTGTAGGTAATCCTCACGAATGGATTTGGTTACTTCTAGTAACAGCTGATCTTTTTCAGATAGAGAGTCAATTCCGACTAAGCGCACGATTTCTTGTAATTCTGATTCTTTTTGTAGCTGACGCATGGCTTTTATTACAAGTTCTGACCAAGGAACTTGTAATTCTTGGTCTAAGTAATTGCCAACTTCTGTGTCATATAAAGAATAGCTTTTAAGCCAGTCTATTGACGGAAAGTGTCGTTTTTGTGCCAAAGTAGAATCTAAGCCCCAGAATACTTTTACGACGCGTAGTGTGTTTTGAGTCACCGGTTCTGAAACATCCCCACCAGAAGGAGAGACGGCACTAATAGCTGTAATACTGCCTTGGCGACCTTCTTGTCCTAAGGCAATTACTTTGCCAGCTCGTTCATAGTACTCAGCTAAACGTGAACCTAAATAAGCAGGATACCCTTCATCTCCAGGCATTTCTTCTAGCCGACCAGACATTTCTCTTAGCGCTTCGGCCCAACGAGAGGTAGAATCTGCCATAATGGCCACAGAGTAGCCCATATCACGGAAGTATTCGGCAATTGTAATACCGGTATAAATTGAAGCTTCCCGGGCTGCCACTGGCATATTTGATGTATTTGCAATTAAAATTGTGCGTTCCATCAAAGATTCCCCAGTATTGGGATCAATTAACTCCGGAAATTCATTCATAACGTCCGTCATTTCATTGCCCCGCTCACCACAACCGACGTAAACAACTAAATCTACATCTGCCCATTTGGCAATTTGGTGTTGAACGACGGTTTTACCCGCCCCAAAAGGACCAGGAACTGCCGCAGCGCCACCTTTGGTTACAGGGAAAAAAGTATCAATTACACGTTGTCCAGTAATCATTGGGGCTTGGGGATTCATTTTTTCTTTCACAGGCCGTGCACGACGCACCGGCCATTTTTGCAACATGGTGAATTCTTTATCACCTGTTTTAGTATCTAAGACATAAATAACTTCATCTAAAGTAAACATACCCGATTTAATCTCTTTTATCGTACCAGAAACGCCATTTGGTACCATAATTTTATGGGTAATAATTTTTGTTTCCGCCACTGTCCCGACAATATCTCCCGCAGAGACATTAGTCCCAACGGCTACATTGGCTTGAAAGTCCCATTTTTTCTCGTGATCCAATGCTGGTAGTTGAACACCCCGCGTCAAAAAATTACTTTTTGTTTGGGCCATAAAAACATCCAACGGTCGTTGAATACCGTCAAACATTTGGGAAATAATCCCGGGTCCTAATTCAACGGATAAAGCTTCACCCGTAGAACGAACGGGTTCTCCAGGTCCAATACCAGCAGTTTCTTCATAAACCTGAATTGAAGCAACATCACCTCGCATTTCGATAATTTCGCCAACAACTCCAAGACTACCTACAAAACAAATATCTTGGATGCTGGCTTCACTCATATTTTCGGCCATTACTAAGGGACCGGATACTTTGATTATCTTGCCAACTTGCACTATCTTTAGCTCCTTTACAAAATGTTTTGTCCGACTGCTTTTTCAACATTGTCTTGAATCATTTGGCGGCCAATACCTAACGTACCGTCATGATTTGGAATCAAAACTACGGACAGTTTAGGATTTGATTTATGCCGATTGATTTCTTCTGCAATTTCTTTACCGCAAGCTTCGGTTAAATAGATAACACCATAACCTTCTGATGCCATTTGTAAAAAAGCTTGCAAAACAGCCTCTTTCTTCGTGTCTGAGAAGACGGTGAACCCAAACAGTTTAAACGGCAATACGGATTCCTTATCTCCAATTACACCAATTTTATATGTCATAGGTTATTCGCATCCTCTCTTTAATTTGTTCGTTTGTAAAGCCACTTTTCTTACCCGTAACAATCAGTCGTAGATTTTTTGTTTCGATTTCTTTGGCGTTTAGATACGCTAATAGCGGTAACGGTCCAAAAGCTTCCGTTTGGGCGGATGCGAACATTTCTGTCAGCCGATTATCCTTAATTGTATCTAATTTGGCAAAATCAATTTTTTCACCACTAATCGCAGGTGCCAAAAGATCCCCATACTCGCTTGTCAAAAGATACTCTTTTAAAGCTGAAATATCTAATTTGGCAAAGTCCAAATACGTTTCTTTTGAAATACTACCAGAACTTGACAACACGGCCGTTAAAAAGGCTTGACTCCGTTTTTGTAAAAGACAGCGTAAAGCGGTTATGATGTTAGTTAAATCAATGAAAGTAATGATTTCTTTTAACAATTCAGGATAACCTAGTTCCTCGCCTAAACGTCTTTGTTCTTTTAAAAAGCGACGATCGTAAATAACATCGATTCCTTGCAAAATTGCAGATTCTGCCAAGTACTCCCGCACTTCATTGATACTTTTTAAAATTGAGGGTGGCAATACAGCGGATTTTCCCGTTTCAATGGCGTGTTTTAGCTCATCTAGTTCATAAAAGCCATCTGGTAAATATAAATAGTCGTAATTTTCGCCAATATAATGCGCTTTTGTTAAAACTTTTAAATTATGCAAAGTAAAGCGCATCGTAAAGATAAAAATAACCTCTGGTACGGGTGCTCTTTCAACTAGTTCACGGTAGCTTGCTAGTAATTCTTGATTTAAAACAGCATCAAAATTATTGGGAAAATCCGTTGTTAAATATTTACCATAGACCGTAGCATTTAATAGTTCTTTTATTTTTGGTAAATCTGAAGATATCAATTGCTCATAAAAGCTAGGAGCTAAAATTTCTGTTTCTTTCAAGCGAACATAAGGATTTAGTTGATGATATAAATCTTGTTTCATAAACGCGCTCCTTGTCATAAAGCCAACCTCTTTTAAAAGGTTCGACTTTTTATCCTTTAAACAACATTTGTGAAATACTGTTGCTATTTGATGTTTTGATTTCATTTAGTAAGTCTCGGTACAAAAAGTTATACTGCACGCCGTTGTCATCGACGACAAAACCGTATGAATCTGCCGTAATTTCTTCTCCATAAACCAACTCATAGTCTAATTTTTCATTCATTTGCTCTAACCATTTTTTCGGGTAGCTTGATTTTGGCATTTTGTTTGCTGGTTTGAAAATAACTTTTTTCCCTTTTTCAAAAGGAAGCTGTTGTAAACAAGCGGCAGCAAAATCTTGGAGGACGTCATTTTGCCAAGCTTGCATTTTGGCATAGGCTTCCTCAAAGACTTGACTTAGATAATTCTGTTTTGCCAACAGCGTTTCTTGCTTTACTTCCATCTGTTGCCGGGCATGAAGTTGTTTATATTTTACGTTTTGATTTTTTTCTAATTGTGCGGTTAATTTTTCGTCTTCAGCTTCAATCAAAGCTTTGCGCCTCAGAAAATCATCATCAATTTGCGCCTGTTGTTCTGCTTTATAGGCTGCACGTTTTGTTGCTGCAGCTTCATCTATTTGTTCAATAATTTTTGTAATGGCGTCCATTTTTCTACCTCCTTTTACTATTAGAAACTAGATGCTACCTAAAAGTAGAAATGAGATAACGAAACCTAAAATGGCATACATTTCAACCATTACCGCAAACATAACCCCTTTAAAGAAGTGTTCTGGTTTTTTTGCTAAAATTTGAATACCCGCAGCAGCAACTTTACCTTGGGCTATCCCTGAAAATAGGCCGGTAAACGCAACTGGTAAAGAAGCCATTAAATAGGCCATGCCCGTTACAATTGACATATCAGCAGATAAACTACCATAAATCATAAACGCAATAACAAATCCATACAAACCTTGAGTACCTGGTAATAATTGCAAGATTAACGCTTGTCCAAATTTTTCTGGTTGGCTCGTCGTTAACGCCGCAGCGGCTTCACCGGTCAGACCTACCCCTTTAGATGATCCAATCCCTGAAAAAATTGTTGCAATCCCCATTCCGATAATCGCAAAAATCATACCACCTTGGTTGTTAATTAAAAAGTCGATCATTTGTTCTTTCCTCCATTTTCTTCTTTAAAGTTGACATATTTTTCTGTCGGCTTAAACGTTTTAAAAGCACGTCCACCGCCGTTGTAAAATTTTCCAAAAAACTCGACATACTGTAACCGTGCCGCATGAACATAAGCACTAAGCAAAGATAAGAAAATATTTAACCCCTGCAAAGCAATGATTAAAACGGCACCAGCACTAAAGCGCGCCACAGGGGGCATATACCCCACTAACATGTTAAAAGCAGCGGCAATACTCCCCCCAGAAATCCCTAAGGCCATTAAGCGACTATAACTAACGAAATCGCCAATATAACTGGTAACGCCATAAAGTTCATACAATCCCATGAAAAAGCCGCCCACTTTTGATTTTCCGGTTACAGCCGGAATTAAAAGAACACAAATTGCACCGATTACTGCGACGACAATTCCTAAAATAAAGATTGCTTCAGATGCGAGTACCAATTTCCCAGCTGCGGCGATAATAATCCCAGCTAAAATTGCTTGCCAAGAAAACCCTTGATTCACAGCTTGTACATAATCTTTTTTCTTAATGTTTTCTTTAGCAGCTAAGAACAGGCCGGTAAACAATTGAATTCCGCCAAAAACCATTGAGATACCAAAAATCGCCATGAAATCTTTTGAAGGAGACAAGAGATAAAATGGTAATTCTGCCCCAAAGCAGCTGCCATAGATGAGCCCCCAAATAATCGTCGAAACTGATAAATATTGGAACAATTTCATAAAGCGCGCGACGCCTTTACTTAAGGTAACTCTTTTTAATGCCACAGTTGTGACTAAAAGCATTAAAAGACCATAGCCTAAATCTGCCACCATCATGCCAAAAAAGACAAAATAAAATGGTGCCAACCACGGTGTAGGATCAATTTCTTGATATTGTGGCAGACTATACATCTCAGTTAACATTTCAAAAGGCTGAACCACGGCTGCATTTTTCAACTTGGTGGGGGTTTTTAACGTTTCTATTTCTGCTGCTGTTGGTTTTGCGTAGGTATAGTAAATTTCATGATTCAAAAAGTGTTTGGCTAACTGCATTTCAAACTGTTGGCAATCACTATCTGCGATCCAACCGGATAATACGACGAGATTATCAGATTTTACTAAGCCTGCTTTAACGATTTCTCGTTCTTTTTTAGCTAAAATGACTTCTTCAGCCAATTGTAAAGAAGCAATTTCTTTTTTTCGTTGCCCAATTTCTGCCACCAAAGCTTTTTCTTGTTTAGCAAGAGTTGCCAATTGTGCTTTAGCAGCTTGTAGGACTTGTTTTGGTAATTTGTTATATGGGTTTACTTCCTCTTTGACCCCATACTTTTGTAATAATTCTTGCACATTTTTTGCTTCATATTTTAAATAGATCAAAGCAAAACCAGTCATTTGTTTTTCAGTAAAGATATTTTCGACATAAAGATTGTCATTATCTTTTACTTCACTTAAAAAATCTAACCACGATTTATCTTCTAAAGTTCCTAACAACATTTGGGTACTGGCAGTTTCATCAGCCGTATATGCATCAAGACTTTGCCATAATGTTCCCCATTGTTCTTTTTCTAAATTAACTTTTTTAGCTTCTTGCATTTCAGACCAGCGATTTTGTAAATCAGCTAACTGGTCTAATTGTTTGCGTAATTTAGTTTCATCAAACTCATTTTCCAAAGCAAAAAAATCCAGCGTCTTGCGTTTTAACTCCACTGTTTTTTCTTTTGCATTCCCATGATTTCTGACAAAGCGCAAAGCTGTTTCAATTTGCTGTAATAATTTTTCGTATTTTTGCATACCTTCGTGGGAAATCTGTAACCCAGCGGGAAAGTAATAGTCAATCCAGGTTTTATTCTCTTCATCTGCTACTAAATCTGTAATTTCAACAGTTTGTAGCGCCTGAAGAAGTTGGAGTAGCTCCTCTTGATGGGATTTTTCTAAAATTAAGGAAATCTTTTTTACTGCTTCAACTGCCATAAGTCTCCTGCACCCTTTCTATAATGAAAGTGGCGACTTTTTCATGACGCTCTTTGTAAAGCGCAGTAAATGTCGCTTTTTCTTGTTTAGCAGCGGCTAAAAGTTCTTCTTTCTCACTTTTTAGTGCTGTTTCTGCAATTTTTTCTGCTGCTTCAAGTTGTTGCTGTCGGTTTGCTTTAAGACCATCTTTGAGTAATTGCAATTGTGCTTCTTTTTTTTCAGCATATTCTTGCAACTCTTTTTGTAAGTCATTTTGTAAATCTTCGTTTTTCATTTCTGCTGCTTTAATCTTATCTAAAGCTTCCTTCAATTGATTTCCTCCTTTGCTGCGAATAAGAAAAGCTTTCAGTCAGCTGTCAAAAGTTCAACTTTTAAGTCTTTCATTAAAATTTTTGCTTAGTATTTCTATCAATACTTCACTACAATACAAAAAGCGTAATTTTAAAAAAATAGACACGACTGCCCTAATCGTAATGATAACTCGTCATTTGCTAATAAAAAAAACGTACTTCAACTATATTGAAGTACGTTTAAAAAAAGCACTTCAAAAATGCTCTTCTCACCCCTTGAAGAACGCGATCCTTGAAGTCTTTGACTCAACCATTACAAAATATGGAAAAATATTACTCATTCATGATAACAAACCCCAATAAAAAAAGCTATGACTTTACAAAAAAATCATAACTTTTCTTGGTGTAAAAGACTGACATAACCGGTTTTTCCAGCTTATTATTTCCGTAAAAAAAATATTTTTTTACTTTTTAACCTTGACGAATTAAATAATCAAAAGCCCCTAACGCAGCGGTTGCACCTGATCCCATAGCAATGATGATTTGCTTATACCAGCTGTCTGTGCAATCACCAGCGGCAAAAATTCCAGCAACATTTGTCCTGCCGTCAGCGGCGGTAATGATTTCACCGCGTTCATTTAAATTAACTGACGTACTTTCTAACCACTTTGTATTTGGTTGTAAGCCAATCAAAATGAAGGCACCGGCTACGGCAAGGCTTTCTTTTTCACCAGTTTCACGTTTGCGATATGTTAAGCCTGCGACTTTATCATCTCCGTCAATGCTCATTGTCTCAGCGTTCAAGATAACCGTAACGTTGTGAAGTTCGCCTAGTCGTTCTTGTAAAATTTTATCTGCCTTTAATTCCGATAAAAATTCTAAAACATAGACATGATGACAAATACCAGCTAGATCAATAGCCGCTTCAATACCGGAATTTCCGCCACCAACAACGGCGACATCTTTTCCAGCAAATAGTGGACCATCACAATGGGGACAATACGCTACTCCTTTATTTTTGAATTTAGCTTCGCCAGGAATATTCAGGTTACGCCAATGTGCGCCTGTAGCTAAAACCACCGCTTTACTTTGAAGGGTTGCGCCATTTTCTAAATTAAGGGTTACGAGGTCATCTTTTTGAATACTTGTGGCAATTTGCCCATCAATCAAATCAACATCGTATTCTTCAACATGTTGCTTTACTTCGGCCATAAATTTAGGACCTTTTGTTTTTGGCGTTCCAATAATATTTTCAATCGTTAAAGTTTCTAATACTTGTCCGCCAAATTCATTGGCCAATAAGCCTGTCCGAATCCCTTTTCGCGCCGCATAAATTGCGGCACTGGCCCCAGCAGGACCACCTCCGACAACTAAAACATCAAAAGGATCCCTTGCTTTGAAGTCAACCTTTTGGGTCGTTGGGATTTTCTTTAACAATTGTGCAAGTGTTGCTCTACCACTTGAAAATTCCTCGCCATTTAAAAAGACAGTAGGAACAGCTAAAATATTTTTTGTCTCTACTTCTTCTTTAAATGTCCCCCCTTCAATCATAGTGTGACTGATATTAGGATTTAAAACAGCCATGATATTTAACGCTTGAACAACATCAGGACAGTTTTGACACGTTAAACTAATAAAGGTTTCAAAATGTAGCGTTTCGGTAATTCCTTCAATTTGCTGATAATCTGCTTCGTCAATTTTAGGGGCCCGTCCGCTAACTTGTAAAACCGCTAAAATAAATGAAGCAAATTCGTGGCCTAAAGGTAAACCGGCAAAAGTAATTCCACTTGTTTGATCTGGTTGGTCAACGGTAAATTGAGGCTTTCGCAAACCTGCGACTTCTTCAAAACTTAAAAGATCTGATAATGCTGTAACTTCTACTAAGAATTCTTTCATTTTATTAGAATTTTCATCGCTACCAAGGCTAGCATTAAATACAACAGGCCCTTCTAGCATGGTCAAATACTGTTTTAACTGTTGGATGGTGTTGTTATCTAACAATTTTTTCGCTCCTTTAAGTAAAAACCGCCAAACTTACATCAGTAAACAGCAATGAGGCTGCACTTAAAGAAGTTGACGGTAATATTTTTAGCAACTAAAGTCTAATCACAGCTGCAATTAGACTAGTTTAAATTTTACCCACTAAATCAAAACTTGGCGTCAGTGTTTCGCCACTTTCCTTCCATTTAGCCGGACAAACTTCACCTGGATGTGTACGCACATATTGTGCTGCACGAATCTTGTCTACTAACGTACTTGCGTCACGTCCAATCCCGTCAGCGTTAATTTCTACAGCTTGAACAATGCCATCTGGGTCGATAATAAACGTACCACGTTGCGCTAATCCTTCCGCTTCATCTAAAACGTCGAACATTTCAGCAATTTTATGACTAGGGTCGCCAATCATATAGTATTTGATTTTACCAATGGCTTCTGATGTTTCATGCCATGCTTTATGGGTAAAGTGGGTATCTGTGGAGCAAGAGTAAACTTCCACATCTAAGGACTGCAATGTTTCATATTGGTCTTGCAGATCTTCTAATTCTGTTGGACAGACAAACGTAAAGTCAGCAGGATAAAAACATAAAATACTCCACTTTCCTTTAAAGTTTTCTGTTGAAACACTCACAAATTCACTATTATGATATGCTTGCGCGCTGAATTCAGCCACTTCTTTTCCAATCATTGACATCATCTTACCTCCGCTAATTTATTGAGAATATATTTATCTAATTGAAAACTATTCCCTAGTAAAAACCATTTATCAAGAAAATAGTAATTATCAATTTATAATTACTATAATCTAAAAACGAATCAATGTGAACCTTTTCCAGCAAAAAAATCATTATTTTTTTAATTCTGATAATAAGTGTTTATTTATACTCCCTTTTGTGAATAGTGGTACTATATAAAAGAAGGGATTGATAATCATGGCATTAACAATTAAACAAGCAGAAGATTATTTGACAAATCACGTATCTGGTATCACCGTAATGGATGTTACAGTGGAGTATCCTGATCAAAAAGAAGTTCTTTATATCGAAGGTGAAAAAGATTACTTCTTCTTTATCAGCGCAGATGATACTTATCGCTTTACCGATGGTCAAAAAAATGAAAAAGCTTTTTCTCATGAAGATTCAGAAAATCCTATGACCGAAGAAGAATTCTTAGATAAAATGGTAAGAGTCATTTTATCAGAAGAATAAAATAAAGACCCAGGTTCAATACGAATCTGGGTCTTTATTTATAAAAGAATAACCATAGGCTAAATTATTAGGTCAAAGAAGCAATTTTCTCAACCCCAGTGGGTTTACCCTAAAAAGGGTGTGTGAAATTTGTCTTCACACACCTGGAGGTAAAAGAAATGGACTTTCTTATAGCTCTATTTTAACAAAAAAGACAAGGCCAGTCTAATCATATACTAATTTATCTCTCATTATACTGATAATAGCCGTTACTTTTCTTCACTACGTAATTTTTTTCTTGCCAAACCCCTAACTGCATGCTTTGGGCAGACTTTTGTGCTGCCAAAAGCTCATTAACATAGCTATCACCACCGGCATTGACATAACGTACAATACCTAGACCTGCCTTTAACAACGCTGTTTGCAACATTTCATCTTTAACATAGACATAGGCTAAATAGCGTCCATAACTATCTTTTATTTCACCCTTGTCAAAAACGATACTAATATCCCCATTTGCTAACTTATCTTTGGTAAAAGCACTCGCTTCTTTACCAAAGGGTTGCACTGCTAGATTAGGTTTAACACTTTCTGGTGTATCGACCATCAATAGCCGTAATTTATATTCTTTGTCATGAACATAAAATGCAAAAGTATCGCCATCGACATTGCGGATACGCAAGACTGTGATTTTCTCTAGTCGGGGCGGATTGTCTAAATCAACAGCTTCAATTGCCACATGTTTGGTTGTTGTCGTCGTATTGTGGGGAACATCTGCTTGGGATTGTTTTTTTTCTGTATTAGGAAGAATACCTGTGACTTGCAAGAAAAAAAGTAGCAAGACAATCAAAATACTCCCTAAACTGATTTTCTTTTTCATCTTTTCACCTTTAAAAATTAATATTAACAAAAAATTTTACATGGCTCACTTCGTTAAAAAATTCAATTTCCAACAGTTGTGCCTTATTTTTTCTTTGTTCTTTTTGCTGAATGCTTTTTTATTATGCCTTACTTTTATCTTTTGAACAAATGAAATGAAATTTCTAAAAATTTATGCAATTTAGTGTTGAAATTTTCAGAATATTCCAGTATGATACTGTTTGTTCTTTAAAAATACGGCTATTGTTATTTTACATAGCTTTTAAGATAGGTGAAAAAATGGAAAATAAACTACAAAAAAAGATGCATTCTCGCCATGTGACCATGTTGGCATTGGGAGGTGCAATTGGAGCCGGCTTGTTCAAAGGAAGTGGCGAAGCGATTAATTTAGCCGGACCTTCTGTTATTCTGGCTTTCTTTTTGGGCGGATTGTTATTATTTAGTATTATGAATGCGGTGGGTACTTTAGCGGTGAACAACAGTCACGCGCAAAGTTTATCTGGTGTCGTTGCACCTTATATCGGTTCTTTTTCGGCCTACTTTACCGATTGGCTTTATTGGACGATGTGGATGATTAATATCGTTGCAGAAGCAGTAGCCGCTGCGAGCTTCATGCAGTTATGGTTTCCCAATGTTCCTGCTTGGATTTTTATATTAATTATTTCTTTACTCACGACTATGATTAATTTTTTATCTGTTAAGATATTTGCGGAAACCGAATTTTGGTTAACGATGGGAAAGATCAGTGTCGTTGTTTTACTGATTATCTTTGCTAGTTACCTTGTTTTAGGTCGGATTTTCCATGATGGTTTAGTACCTACGATGAGTTCATTAACGAGTCATGGTGGCTTTTTCCCCCATAAAGTGCAAGGTTTATTAAATTCTTTGCTATTAGTAATTTATTCTTACGGTGGAACTGAACTGGTCATCATTGCAATGGGAGAAACCGCAGATCCCGCTAAATCTATTCCCAAAGCGATTCGCAGTGTGCTATTTCGCATTATCGCTTTTTATATCGTTCCCATGTTTTTACTGCTTATTATTTATCCGTGGCAAACATTAGCCAACTCAGATGCGAGTCCCTTTGTTTTGATTTTTGAAAAAATGCAAATTCCGTTTGCTGCCGATCTTGTTAATTTAGTAATCGTTTTTGCTTTGTTTTCTTCAATCAACTCTGGTATTTATGCATCATCACGAATTTTGCATTTACAACTTTCTAAAACAAAAAAATTCAGTAAATATATGCGTTTAAATAAACATGGTGTGCCCAATCGAGCTGTCATGTTTTCAACTGGAATGCTTTATATTGGCGTTTTATTATCTTATTTATTTGGTGAATCACTCTTTACTTATTTAGTGGGTTCTCTTTCTTATACTGTGCTTTTAATTTGGCTAATGTTGTGTTTAGCATACTTTAGCTATTTGCAAAAAAATAGCACCTCTTTATTTAAAAAGACAGTAAATATTGTAACCTTAGTAAGTTTAACCGCGATTTTTATCGCAATTTTAACGACTAGTAATTTAGTAGTTACCGAAGTGACGATTGTTTTATATGGTTTAATCGTCCTCTCTTACTTTTTACAAAAACGTACTGCTGCTAATGCAGCTGCACTCGATTAGTTTTTTAAATAAAAAACCCAAGAACAAAGCGAAATTTTCTTTTATTCAAAGAAAAAATGCTTTTGTTCTTGGGTTTTTACTATCCTCGTACCAATAGTGGGACTAAAAAAGCATAGCTGGTAAAGAAATCTAATAAAGAACGTCGCCGTTTATTCGAATCAATAAATAGCGCTGTCTTCTCATTATCATCTGAATAAATCGCAACCTTCTGATCTTGATCTAATAAAACCTCATAGTGATTGGCTGCCGTCTTTTCAAAATCAAAATCCTCATTCTCCATGGTAATGATAAAGATTTCATCTAAAACACTTGTAGCCATTTGATAGTCGGTTTCCAATTTAACATGTAGTTCTTGGGTATTATCTAAAAGCGTTGCCGCAACATCAAAATCCAGAGTCCGAAAGTGTTGCAGCAATAAATTGATATCATAGTTTACTAAAGACAACTGACTTTTTGAAAATACTTGATCCGCATACCACAAATGAACCAGGCGCAATACTTCTTCGTCTTTAACTGTAACTTTCATCGCTTGTATATCAATCATTATTAACGGCATAAATTCTGAAGTAAAACGTGAATCAACAGGATTAATTTTAAAACTGAAAATTAAGTTTTGCTTATCATCTAAATAGTATTGAACCAAGAAATGTTTTGTTTCCCATACATCATAACTATTTTCTGCCGGTTTTAACCCCACTGAATGTAATGGTTTTAATAATTCGTAAGAAAAATATTCTAATAAGATTTTTTTGGCAATTACAGAAATTTCGACTTGCGGGACAATCAGACGGCCAAACTCAGCCAGTAATTCTTCAAAATCGGCTTCCATTAAAGCTTTACGCAATTTTAAGTCGGCCAATTCTTTTTCTGAAGCTGCAATTAACAACACAATTTCATCATGGTCATTTTCTTTATTTTGTTGATAAAGTTCTGCCTCTGTTGTTTTTGGTAACTCTGTAGTCAATCTTTCCTCAACAGCCCTGTTGTCTGTTACTGCTTTTGGTTGATTTGATGTTTCGCTTACGGGAGTTGTTAGTGACTCTTGGGGCAAATCATTTTTACCGTCAGTCATTTTCTTTGCCTCCTTCGTTTAAATATTCTGTTATGAAAGTTGATAATTGTTCTTGTAACTCTTCCAAACCACCAAAGTAACGTTTAATCTGACGGAACTCTTTGGTAACCAGAGCACGGTTTAGTCTGACTTGTTGGTATTTATTTTCTAAGATAGCTTTTTGTTGGGCAGTTTTCTCTCGTTCTTCAACATAAGGTAGCCATTTGGCACGCTGAGCCGCCAATTCTTCCTTTTGTTTAAGAATCATATCCAATTCTTCGTCAGTTTTCCCACGATTAAAAAATCCTTTGGTATTTTCAATCGCTTTTTCCTTTTGGTTAAGCTCTTTAATCTTTTCATCAAGCTTTTCAATTTGAGCTTTTGCTGTAATTGTGTTAGCTGTTAGCTGATCCATTTCCTGCTCAATTTGTTTCATCAAGCCATCATGATCAGCAATGAAAGCTTCCCATTCACTATCAATTTTTGGAATAACGAAAATTTCTGGAATACTTGTATCAATTCCAACCGCTGCTCTTTGACGATAATAGTCACCAATTCGGTAGTAGTTTAACGTTTCTGAAACTTTTTCATGGTGACGCATAAAAGGAAAAGTTGTCATAAAACTGTCATGAATCTTTTTAGTTAATAACTTATCAATTTCATGATTTGCATTGGAAGTTTTTTTCAACTCATCATGCAATCGTCCATTGTATATCCGATAGATATCTGGAATTCGCTCCTCTTTGATGGCCAATTCAAAATCTTTTAGGTCATGTAACATTTGACCAATATTTTTTGATGCTACTTCTTTTATTTCACTAAAACTTTTAGACTCCTCAAATTCTGTCGTTTCTGAATTTGGTTCATCGTAATCGTTGGT